>NZ_VLKF01000001.1:1203153-1503941 GCF_007994135.1 Modestobacter roseus
AGGCGCAGCGGGGGACAGGGTGGTGGGGTGCTGACCCTGGACCAGGCCCTGGAGCTGATCGCCGCCGCCCGCGCGGAGGCGGAGGGGATCGGCGTGCCGATGTCCTTCGCGGTGACCGACCCCGGCGGTCACGTGCTCGCCGTGGCCCGGATGGACGGCGCCCCGTGGATCACCCCCGAGGTGGCGCAGGGCAAGGCCTGGACGTCGGTCGCCTTCCGGGTGCCGACCGACGTGCAGAAGACCCGGATGGAGTCGATGCCGAACTTCGTCTCGGCGCTGACCACCATGACCGGCGGCCGCTACACCCCGCAGACCGGCGCCGTGCCGGTGCACGCCGACGGCGCCCTCGTCGGCGCGATCGGCGCGGCCGGGGGCAGCGGCGCCCAGGACGAGGCGGCCTGCGCGGCCGCCGTCACCGCCTGCGGCTACTCGGTGGACTGACCCGCCCGGATGGGGTCCAGATCCAGGTCCAGGTCCAGGTCCAGGTCCGGGCCCGGGTCCAGGCCCAGCCGGCGCAGCTCCAGCCCGGCCAGGGCCCGGACCGCCGCCGGGTCGCCGCTGCGCCACCGCGCTCCGGTGCCGACGGGCAGGCGGGCCAGCTCGGGCAGCGGGGCGGTGGCCATCGCCCGGGCGGCGAGCAGCTCCAGGTCGGCCGGCTCGACCGCGCCGGTGCCCAGCAGCCGGTCCGCGGCGCCGGCCTCCCGCACCCAGTGCAGCCGGGCCGGCAGCCGGCGGGCCAGCAGCCAGCCCACCGGGAGCACCACGAGCGTCACCGCCAGCAGCGCGGCCAGGGTGTGCACGGCCTCGGAGGAGGCGTGCCCGGCGCCGGTCACCGAACCACCGGCCCGCCCGATCGCCGCGAAGGGCCCGGACAGCTCGTCACCGACGACCGGGACGTCCTCGGCCGCGCCGGCGGCGGAGTCCATCGCCCCGGACAGCGAGCGGCCCAGCCCGGCCACCGCCCGCCCCGGCTCGGCCAGGACCAGCACCGCGCCGTGCACCGTCCGGGCGACCAGCACCCAGAGCACCACCCACAGCAGCAGGGCGAGGTCGCCGGCCATCTGACGGGCCCGGCGGGTGGGGCGGTCGGCGTACAGGCGCACGGGGCAGCTCCAGGGGGTCGGGCGGGAGGTCCAGCGAGGGGGTCCCCGGGATCCTGCGGCACCGGGGCAGGAACGGCGATCCGAGCAAGAACGGTCGGGCGCGGGCACCCGGCGGGTCGGGAGACTGCTCCCATGACCGAGGAGGTGCCGGCCGGACGCGACCGGCTGCGCGAGCTGCTGGACGCGGTGCTGGACGAGGACAACCGCACCCTCGCCGAGATGGCCGGGGACGCCTTCGCCTCGCCCTGGCACTTCAGCCGGCAGGTGGCCCGGGGTGCGGGGGAGTCGCCGGTGGCGCTGCGCCGGCGGGTGGAGCTGGAGCGGGCGGCCTGGCAGCTGCAGCAGGGCGCCCGGGTCACCGACGTCGCGTTCGCCGCCGGGTACGAGTCGGTGGAGGGCTTCAGCCGGGCGTTCACCCGCGCCTTCGGTCACGCCCCGGGCCGTCGCGTGCCGCCGGCGGCACGCGACGGGCACTGGCTGCCGGCACCGAACGGCATCCACTTCCACCCGCCCACCTCGTTGTGGGTGACCGGCGGCGAGGGCGCCCGGGGCGGCGACGAGGTCACCGCCCTGCTGGTGCAGCACGCCCTGGACGACACCCGGGCGCTGCTGGAGACGGCGGCCGGGCTCGCCGCGGAGGAGTACCGGCGACCGCGCGCCGCGGGGCTGGAGGTGCTGCCCTGGGACGGTCCCGAGGAGTCGCTCGCCGCGGTGCTGGAGCACCTGGTGTGGACGACGGAGGTGTGGCTGGCCTCGGTCGAGGGCGCCGACCACCCCGCCCGCGGTGCCGACGACCCGGCCGCGCTGCTCGCCCGGCACGACGACGCCGCGCCCCGCTGGCTGGCCTTCGTCCGCGACGTCTCCCGCCGCGGCGCCTGGGGCGACCGGCTGGTCGACGCGCTCTGCGACCCGCCGGAGACCTTCGTGCTGGGCAGCGTCGTGGCGCACGTGCTGACCTTCGGCGCGCACCGGCGGCTGCTGGCGCGGCACTGGCTCCGCGCGGCCGGCGTGCCGGTCGACAGCGGCGACCCGATCGAGTGGCTGAGCAGGAGGACGACGACATGACCCGGACCGTCTACTACACCGCCACCTCGTTGGACGGCTTCATCGCGACCGCCGACCACTCGCTGGACTGGCTGCTGAGCCGGGAGAACGACGCGGACGGGCCGATGGGCTACACCGGCTTCCTCGCCGGGGTCGGCGCGCTGGCCATGGGCGCCACCACCTACCTGTGGGTGCGGGAGCACGACCCGGACTGGCTGCCCGAGCGGCCGGCGTGGGTGTTCACGCACCGGGAGCTGACCGCACCCCCGGGCGCGGACCTGCGGTTCACCGCCGACGACCCGGCCCAGGTGCACGCCGCGATGGTCGCCGCCGCCGGCGGCCGGGACGTCTGGCTGGTCGGCGGCGGCGACCTGGTCGGCCAGTTCGCCGAGCGCGGGTTGCTCGACGAGGTGGTGGTGTCCATCGCGCCGGTGACCCTCGGCGGTGGAGCGCCGCTGTTGCCGCGCCGGGTGGAGCTGGAGGTGCTCGAGTGCGCCCGCAACGGCGAGTTCGTCGTCGTCCGCTACGCCGTCGCCCCGGCCCCTGCCCCGGCGTGAGCGCTCAGCGGCCGATCGCGTCGAGCTCGGCGACGTCGTCGGCGGCGAGCTGGAGCCCCGCGCCGGCGACGTTCTCCCGCAGGTGCGCGACCGACGAGGTGCCGGGGATCAGCAGCACGTTCGGGGAGCGCTGGAGCAGCCATGCCAGGGCCACCGACATCGGCGTGGCCCCCGTCCGGTCGGCGACCGCGGACAGCGCCGCGGACTGCAGCGGGCTGAAGCCGCCGAGCGGGAAGAACGGCACGTAGGCGATGCCGTCGGCGGCCAGGGCGTCGACCAGCTCGTCGTCGGCGCGGTGGGCCAGGTTGTACATGTTCTGCACGCACACGATCGGGGCGATGGCGCGGGCCTCGGCCACCTGCTCGGCCGTCGCGTTGCTCACCCCGAGGTGGCGGACGAGGCCCTGCTCCTGCAGCTCGACGAGCGTCTCGAACGGCGCGGCGAGCGAGCCGGCGACGGGTCCCTCGGCGTCGCCGAGCCGCAGGTACACCAGGTCGAGCGAGTCGACGCCGAGGTCGTCGAGGTTCTCCTGCACCTGACGCCGGATGTCCGCCGGCCGCCGGGCCGGTGGCCAGCCGCCCTGGGCGTCCCGGTCGGCGCCGACCTTGGTCGCGACGAGCAGGGCGTCCGGGTAGGGGTGCAGCGCCTCGCGGATCAGCCGGTTGGTGACGTGGGGTCCGTAGGCGGCGCTGGTGTCGAGGTGGGTGATGCCCAGGTCGACGACCTCGCGGAGGACGGCGAGCGCACCGTCGTGGTCGGCGGGCGGGCCCATGACCCAGGGGCCGGCGAGCTGCATGGCGCCGTAGCCGAACCGGGTGACGGTCCGGTCGCCCATCGACCAGGTGCCGCCGGGGAGCGTGGTGGAGCTGGTGGTCACGGTCGTTCCCTCTCGTGCGGTGCGGATGTCACGTGCCATCCTGACCAGGACACTTCCCGACGGGAAGTGCGCACTTCGAGGTGCGTAGGGCACCCCCGGGTGAGGAGCAGGCGATGACGACGACGACCGCGGCCCAGCAGCGGGCCCAGGGCAAGGTCGAGTACGACGCGTTCCTGGCGGGTTGCCCGAGCCGGCAGCTGCTCGACCGCATCTCGGACAAGTGGGTCGCGCTGGTGCTCTGCGCGCTGGGCGGCGGCCCGACCGGCCCCGGTACCGAGGCCGGCGGTGCGCCCCGCCCGCTCCGCTACTCCGAGCTCGCCCGGGCGCTGGCCGGGGTCAGCCCGAAGATGCTCACCCAGACACTGCGCGCCCTGGAACGCGACGGCCTGCTCACCCGCAGCGTCACGCCGACGGTGCCGGTCACCGTCAGCTACGAGCTGACCGGCCTCGGCCGCTCGCTGTACGGGACGATCCGCGGGCTCAAGGCATGGGCCCAGGCGCACATGGACGACGTGCTCGCCGAACGCGCCCGGTACGACGCCCGGGTCACCTGAGGCGGGGACATCGACCGGCCCGGGTGGCGGTGGACACACCTGCGGCACCGGCCGGACCTAGACTCCGCCGGGAGGCGCGCCCCGACCGGGCCGCCCACGATGCGGTGGCACCACCGGCACCCCGGGGGACGCCCGCCGAGACGGGGAGTGGGGACCATGCGGGTCGGTGTCGCCCGAGAGGTCAAGAACCGTGAGTACCGGGTCGCGCTGACGCCGTCGGGCGTCACCGAACTGGTCGCCGCCGGGCACCAGGTGCTCGTCGAGCGCGACGCCGGCGCCGGGTCGTCGATCCCGGACGCCGACTTCACCGCCGCCGGCGCCCGGATCGTGCCCTCCGCCGACGACGTCTGGGCCGACGCCGACCTGCTGCTGAAGGTGAAGGAGCCGGTCGCGGAGGAGTACGGCCGCATGCGGGCCGGGCAGACCCTGTTCACCTACCTCCACCTGGCCGCCTCCCGCGCCTGCACCGACGCGCTGATCGCCGCGGGCACCACCGCGATCGCCTACGAGACGGTGCAGACCGACGGCGGGGCGCTGCCGCTGCTCGCCCCGATGTCGGAGGTCGCCGGCCGGATGGCTCCCCAGGTCGGGGCGCACACGCTGGAGCGGGCGCAGGGCGGGCGCGGCGTGCTGCTGGGCGGGGTGTCCGGGGTGCACGCGGCGAAGGTCGTCGTCCTGGGCGCGGGCGTCTCGGGGATGAACGCGGCCACGATCGCGCTGGGCATGCAGGCCCAGGTCACCGTGCTCGACCGGGACCTGGAGAAGCTGCGCGCCGCCGACCGGCTCTACCGCGGGCACCTGCAGACGGTCGCCTCCAACGCGCTGGAGGTGGAGCGGGCGGTGCTGGAGGCCGACCTGGTGATCGGCGCCGTCCTGGTGCCCGGGGCCAAGGCGCCCACGCTGGTCAGCGACGAGCTGGTCGGCCGGATGAAGCCCGGGTCGGTGCTGGTGGACATCGCCGTCGACCAGGGCGGCTGCTTCGAGTCGACCCGGCCCACCACGCACGACGACCCGACGTTCGGCGTCGCCGACTCGGTCTTCTACTGCGTGGCCAACATGCCCGGCGCGGTGCCGCACACCTCCACCTACGCGCTGACCAACGTGACCCTGCCGTACGTGCTCGCCCTCGCCGCCCACGGCACCGACGCCGCGGTGACGGCGGACCCGGCGCTGGCCCGCGGGGTCAACGTCGCCTCCGGCAGGCTGGTGCACGAGGGCGTGGCCGCCGCGCACGGCCTGCGGTGGGAGCCGCTGGCGGAGGTGCTGTCCTGACGGTCGTCCAGACGGGGGCCGGCCCCGACGTGCAGCGGGTGGTCACCGGGTACCTGGACCACCTGACGGTCGAGCGCGGCCTGGCCGCCAACACGATCGCCTCCTACCGCCGCGACCTGCGCCGGTACGCGGAGTTCCTGGCCGCCACCGGCGTGCGCGGGCTCGGGGAGGTGGGGGAGTCCGACGTCGCGGCGTTCCTGGTGGCGCTGCGGGCCGGCGACGAGGACCACCCTCCGCTGTCGGCGACCTCGGCGGCGCGGGCCGTGGTCGCCGTCCGCGGGCTGCACCGGTTCGCGCTGCTCGACGGGCTCGTCCCCGACGACGTCGCCGCCGAGGTGCGCCCACCGGCCCCGGCCCGCCGGCTGCCCAAGGCGATCCCGGTCGAGGAGATCGAGGCGCTGCTGACCGCCGCCGGCTCGCTGGAGGGGCCGCGCGGGTTGCGTGACCGGGCGCTGCTGGAGCTGCTGTACGGCAC
Organism: Modestobacter roseus; assembly: GCF_007994135.1. Lineage (NCBI taxonomy): Bacteria > Bacillati > Actinomycetota > Actinomycetes > Geodermatophilales > Geodermatophilaceae > Modestobacter > Modestobacter roseus. The sequence goes on from NZ_VLKF01000001.1 coordinate 1,209,036, forward strand.
CGGCGCGCGGATCTCCGAGGCCGTCGGGCTGGCCGTCGACGACCTGGACCTGTCCGCCGCCGCGGTCCGGCTGGCCGGCAAGGGCGGCAAGGAACGGGTCGTGCCCGTGGGCAGCTACGCCGTCCGCGCCGTCGAGGAGTACCTGGTCCGTGCCCGGCCGGCGCTGGCCCAGAAGGCGAGGTCGGGGGTGCGCGGTGGCGCGCTGTTCCTCAACGCCCGCGGCGGCTCGCTGTCCCGGCAGAGCGCGTGGACGATCCTGCGGGACGCCGCCGAGCGGGCCGGCATCTCCGCGGAGCTCTCCCCGCACACCCTGCGGCACTCCTTCGCCACGCACCTGCTCGACGGTGGCGCCGACGTCCGGGTGGTGCAGGAGCTGCTCGGCCACGCCTCGGTGACCACCACGCAGGTGTACACGCTGGTCACCGTCGAGCGGCTGCGCGAGGTCTACGCGACCAGCCACCCCCGCGCGCTGCGCTGACCCACCCGCGGACCCGCCCGCCGGGCCCGTCGGCAGATTTGTCGACAACTCGACCGCCAACCGGTCACGTCCCCCTCCCCGGCTGCCGAGAGGGGGAGTGGGAGATCGGTGCGGGGCTTCCCCCCGCCGCGCCGCGAGGTCTCCCGACGCGGCCGCCGTCCGGTGGCCGCGGGTCCGGGGCCGGCGGACGACGCCGGCCGGCACCAGCGAGGGAAGAGGGCGCACACCATGTCGACACGAGCCGAGGCGGCGGGGCGCGCGGTCGCGCTCCCGTACGGCGGGGCCCCGGCCGGCGATGCCGAGATGGGGGCGCCGGCCAGCCGGGTCGACCCGGCGAAGGCGCGGCAGCGCAAGCTGCCCACGCCGAAGCCGCTCACGCAGCACGGGCCGGCGCGGGTCATCGCCATGTGCAACCAGAAGGGTGGGGTCGGCAAGACCACCTCGACCATCAACCTGGGTGCGGCGCTCGCCGAGCAGGGCCGCAAGGTGCTGCTGGTCGACCTCGACCCGCAGGGTGCGCTGTCGGTCGGCCTGGGCATCCCCGCCCAGCAGCTGGACCGCACCATCTACAACGCCCTGATGGAGCCCGGCACGTCGCTGGCCGACGTGCGGGTGGCCACGGGCGTGCCCGGCCTGGACCTGGTGCCCAGCAACATCGACCTGTCCGCCGCCGAGGTGCAGCTGGTCAGCGAGGTCGCCCGCGAGCAGACGCTGATGCGGGTGCTCGGTCCGATCCGTGCGGAGTACGACTACGTGCTCATCGACTGCCAGCCCTCGCTGGGCCTGCTCACGGTGAACGCGCTGACCGCCGCGCACGGCGTGATCATCCCGCTGGAGTGCGAGTTCTTCTCCCTGCGCGGCGTCGCGCTGCTGGTCGACACGATCGACAAGGTGAAGGAGCGGCTCAACCCCGCCCTGGAGGTCTCCGGCATCCTCGCCACCATGTACGACACGCGGACCGTGCACTGCCGCGAGGTGTTCAGCCGGGTGGTCGAGGCCTTCGGCGACACGGTCTTCCAGACCGTCATCGGCCGCACCGTGCGGTTCCCGGAGACGACCGTCGCCGGGCAGCCCATCACCACCTGGGCGCCCACGTCGTCGGGTGCCGCGGCCTACCGCGACCTGGCCAAGGAGGTCATCGCCCTGTGACTCGGCGCCCCGTCCTGCCTGGCGCGAGCGAACTGTTCCGCCGCACCGACACCCCGGCCGCGCCCTCCGCGCCGGTCACCGAGCTGTCGACCCTGGCCGCCGCCCAGGCGTCCCCCGCGCTGCGCGGGACCCGGGCGGAGCCCGCCGCCGAGCCGCAGGCCACCCCGCCGCAGCCCGGTGCCGCGCCGCTGACCCTGGTGCCCGACGTCGCCGGGGGTGCGCCGCGGATCGTCGTCGACGAGCTCGCCGGCCACCGCGCGACGCTGCCCGCCGCACCTGCCGCGCCCGCCCAGGCAGCCCCCCGCCAGCGCGCGGACCGCGGTCGCACGCGGCACGAGGAGAAGATCACCGTCTACTGCTCGGCCGAGGAGCTGCTGGCCCTGGAGTCCGCCCGGCTCACGCTGCGCGGCCAGCACGGCGTCGTCGCCGACCGGGGCCGGATCGTCCGCGAGGCGATCGCGGTCCTGCTCTCGGACTACGAGCTGCACGCCGAGGACTCCGTCCTCGTCCGCCGCCTGCGCAAGTGAGCTGACCGCCGCGGGCGCCGGTCCTACGCTGACCCGGTGCCCGCGGCCCCGTTCACCGACGAGCTCGTGCGCCGGCTGCGGAGGGGCGACCGGGAGGTCGCGGTGCGCTTCGGCGGCCACCGGTCGGCGGAGATCACGCTGCACCCCCAGGGGCTCGACCACCCGGTCGTGCTCCGGACGAAGGAGCCTGATCTCGAGGCGGCGGTGACCGCCCTCGGCGCGGACTGCCGCGACGTCCTGTGGCCCGGCCACAGCGAGGAGTCCGCCGGGTTCACCCTGCTGCTCGTGCACCTCGACGAGGTCATCGCCACCCGCGACACCACCGAGCCGGTGCGGATCGGCTCCCTGGGGCTGGAGTGGCCACGGTGGCCGCGCGCGTGAGCGCGTGACCGGTTCCGTCACCCCGGCGCTCTAGGCTCGGGACGTGACGACGACGGCGCCGGAGGTGGTCCCGGACGGTCGGTTCACCGTCCGGCTGACCAACTTCGAGGGCCCGTTCGACCTGCTGCTGCAGCTGATCGGCAAGCACAAGCTCGACGTCACCGAGATCGCCCTGTCGCAGGTGACCGACGAGTTCATCGCCCACCTGCGCGCGCTCGGCGACGAGCTGGACCTGGACCAGGCCAGCGAGTTCCTGGTCGTCGCCGCCACCCTGCTGGACCTCAAGGCCGCCCGGCTGCTGCCGGCCGCGGACGTCGAGGACGAGGACGACCTCGAGCTGCTGGAGGCGCGCGACCTGCTCTTCGCCCGGCTGCTGCAGTACCGCGCCTACAAGCAGGCCGCCCAGTTCCTCCGTGAACGGGAGGCGGTGGCGGCCCGCCGGTTCCCCCGGGAGGCGGCGCTGGAACCGCGCTTCGCCGAGCTGCTGCCGGAGGTGCTGCTCGGGGTGAGCCCGGAGCAGTTCGCCGCGCTCGCCGCCCAGGCGCTCACCCCCAAGCCCCCGCCCACGGTCAGCGTCTCGCACCTGCACGCGCCGGCGGTCAGCCTCACCGAGCAGCTGGTGCTGGTGCGGGCCCGGCTCGCCGAGGCCGGGACGGCGAGCTTCCGGGGGCTGAGCCGGGACTGCGCGCACACCCTGGAGGTGGTCGCCCGCTTCCTCGCCCTGCTGGAGCTCTACCGCCAGCAGCTGGTCACCTTCGACCAGGCCGTCCCGCTGGGGGAGCTGCACGTGCGGTGGACCGGCCCGCAGCTGGTCGACGGCCGCCTCCCCGGGCTGGACGACGACGCCGACGAGCGGGTGGAGGAGTACGCGTGAGCGGGCCCGGACACCCCGGGGACGACGACGGCACGGCACCCGAGGAACGACCGGAGTTCTCCTGGGACGCCCTCGCCGCGGAGTTCGCCGCCGCCGCGCAGGACGATGAGCCGCCGGTCGAGAGCTGGGACGCCATCGCCGCCCAGCTGGCCGCCGGCCTGGGCACACCCGTCGAGGACGGTGCGCCGCCGGAGGGGCCCGCGCCCGTCGACGGGCCGGTGCGACCGCTCGAGCGTGGCCCGGCCGCCCCGCCTGTCGAGCTGGAGGTCGTCCCCGAACCCGAGATGCCGGTGGAGGAGCCCACCGCCACGCCGGAACCGGCCCTGGACGCCCTGCCGCTGGACGCCCTGCCGCTGGACGCCCTGCCGCTGGACGCCCCACCGCTGGACGCCGTCGCGCTCCGCGGTGGGCTCGAGGCGCTGCTGTTCGTCGCCGACGCCCCGCTGGACGAGGGCACGCTCGCCGCGGCGATGCGCTGCTCGGTGCTGCGGCTGCGCGCGGAACTGGCCGACCTCGGCGCCGACTACGACGCCCGGCGCGCCGGGGTCGTGCTGCGCCGGGTGGGGGAGGGGTGGCGGCTCTACACCCGGGAGGAGCACGCCCCGGTCGTCGAGCGGCACCTGCTCGGTGGGCAGCGCAGCCGGCTCACCCAGGCGGCGCTGGAGACGCTCGCGGTGATCGCCTACCGCCAGCCGGTCACCCGCGCCCGCGTCTCCGCGATCCGTGGGGTCGGCGTCGACGCCGTCGTCCGCACGCTGGTGACCCGGGGGCTTATCCGGGAGGCCGGCTCCGACCCCGACACCGGGGGCGGCCTGTACGTGACCACGCCGCTGTTCCTGGAGCGCCTGGGCCTCACCGGCCTGGACGAGCTGCCGCCGCTGGCCCCGCTGGTGCCCGACACCCGCTCGATGCTGGACGAGCACCCCGAGCGGTGACCCGGAGCGTGCGGCGCCGAGTTCGTCGTGTCGACCGCAACATGTGGCGCTCCCCCGAGACGACCCGTGCGAGCCTGGCCGGACCGTGACGAGTGCACCAGTACGGGGTCAGGAGTTGCACGCTCTCGGCGATGTCGCCGATCCAGCGGTCAGCCCTCGGGACGTGCAATGGCTGAGGGGACGGGTGCCCTACTGGCAGCATGGGCGCGGTGACGCGAGATCGAGGCCGTGCTGCGACCGGCGAAGAGCGTGGATCGTCCGTTTCCAGGAGCGGCGTCTGATGTGGCTGGCGATACCGGCCGGCCAGCCCGTGAGTGGGTCCTACGCCATCATCTTCTTGCTCCTCTTCGTCCTGATCGCCATCACGCTGGCCGTCATCTACTTCCGCAACCGGAAGAGGTGAGCCCGAGTGCAGATCGCTCTGAACGTCATGATCATCGTGATCGGACTCGCGGTCATCGCGGCCAACAGCAAGCTCGCGAAATCAGGGGAAGCGTCCTTCGCGGAAGCTCGCGGTCTCCCCGAGGGTTCCGGGAAACGGCGGTTCTACCGAGAGTTCTCCCGAGTCGTCTCCGTGATCGCGGGTTGCTTCTTCATCACGGTCGGCCTGCTGAGGTTCATGGGCTGATGCGGTGGACGGGACGGGGCTGCTCGGACGATCGTCATCGCACCGGGACGGGACACCGTGCTGGGGACGTGGCGACGACTCGTACCGGTCGATGAGAGCAACGGATCAGCCTGGTGGGGCAGTGTGCAGTCCAACGGCCCCGGCTGGCTTCCTGTCGCAGATGACGGTGGTGATCACCGTGGGGTCTCAGGTGGGAGACTGGCGGGGATGAACACGCACGCAGACGACGAGTCCCCGACCGCGGGCGGCGAGGGCTGGTCCGAGGAGATGGAGCTCGCCCCCGCCCACCCCGGCGACCGCGAGAGCCCCGAGCCCGACGACGACCGCCCCGGCGAGCGGCTGCAGAAGGTCCTCGCCCGGGCCGGCATCGGCTCCCGGCGGGTCTGCGAGGACATGATCGACGAGGGCCGGATCAGCGTGAACGGCGCCGTCGTCATGGCCCAGGGCATGCGGATCGACCCCGACACCGCGGTCATCGCGGTCGACGGGCGGCGGATCGACATCCGCAACGACAAGATCACCTACGCGATGAACAAGCCCTCCGGCGTGATCACCGCGATGAGCGACGACCGGAACCGGCCCACCGTCGGCGACATGATGGGCGACCTCGCCGCGGGCCTGGTGCACGTCGGCCGGCTGGACCAGGACACCGAGGGCCTGCTGCTGCTCACCACCGACGGCGAGCTGGCCCACCGGCTCGCGCACCCGTCCTACAACGTGAAGAAGACCTACCTGGCGCAGGTCAGCGGCTCGGTGCCGCGGGACATGGCCAAGCGGCTGCGCAAGGGCATCGAGCTGGAGGACGGCCCGGTCAAGGTCGACGCCTTCTCCGTCGTCGACACCCACGCCGGCCAGTCGGTGGTGGAGGTCGTGCTGCACGAGGGCCGCAAGCACATCGTCCGGCGGCTGCTGGCCGAGGTCGGGCTGCCGGTCAACCGGCTCACCCGGACCGCCGTCGGCCCGGTCGACCTGGCCCGGATGCGGATCGGCACCATCCGGAAGCTGACCCGTCAGGAGGTCGGCGCGCTGCACGAGCTCGTCGGGCTGTGAACGCCGACCGCCGGTGCCCCTGAGGGACACCGGCGGTCGGGAGAACGCCAGGAGGGGCGGCCGTCGCAGGACAGCCGCCCCTCCGGCCGTCACAGGGAGCGGACCTCCACCGGGGTGCTGAGCACCCGGTCGGTGCCCACCACGCGGGTCTCGCCGGTCAGCCGCACGGGCAGCTCGAAGCGCAGGTCCTCGCTGGAGGCGCCCAGCTGGAACACCAGGTCACCGGGCTCGACGACGCGCTGCATGTCCCGGCCGGTGAACGAGGTCCGGTCGGCGTGCACCGTGAAGGTCACTTGCGCCGCGGCGCCGGCGGCCAGCTCGACGCGGGCGAAGCCGACGAGCTGACGCACCGGGCGCACCACGCTGGCCACCGGGTCGTGCAGGTACAGCTGCACGATCTCCGCGCCGTCCCGGTCGCCGGTGTTGCGCACCGTCACCGACACGGTGACCTCGCCGTCCGCGGTCAGCTCGGCCGCGCCGGTCACGCCGTCCTCCCAGGCGAAGGAGGTGTAGGACAGGCCGTGGCCGAAGGGGAAGACCGGGGTCGGGTCGGCGGCGCTGATCCCGCTCTTGGCGCCCAGCGCCGCGTGCAGGTAGGTGTTCGGGGCACCACCGGGCGTGCTGGCCACCTGGACCGGCAGCTTGCCCGAGGGGTTGACCCGGCCGCTGAGCACCCCGGTGACCGCGCCGGCGCCCTCCTCGCCCGGGAAGAACGCCTGCACGATGGCGGCGGCCCGGTCGACCACGCCACCCAGGGCGTAGGGGCGGCCGGTGAGCAGCACCACGACGACGGGCTTGCCGGTCTCCAGCAGCGCGTCGAGCAGCTCGCCCTGGACGCCGGGCAGTCGCAGGTCGTCGGCGTCGCAGCCCTCACCGGAGGTGCCGCGGCCGAACAGCCCGGCGATGTCGCCGAGCACGGCCAGCACCACGTCGGCGTCCTGCGCCACCCGGACGGCGTCGGCGATGCCGCTGCGGTCGGGTTCCTGCACCGGGCAGCCCTGGGCGGTGGTCACCTCGGCGTCGGGGAACTCCGTGCGGACGGCGTCGAGCAGTGTGGGCAGCTCGATGCCCAGCTCCATGTCCGGGTGGGCGACCCCGACGTGGTTGGGGAAGGCGTAGCAGCCCATCAGCGACAGCACCTCGTCGGCGGCCGGGCCGACGACGGCGAGCGTGGCCGGGGCGGTCAGCGGCAGGGCGCCGGCCCGGTTGTCCAGCAGCACGACCGACCGCTCCGCCATGGTGCGGGCCAGCGCCCGCATGTGCGGCGGGTCGAAGTCGATCGTGGTGCCCGCGCGCAGCGCCTGCGGCTCGGGGTCCCAGCCGGCGTCGAGCAGCCCCAGCTCGCCCTTCTGCCGCAGCACCCGCTCCAGGGCGGTGTCCACGACGGCCATCGGCACCTCGCCGGAGCGGATCCGTTCCAGCAGCGGCTCGCCGTAGCAGCGCACGGTGGGCAGCTCGACGTCGATGCCGGCGGTCAGCGCCAGCGCGGCGGCCTCGCCGGGGCCGGCGGCCACGCCCTGGGTCGTCTCCAGGAAGGAGACGGCGAAGTAGTCGGCGACCACGGTGCCGTCGAAGCCCAGCGTGCCGCGGAGCAGGTCGGTCATCAGGGCCGGGTCGGCGGCCGGGGGGACGCCGTCGACGGCGGCGTAGGAGTTCATCACCGAGCGGGCGCCGCCCTCGCGCAGCGCCGTCTCGAACGGCGGCAGGACGACGTCGCGGAAGTCACGCGGGCCCATCCGCACCGGGGCGTGGTTGCGGCCGGCGCCGGAGGCGGAGTACCCGGCAAAGTGCTTGAGGGTGGAGACGATCCCGGCGTCCTCCAGGCCCCGCACGTAGGCGGTGCCCAGCGCGGCGACCAGGTAGGGGTCCTCGCCGATGGTCTCCTCGGTACGGCCCCAGCGGTGGTCGAAGCTGACGTCGAGCACGGGGGAGAGGCCCTGGTGCACCCCGACCGACCGCATCAGGTCACCGATGCCGCGGGACATGGCGTGCACCGACTCGGCGTCGAAGGACGCTCCCCACGCCAGCGGGATCGGGAACACCGTGGCCTGCCAGGCGGTGAAGCCGGTGAGGCACTCCTCGTGCGCGATCGCCGGGATGCCCAGGCGTGACCCCTCGACGATGCCGCGCTGGGTCTGCGCCAGCACCCGGGCGCCGGTCTCCGGCTCGACCGGTCCGGTGCCGAACACGCGCGTCAGCTGACCGAGGCCGGGCTTGGTGAGCTCCTCCCACGGCGGCAGCGGCTCGGCGAACTCGTGCTGGTTGGGGGCGACCTCCTCGCCCTCCGAGATCGCCGTCCACACGCCGTAGAGCTGGGCGACCTTCTCCTCGAGGGTCATGGCGTCCATGAGCTCGCGGACCCGCTCGTCCAGCGGGCGGGCGGGGTCGCGCCAGCCGGCGGCGGGCTCCGCGGCGGGGTGCTGGTCGGTCGGGTTCGTCACGGTGGTGCTCCAGGTCGTCCGGGTTGAGCAGGGTGGTCCGGGTGTGCGCAGGGTGGTCCGGGGTCGAGCGGGGTCGAGCGGTCGCGGGCGGGGCCGCCGGCGGTCAGGTCCGGCTGTCAGGTACGGGGCGGTGCGGTGGAGGCGCGGGTGACCAGGTGGGTGGCCAGCTCGACCCGCTGGGTGGCCAGTTCGGCACCGGTGATCAGCTCGGTCAGCACCCGGCCGGCCATCCGGCCCATGTCGGCCAGCGGCTGGCAGACGGTGGTGAGCGGCGGTGAGGACCAGCGGGCCATCGGCAGGTCGTCGAAGCCGACCACGCTCAGGTCCCCGGGCACGGAGAGCCCGGCCTGCCGGGCGGCCTCCATGACCCCGAAGGCCTGCTCGTCGCTGCCGGCGAACACCGCCGTGGGCGGGTCGGGCAGCTCCAGCAGCCGGCGGGCCTGCTCGTAGCCGCCCTCGTGGTGGAAGTTGCCGTGGCGCAGCAGCTGCGGGTCGACGCCGATGCCGGCCCGGTCCAGGGCGGCGCGGTAGCCGTCGAGGCGGGCGCGGCTGCACAGGTAGGGCTCCGGCCCGCCGATGGCGGCGATCCGCCGGTGCCCCAGCTCGATGAGGTGCTCGGTGGCGGCCAGCCCGCCGGCCCAGTTGGTGGCGCCCACGCTCGGGACGTCCTGGCCGGGCATGTCGACCGGGTCGATGACGACCACCGGCAGCCGGGAGCGGCCCAGCCGGCGCTGGTCGGCCGGGGTGAGCCGGGAGGTGACCACGATGGCCCCGCGGCGCCCCCCGGCGATCAGCTGCTGCACCCAGTCGGTGCCGGGGGACTGGCTCAGCGCGTTGACCACCACCTCGAGCCCGCTCTCGGTGATCCCGCGCAGGATCTCGATCGCCCACGGGCTGTCCAGGGCGGTGAAGACGACGTCGACCAGCAGGCTCTCGGGGGCCTTGCGGTTCAGCGGCACGTAGTTGTGCTGCTCGAGCACCTTCTGCACGTGCGCCCGCGTGGCGGGGGCGACGTCCTGCTTGCCGTTGACCACCTTGGAGACGGTCGGCAGCGAGACGCCGGCCGCCGCGGCGATGCTCGCCAGCGTGGGTCGGCCCACCTGTGGGGCAGCCACCGTCGGTCCTCCCGGGTTCGGCATGGGGGCGCCGGCTGCGTCGGGAGGCTCGCCCGCGGCAGGGAGCACCGGGCGGGCCGGCGTCGCTGTCGGCGTGGAAGGGGATGCTAGCCACACATCAGCAATTATCGAAACTCCCCGGCCGACACGGTTCGTCACAACGGGTACAGACTGGGAACACGGAGGCGAATGTCACGGCTTGGACACCGTTTCGCCGCGTCCGACCCCCGTCGTTGACACGTCCGGTGACGTGTCTTACGTTCTCGCAACTGCCCGAAACTTTCGGTTTTCAACGACGAAACAGGAAGGTGCGTGGGATGAACTCCCGGCGTCTGACCCGTGTGGCCGCATCGGCCACGTCCCTCGTCCTCATCGGCTCCATGGCCGCCTGCGGGTCCTCGGGCCCCGGCGGTGGCGGTGGCGGTGGCGGCGACACCGCCCAGATCTGGGCCCTGCAGGACTCGGCCCTCCAGCCGATCCTCGAAGGCTCCATGGAGCGCTTCAACGAGCAGTCGGAGACCGGCGACGCCGAGCTCACGACGTTCGGCAACGACCCGTACAAGCAGCGGCTCCGGATCGCGATCGGCAGCCCCGACGCCCCCGACCTGTTCTTCAACTGGGGCGGTGGCAACCTCAAGGAGTACGTCGACGCCGGTGAGGTCGACGACCTGACCCCGCTGCTCGACGAGAACCCCGAGCTGCGCGACGCCTTCCTGCCGAGCGTCCTCGCGGGTGCCGAGCTCGACGGCAAGAACTACGGCCTGCCGATGCGCGGCATGCAGCCGGTCATCCTCTACTACAACCAGGCGGTCCTCGACGAGGCCGGCGTCTCGGTCCCGACCACCTGGGACGAGCTGCTCACCGCGGTCGACCAGCTGAAGGCGGCCGGCAAGACCCCGATCGCCCTGGCCGGCAACCAGCCGTGGACCGAGCTGATGTGGGCCGAGTACGTGCTCGACCGCGTCGGCGGGCCGCAGGTCTTCCAGAACATCCGGGACGACGCGGAGGGCGGCTGGAGCCAGCCCGAGGTGCTCGAGGCCATGACGATGCTGCAGGAGCTGATCCAGCGCGGCGGGTTCGGCACCGACTTCGCCTCGGTCGGCTACGACGTCGGTGGTGCCTCGACGATCCTCGCCCAGGGCGACGCCGGCTTCCACCTGATGGGTTCGTGGGAGTACACCAACCAGCTGGGTCAGAGCCCGGACTTCGTCAACAGCGGCGACCTGGGCTGGACGGTGTTCCCGGCGATCGAGGGCGGCGAGGGCGACCCGTCGAACCTGGTCGGCAACGTGTCGAACTTCTACTCCCTGACGTCGGACTCCAACAACAAGGAGACGGCGCAGGAGTACCTGGAGACGCAGCTCACCAACGAGGAGTACATCAACGACCTCATCGAGGCCGGCGACGTGCCCCCGATCGAGGGGATCCGCGACCAGCTCGCGGCCACCGAGAACGGTGACCACGCGACGTTCGTCTACGACGCCGCCCGGGACGCGAACAACTTCCAGCTCTCGTGGGACCAGGACCTCACCTCCGACGAGGCGACCGAGATGCTGGAGCAGCTGTCGCAGTTCTTCCTGGGTGAGGTCGACGCGCAGGGCTTCGTCGACGCCCTGGCCGACTGAGAGATCGAACGAGAACGGTAGATCATGAGTTCACGAGGGTCCTCCGTGGTGACCGGTCAGCAACGGCCGTCAGCCTGGTACGCCACACCGGCACTGCTCTTCTTCGGGTTGTTCGCGCTGGTGCCCATGGTGCTGGTCGTGTACCTCAGTTTCACGGACTGGAGGGGCTTCGGCTTCCCGGGCCTGTCCGGCACGGACAACTGGACCCGGCTGGTGCAGGACGGCGAAGCGCTCGACTCGCTGTGGCTGACCCTCGTGTTCATGGTCCTGTCGTGGGTCGTCCAGACCCCGATCGCACTGGTGATCGGGGTCTGGGCGGCCGGCAAGCAGCGGAACAGGGCCGTGCTGAGCACGCTGTTCTTCCTCCCGCTGCTGCTGTCCACCGCCGCCATCGCCCTGCTGTGGCGGTCGGTGCTGGACACCAACTTCGGGGTCACCCAGTCGCTGCCGCTGCTCGACCGGTTCAACTTCCTCGGTGACACCTCGATCGTGGTCTACACCGTGGTGTTCGTGGTCAGCTGGCAGTACATCCCGTTCCACACGCTGCTGTACCAAGCCGCCACGCGCGGCATCCCGGCCAGCCTCTACGAGGCCGCGACGATCGACGGCGCCGGGCGGTTCAAGCAGTTCTTCTCGATCACGCTGCCGCTGCTGCGCTACACGATCGTGACCTCGAGCGTGCTGATGCTGGTGGGCTCGTTCACCACCTTCGACACGATCCTGATCCTGACCGGCGGCGGCCCCGGCACCGCGACGCGTGTCGCGCCGCTGTACATGTACATCACCGGGTTCAGCGCCTACGAGCTCGGCTACGCCAGCGCCATCGCCGTGCTCCTGCTGGTGCTGGGTGCTGTGCTCTCCCTGGTCGTGACCAAGGCCACCGGCTTCCGTGACATGCAGAGCGAGCAGGAAGGGGTGTGACCGTGGCCCAGACCGCCGTCAACCCGGAGACCATCAGCGCACAACCGCCCTCCGCCCAGCCGTCGGGCCGCCGCCGCGGCAGTGCGGGCGGCCGCCGGGAGAAGCCCAACTACCTCGCCGGTGCACTCGCCACGCTGTGGCTGGTCATCGTCGCCGTCCCGCTCTACTACCTGGTGGCGGCCAGCTTCCGCACCCGCCAGGACTACCTGTCGACCAGCCCGCTGCGGCCGCCGGCCGACCCGACCGGCGAGAACTACACGACGGTCTTCGACGGCGGCTTCCTGACCTACCTGGTCAACACCGCGGTGGTCACGGTGGCCACCGTGGCGATCGTGGTCGGGCTGTGCGTCCCCGCGGCGTACGCGATCGCCCGGAACACCGGTCGGCTGGTGCAGCGCACCTTCTCCGTCATGCTGATCGGCCTGGCCATCCCGGCGCAGGCGACGATCATCCCGGTGTACCTGCTCATCACCCAGATGCGGCTCTACGACACCCTGCTGGCGATCATCCTGCCGACGGCGGCCTACGCCATGCCGGTGGCGCTGCTGGTGATGACCAACAGCCTGCGCGACGTCCCCAAGGAGCTGTACGAGGCCCAGACCCTCGACGGCGCCGGGCCCTTCGCCGTGCTGCGCAGCCTGGTGCTGCCGCTGGCCAAGCCGGCGATCACCACCATCTCGGTGTTCACCGCGCTGAACGCCTGGAACGGCTTCCTCTTCCCCCTGGTGCTCACCCAGTCCAAGGACACCCGGGTGCTCACGCTGGGCCTGTGGGACTTCCAGGGGCAGTTCGGCACCAACGTGCCCGGCCTGCTGGCGGCTGTCACGCTGTCGGTCGTCCCGATCTTCCTGCTGTACCTGTTCGGTCGGCGCTACCTGCTGGGCGGTCTGACGGCCGGCTTCGGCAAGTGACCGCCCGGTACACCTCCTGATCCACCAGCACTCGAGAGGACACTCCCTGATGACCGACCTGAAGCCCACGCGTGCGGACAAGTTCACCTTCGGGCTCTGGACCGTCGGCTGGCCGGCCGCCGACCCGTTCGGCACCGCCACCCGTGCGCCGGTCGACGTGGTCGAGTCGGTCCACCGCCTCGCCGAGATGGGTGCCTACGGCGTCACCTTCCACGACGACGACGTGATCCCGTTCGGCAGCGACACCGCCGCCCGCGACGCGCACATCAAGCGCTTCCGCGCCGCCATCGACGAGACCGGCCTGGTCGTCCCGATGGTGACGACGAACCTGTTCACCCACCCGGTGTTCAAGGAGGGCGGGCTCACCGCCAACGACCGCGAGGTGCGTCGCTACGCGATGCGCAAGGTCATGCGGAACATGGACCTGGCCGCCGAGCTCGGCGCCCAGACCTACGTGCTGTGGGGTGGGCGTGAGGGCGCCGAGGTCGACATGGCCAAGGACCTCATCGCCGCGCTGGACCGGTACGCCGAGGCGATCGACACCCTGGCCGCCTACTCCGAGGCCCGCGGCTACGGCCTGCGCTTCGCGCTGGAGCCCAAGCCCAACGAGCCCCGCGGCGACATCTTCCTGCCCACCATCGGGCACGCGCTGGGCTTCATCGCCAAGCTCGAGCACTCGCACCTGGTGGGGCTCAACCCGGAGACCGGGCACGAGCAGATGGCCAACCTGAACTTCACCCACGGCATCGCCGAGGCGCTGTGGGCGGGCAAGCTGTTCCACATCGACCTCAACGGCCAGCACGGGCCGAAGTTCGACCAGGACCTGGTCTTCGGCCACGGCGACCTGCTGCAGGCCTTCTCCACCGTCGACCTGCTGGAGAACGGCGGCGTCGACGGGGCCCCGGCCTACGACGGCCCGCGGCACTTCGACTACAAGCCGCTGCGCACCGAGGACATGGACGGCGTGTGGCGCTCGGCCGCGGCCAACATCCGCACCTACCTCCTGCTCAAGGAGCGGGCCGCGGCCTTCCGCGCCGACCCCGAGGTGCAGGAGGCGCTGGCCGCCGCCCGCGTGCCCGAGCTGCGCCAGTCCACCCTCGGCGCCGGTGAGAGCTTCGAGGACCTGCTGGCCGACCGTTCGGCGTTCGAGGACTTCGACGCCGAGGCCGTGGCCAAGCGCGGCGCCGGCGTGGTCCGCGTCGACCAGCTGATGATCGAGCACCTGCTCGGCGCTCGCTGATCGCATCGGGCCGGGCTGGGGCGAGGAGAGGACTGACGTGACGTTGGTGGCGGGGGTCGACTCGTCGACCCAGTCGTGCAAGGTCGTCGTGCGCGACGCCGAGAGCGGCGCCCTGGTCCGTGAGGGCCGGGCGTCGCACCCCGACGGCACGGAGGTCGATCCCGCCGCCTGGGAGGCGGCGCTGCGGGAGGCGATCGACTCGGCCGGTGGGCTGGGTGACGTCGCCGCGGTCGCCGTCGGCGGCCAGCAGCACGGCATGGTCTGCCTCGACGACGCCGGCCAGGTCGTGCGCCCGGCCCTGCTGTGGAACGACACCCGGTCGGCCGGCGCCGCCACCGACCTCATCGCCGAGCTCGGCGACGGGGACGACGGCGCCGGCCGCCGGGCCTGGGCGGACGCGGTCGGCCTGGTCCCGGTGGCCTCGTTCACCGTCACCAAGCTGCGCTGGCTCGCCCAGCACGAGCCGGACAACGCCGCGCGGACGGCGGCGGTCGCGCTGCCGCACGACTGGCTGACCTGGAAGCTGGCCGGCTCGCCGGGCCTGGACGCGCTGGTCACCGACCGGGGCGACGCCAGCGGTACGGGCTACTGGTCGCCGTTCACCGGCGACTACCGCACCGACCTGCTGGAGCGGGCCCTCGGGCACGCGCCGGTGCTGCCGCGCGTGCTGGGCCCGGCCGAGCGTGCCGGGCAGGTGGCCGCCGGTGCGCTGGCCGCCGACGGTGGTGCGCTGCTCGGCCCCGGTAGTGGCGACAACGCCGCGGCGGCGTTGGGCATCAACGCCGAGCCGGGGGACGTCGTCCTCTCCATCGGCACCTCCGGGGTGGTCTCCACGGTCTCCACCACCCCCTCGGCGGACCCCTCGGGCACCGTCGCCGGGTTCGCCGACGCCACCGGCAACTTCCTGCCCCTGGTGGTCACGCTGAACGCCGCCCGGGTGCTCGACGCCACCGCGCGGCTGCTCGGGGTCGACCACGACGAGCTCTCCCGGCTGGCGCTCACCGCACCGGCCGGCTCCGGCGGGCTGGTGATGGTCCCGTACCTGGAGGGGGAGCGGACCCCGGACCGCCCGCACGCCACCGGCGCCCTGCACGGCCTCACGCTGGCCACGAGCGACCCCGCGCACCTGGCGCGGGCCGCCGTCGAGGGGCTGCTGTGCGGCCTGGCCGACGGCCTGGAGGCGATCGCCGCCCTCGGCAACCCGGTCCGCCGGGTGCTGCTGGTCGGCGGCGGCGCGCGGTCGGAGGCGGTGCGCCGCCTCGCCCCCGCGGTGCTGGGTGTGCCGGTGCTCGTCCCCCCGCCGGGGGAGTACGTCGCCGACGGCGCCGCCCGCCAGGCAGCCTGGACCCTCGCCGGCGGCGACACCCCGCCGGTCTGGCCCACCACGAGCACCGAGACCTACGAGGCCGACGCGGTCCCGCACGTGCGGGAGCGCTACGCCGAGGTCCGGGACATGACCGCCGCGCGGGTGTGACCCGCGCGACGTCCGGCACCCGTCAGGGTGCATGATCAACCCTGCACCACCGTGACCCACCCCACTCGGATCGTCCGGCACGTTCCTGCCGGTAGGAGGACCACAATGGCGTCTGTCACCTACGACCACGCGACCCGTCTCTACGCCGGGGCCCAGCGCCCCGCGGTGGACGCGATCAACCTGGAGATCGAGGACGGGGAGTTCCTCGTGCTCGTCGGCCCCTCGGGCTGCGGGAAGTCCACCTCGCTGCGCATGCTCGCGGGCCTGGAGGAGATCGACGGCGGGCGCATCCTGATCGGCGGGCGGGACGTCACCGACGTCCCCGCCAAGGACCGCGACATCGCCATGGTGTTCCAGAACTACGCGCTCTACCCGCACATGACCGTGGCGGACAACATGGGCTTCGCGCTCAAGATGGCCGGCGTGAGCAAGGAGGACCGTCGCTCCCGGGTGGAGGAGGCGGCCCGTCTGCTGGACCTCGAGCCCTACCTGGACCGCAAGCCGAAGGCGCTGTCCGGTGGCCAGCGGCAGCGCGTCGCCATGGGCCGTGCCATCGTCCGCAGCCCGCAGGTGTTCCTGATGGACGAGCCGCTGTCCAACCTCGACGCCAAGCTGCGCGTGCAGACCCGCACCCAGATCGCCTCGCTGCAGCGCCGCCTGGGCGTCACCACGGTCTACGTCACCCACGACCAGACCGAGGCCATGACCATGGGCGACCGGGTCGCCGTGCTCAAGGACGGGCTGCTCATGCAGGTCGGCAAGCCCCGCGAGCTCTACGACCAGCCCAAGAACGTCTTCGTGGCCGGCTTCATCGGCTCCCCGGCGATGAACCTGTTCGACCTGGACGTCGTCGACGGCGGCGTGTCCTTCGGTGACACCGTCTACCCGGTCCCGCGCGAGCTGCTGGGCCAGGCCGCCGGCAAGGTCACCGTCGGCATCCGGCCCGAGGACGTCGAGTTCTCCGACCACGGCCTGACCGTCGAGGTCGACGTCGTCGAGGTGCTCGGCGCCGACGCCTACGTCTACGGGCGCACCAAGCTCGGCGACGGCGAGCACGACATCATCGCCCGCGCCGACGGCCGCACCCCGCCGCAGAAGGGCGACGTGATGCACGTCAGCCCGCGCCGTGGCCACGTGCACCTGTTCGACTCCACGAGCGGCGAGCGCATCGGATGACGGTGCTCCCCACGGGGCAGCAGTACCTGCTCTCCTGCGCCGGAGCGGAGGTGACCGTCGTCGAGGTGGGCGGCGGGCTGCGCACCTACCGCTCCGGCGGCCGGGAGGTCGTCGACGGGTACGCCGAGCACGAGCTCGCGGAGTACGGCCGCGGGCACGTGCTCGCCCCCTGGCCCAACCGGCTGCGCGACGGCCGCTACACCTGGGACGGCGTCGAGCAGCAGCTGCCGCTCGACGAACCCGAGGTGGCCAACGCGATCCACGGGCTGGTCCGGTTCGTCAGCTGGTCGGTGGTCGACCGCGCCAGCGACTCGATCACGCTGGAGCACCTGCTGCACCCGCAGCCGGGCTACCCGTTCGCGCTGCGGCTGCGGGTGGGCTACGAGCTGTCGCCCGACGGGCTCACGGTCACCACGACCGCGACCAACGAGGGCGACACCGCGCTGCCCTACGGCGAGGGGCACCACCCTTACCTCGCCGCGGGGCCGGGGCTGCGGGTCGACGACTGCACGGTCGTCGCCCCCGGCGCCACCCGGGTGGAGACCGACGAGCGCGGCATCCCCACCGGTTCGGCGAAGGTCGAGGGCACCGAGTACGACCTGCGGGCGGGCCGGCTCATCGGTGAACTGCGGATCGACCACGCCTTCACCGACCTCGAGCGCGGAACCGACGGGCTCGCCGAGGTGCGGCTCACCGGCCCGGACGGGCGGGGCGCGGCCGTCTGGATGGACGGCAGCTACGACCACGTGCAGGTCTTCACCGGCGACGTCGTCGTCGGGCCCCGCCGCCGCGGTGGCCTGGCGGTGGAGCCGATGACCTGCCCGCCCAACGCCCTGCAGACGGGCGAGGGCGTCCGCCGGCTGGAGCCGGGGGAGACCGCCACCGGCCGCTGGGGCATCCGCCCGATCGGCTGACCACCACCCCCGGGACGGCTGCCCGACGGCCGCCGTCCCGGGGAGGTGGCGGGGCCTCCCTAGACTCGACCGAGGTGCGCGGCGATCCGCGGGCCGACGCGATCGAGGAGAGTGCCGTGGCCGTCCGAGCCATCCGGGGTGCGACGCAGGTGGCCGCCGACGACCGGGACGAGGTCCTGGAGGCCACCCGGGAACTGGTGTCCACCGTGCTGGAACGCAACCAGCTGACGTCGCCGGACCTGATCAGCATCCTGTTCACCGCCACCCCCGACCTGGTGTCGGAGTTCCCGGCGCTGGCCGCCCGCGAGCTGGGCCTGGGGGACGTGCCGCTGATGTGCGCCACGGAGATCGCCGTCCCGCACGCGCTGCCGCGGGTCCTCCGGCTGATGGCGCACGTCGACACCCCGCTGAGCCGGGCAGAGGTCCAGCACGTCTACCTGCGGGGCGCCGTCGCGCTGCGCCGGGACATCGCGCAGTGAGCGGGCATCGCAGCGAGGAACGAGCGAGAAGTGAGGACGGTGCAGTGAGCGAGTTCGGGTTCCGCGGGCAGGTGACCCTCGACGGGCCCTCGGGCACGGGGAAGTCCAGCGTCGCCCGGGCGGTCGCGACCCGGCTGGGCGCCGACTACCTCGACACCGGCGCCATGTACCGCGCCGCGACGGTGGCCGTGCTGGACGCCGGGGTCGACCTGGACGACGCCGACGGCATCACCCGCGCCGTTGCGGCGGCCGACATCCGCATCGGCACGTCGGCGGCCGCCGAGCTGGTCCTCGTGGACGGCGTGGACGTCGCCGAGCGCATCCGGGGGGCCGAGGTGACCCGGGCGGTGTCCCCGGTGTCCGCCGTCCCGGCCGTGCGGCGGCTCCTGGTCGACCGGCAGCGTGCGCTGGTCGCCGCCGCCGACGCCGTGGTGGTGGAGGGCCGGGACATCGGCACGGTCGTGCTGCCCGACGCCACCTGCAAGATCTACCTGACCGCCGCCCCGGAGGTGCGCGCCGAACGGCGTGCCGGGCAGCTCGGGGTGAGCGACCCCGCGCGCATCGCCCAGATCGCCGCCGACCTGCGGCGTCGGGACGAGTACGACAGCAGCCGGGCAGACAGCCCGCTGCGCCCGGCCGAGGACGCGATCGTCGTCGACAGCACCGGGCTGGACCGCGAGGCCGTGGTCGAGCGCGTGCTCGACCTGGCCGGCACAGCAGTGGGAGACCCCGCATGAGCACCACCGACCCGGCGCCGATCGGCGCCGACGAGCACGCCACCGGCCAGGACGACACCGAGCACACCGGGCCGATGCCCGTGGTGGCCGTCGTCGGCCGCCCCAACGTGGGCAAGTCGACGCTGGTCAACCGCTTCCTGGGCCGCCGGGCGGCGGTGGTGCAGGACGTCCCCGGCGTCACCCGCGACCGGATCTCCTACCAGGCGCTGTGGAACGGCCGGTCGTTCATGGTCATGGACACCGGTGGTTGGGAGCCGAAGGCCAGCGGCATGGCGGCCTCCATCGCCCGGCAGGCCGAGTACGCGATGAAGACCGCCGACGTCATCGTGCTGGTCGTCGACTCCTCCGTCGGCGTGACCGACACCGACCTCGCGGCGGCCCGGGTGCTCCGGCGCAGCGACCGGCCGGTGATCCTGGTGGCCAACAAGGTCGACGACGAGCGCGGCGAGGCCAACGCCGCCGAGCTGTGGTCGCTGGGCCTGGGCGAGCCGTTCTCGGTGAGCGCCCTGCACGGCCGGGGGAGCGGTGACCTGCTCGACCTGGTCCTCGACGCCCTCCCGGAGGCCCCGCGGGAGCAGGAGGAGACCGGTGGTCCCCGTCGCGTCGCGCTCGTCGGCCGGCCGAACGTCGGCAAGTCCAGCCTGATCAACCGGCTGGCCAAGGAGGAGCGCTCGGTCGTCGACTCCGTCGCCGGCACCACCGTGGACCCGGTGGACTCCATCGTCTCCCTGGGTGGCGAGGAGTGGCGTTTCGTCGACACTGCCGGGCTGCGCCGGCGGGTCACCACCGCCAGCGGCACCGAGTACTACGCCAGCCTCCGCACCGAGGCCGCGATCGAGGCCGCGGAGGTCGCGGTCGTGCTGCTCGCCGCGGACGAGGTGATCAGCGAGCAGGACCAGCGGGTGATCACTCAGGTGATCGAGGCCGGCCGGGCGCTGGTGATCGCCTTCAACAAGTGGGACACCCTCGACGAGGACCGGCACGCCCAGCTGGAGCGGGAGATCGACCGCGACCTCGCGCGGATCACCTGGGCCAGCCGGGTGAACATCTCCGCGGCCACCGGCCGGGGCGTGAACAAGCTGGCCGGGCACCTGAAGACCGCCCTCGCCGGCTGGGAGACCCGGGTGCCCACCGCCGAGCTCAACACCTTCATCCGGGCCCTGGTGCAGGAGACGCCGCCGCCGGCCCGCGGCGGGCGCGCCCCGAAGATCAAGTACGTCACGCAGGCCGACATCCGGCCGCCCCGGTTCGTGGTGTTCTCGACCGGCTTCCTGGAGCCCGGGTACCGCCGGTTCCTGGAGCGGAAGCTGCGCGAGCGCTTCGGCTTCGCCGGCACGCCGATCGACGTGTCGGTCAAGGTGCGCGAGAGCAAGGCGCGCGACCGCAGGGGCTGACCCGCCCGGCGGGGCGGCCGAGCGGGTGCGGTAACCTGCTCGGGCAGCGATCGGGGCTGGCCGGGTCACCCGGAAGGCAACGACGCTCGGGCTGTAGCGCAGCTTGGTAGCGCACTTGACTGGGGGTCAAGGGGTCGCAGGTTCAAATCCTGTCAGCCCGACAGAAGAAGTCGCAGGTCAGAGGCCGTTTCCGGGGGACCGGGAGCGGCCTCTGCTGCTTCATTGGACGGTTTGGCCACCATCCGATCCGGTACGGCAGCGGTGGCCAGGGCGCGGTCCTCCGTCCGTGCGCCGGCCGCGCTGCGGCGCACGTCCGGCTGAGCCCGACGGGGCGAGCGAGCGGGACCAGCGGGTGACCTCGCCCGGATCTCCGCTCGCGTGACCACCCGCGGACACCGGATCGACCTGCGTACCGCCGGCCTGCTCGGGGCCGGTGGATCCGGGCCGGAGGTCCCTGCCGGAGGTGCCGCGCGGCACCGGCCCCGTAGGCGCCCCTCGGCCACGGTGGGGACAGGCGCTCGCGCACCGGAGGAGGCCGCCATGGAGGAACAGTCGCCGCTGCCACCCGCCGAGGCCTGGCGCGCGGTCGCTCGCTGCGTGCTGCGCTGCCCCCGCAGCTGATCCTGGGGGCGTGCAACCCGCCGCTGGCACACCGCGGCCTGGCAGGCGGAGCCCGACCTCGGTCTGCTGCTGCCCTGCAACGTGGTGGTCCGGCAGACCGACGGCGGTGCGATCCAGTTGTCCGCCCTGGACCCCGAGGTCATGGTCCGGGTGACCGGCCGTCCCGAGCTCGGGCCGATGGCCCAGGAGGCGGGGACCCGGCTCCGGGCCGCGCTGGCCACGGTCGCGGCCGGTCGCTGACCGCCGCGCCGGCTCGTCAGCGGAGCTGGCCGAGCAGCCCGGCGCCGGCCTGGACCAGGGTGAAGGCCGCGACGGCGAACACCAGGACGGCGAACCAGCGGCGCAGCCGGGCGGTGTCGACCCGGGCGGCGAGGCGGCCCGCGGCGAGCCCGGCGAGCACCGCGGCCGTGGCGAACGTGACCGTGACCGGCACGTCCAGCGGAGCCTCGCCGGCGTGGGCGGCGAACCCCGCGGCGGAGTTGACCGCGACGATGAGCAGGGAGGTGCCGATCGCGGTGGTCATCGGCAGCCCCAGCGCGATGACCAGCACCGGGATGACGAGGAAGCCGCCGCCCACGCCGAGCAGGCCGGTGAGGAACCCGACGACCAGGCCGCCCGCCAGCGTGCGGGGCAGACAGCGGCGCCAGTCGACGCGGCCCCCGTCGGTGGCGCAGGCGGCACCGGTGGCCGGCTTCTCCGACAGCATCCGCACCCCGGCGGCGATCATCAGGGCGGCGAACAGGACGAGGACGACGTCGTCGGGCAGCAGCCGGTTGACCGCGGCTCCGGCGAAGGCGGTGGCGGCCCCGGCCGCCCCGAACAACGTCCCGACGCGCCAGGCGATCTGGCCGGCCCGGAGCCGGGGCAGCAGCGCCACCAGGGAGGTGGTGCCGACCACCAGCAGTGAGGTGGCGACCGCCTGCGGCAGGTCCTGCCCGGCGGCGAACACCAGCGCGGGGACGGCGAGGACCGACCCGCCGCCGCCCAGCAGGCCCACCAGTGCCCCGATGAGCAGGCCCAGGGCGGCCGCGACGATCACGACGCGGTGTGGCCGGCCGACCGCAGCGCCTGCACGGCGGTGGGCAGGGTCACCGGGTGGTCGCTGCGGTTGTACGGCAGCTTCGACAGCGCGGCGCCCATCGCACAGGTGTCGGTGAGTGCGGCCGTGGTCAGGCCGGCACCGACGGCGCCGGCGAGGAACCGGGCTCGGGGGAAACGCAGGCTGGCCAGGACGCTGCCCGCCACCAGGCCGCCGGCGACCAGGCGGACCTGGCGCTCCAGGGCCCAGCGGGGCCGGCCGCGGCGGACCGGCTGGCCGGCGGTGGTGTGGGCGGCGATGCCGCCGTCGAGGACGGTCAGCTGCTGGACTCCCGCGGTGGAGAGCGCGGCATGGGCGGTGCGAGCCCGGGTGCCGGCCTGGCAGACCAGCACCACCGGGCCGGCCAGCTCACCGGCCAGGTCGGTGGCCTGCTGCTGGACCAGGGGCAGCGGGATGTTGATCGAGCCGGGGATGTG
Source organism: Modestobacter roseus (assembly GCF_007994135.1). NCBI lineage: Bacteria > Bacillati > Actinomycetota > Actinomycetes > Geodermatophilales > Geodermatophilaceae > Modestobacter > Modestobacter roseus. Next base: position 1,231,621 of record NZ_VLKF01000001.1, read on the forward strand.
TGCGGTCTCGTACTCGGCCGGGGTGCGGACGTCGATGAGGGTCGGTGCGATGTGTCCGGCGAGCCGGTCGGCCAGCTCGGTCGGGGTGATCAGGGCGGTGGGGCGGGGGGTCACGGGCGAGTCGTCCTCTGGATCGGTCAGACGGTGGCGGGCTCGGCGTGCAGGCCGGCGGCGGCCGCACCGGTGTGCTCGTCGCCGTAGCCGCCGTCGACCAGCACCGGCCGTCGGCCGGCGCGGGCGAGCAGGGAGGCGGCGATGGAGGCGCGGTAGCCCGAGCCGCAGTACACCCACACGTCGCCGGGCGGGACGTCGTCGAGACGGTCGGCCAGCGCGTGGATCGGGATGTGCAACGACCCCCGGACCCCGCCGCCGGCGCGTTCGTCGGCGCGGCGGGCGTCCAGCACCACCAGGTCCGGGTCGGCGGCCATCGCCGCGGCCAGGCCGGTGAAGTCGCTGACCTGGTAGGAGGCGAGCTCCCGGCCGGTGGCCAGCGCCTCGGGGCTGCCGATCGCGGCACCGGCGAGCCGGTCGATGCCGATGCGGACCAGCTCGCGGCGCGCGGCGGCGACCTGTTCCGGGGTCTCCCCGATCAGGGTGATCGGGGAGCCCCACGGGACGAGCCAGCCGACGTAGGTGACGAAGTTGGCGATGGCCAGCTCGAAGTTCAGCGCGCCGGGCAGGTGACCGTGCGCGAACGCGGTGCGGCTGCGCAGGTCGATCACCCACTCACCGGCGGCCAGCCGGTCGGCGAGCTCGGCTGGCTCGACCCGCCGGGGCGCGGAGAGGTCCACCGGCGTGGGGCCGGCGGCGTTGGTCGGGCCCATGTGGCTGTACCACGCCGGGATGGCGGTGAGGCCGGCGATGAGCTGGTCGACGAAGGTCTGCTCGTCCTGGGTGAGCGCCGGGTTCACCTGCGCCTGCTCGCCGACGGTGGAGGAGTCCCCGCTGGTCGGCGTGGCTGCGCAGAACGAGCCGAAGCCGTGACTGGGGAACACCGGGGTGCCGGCGGGCAGCTCGTCGACCAGCCGGCGGACCGAGTGGTACTGGGCGTGGGTGAGCTCGTCGGTGTGCTCGGGGCCGACCAGGTCGGTGCGGCCGGTCGAGCCGTAGAGCATCGAACCGCCGGTGAACACCGCCTGCACGGCGCCGTCGGCGTCGGCGAGCACGTAGCTGACGTGGTGGTGGGTGTGCCCCGGGGTGTGCATCACCCGCAGCCGCATCGGGCCGGCGGCGAGCACGTCGCCGTCGGCGACCGCGGTCCGTTCGAAGGCGACGGTGTCCCCGGCGGGCACGGCGTACTCGGCGCCGACGGCGCGCGCCAGCTCCAACCCGCCGCTGACGTAGTCGTTGTGGAGGTGCGATTCGCACACCAGGGTGATGCGGGCGTCGCGCTTCCCGGCCAGCGCCAGCACCCGGTCGATGTCGCGCTGCGGGTCGATGACCACACCGACACCGCCGTCGCTGACCAGATAGCTGCGATCGCCGAGGCCGGTGGTCTCGATGACGTCGATCTGCACGTGGATCTCCTCGGTACGGTACGGGGTAGGGGTATACGGGAGGGAAACGAAGGGACGGGCGGGTCAGCGGGTGGCGACCGGCCGGCCGTCCGCGGTCCAGGCGGTCATCCCGCCGGCGAGGTCGGCGACGTCGTAGCCCTGGGCGGCCAGGAGCTGCGCGGCCCGGGAGCTGCGCCCGCCACTGCGGCAGACGGTGATGACCGGCCGGCCGCGGTCGAGCTCCACGCTGCGCGCGGCCAGCTGGCCCAGCGGGATGTGCGTGCTGCCCGCGATGCGGCCTGCGGCGACCTCGTCGGCCTCACGCACGTCGAGGAGGACGGCCTCGGCGCGGTCGGCGACCTGGGCGGGGGTGAGCTGGGGGATCTGGGGGATCTGGGGGTCCATGGTGACTCCAGGTGTCGGGGGCGGTCAGGCGAGGGAGAGGAAGAGGCGCTCGAGCTCGCGCAGGTCCACCGCACGGGCCTCGCCGTCCTCGTCGGTCGAGCAGTGGCGCATCCCCGTGGAGACGACGGCGGAGCCGGCCTTGCTCAGCGCCTTCGACGCCGCGGCCAGCTGGGTGACCACGGCCGAGCAGTCCCGGCCGTCCTCGATCATCTCCACGATCCCGCCGAGCTGTCCCTCGATGCGCTTGAGGCGCTTCACGACGTCGGCCAGCTCTCCCGCGGGGATGTCCACGTCCTCCATCATGCATACCCCCGGGGGTATGTGCAAGCGGCCGGTCCCACGGTCACACAGCCCGCTGCGAGGGCACGCGCGCCGATTCGCGGTGGGAAAGGCCGACGAGCACCAGCAGCGTCGCCCCGACCGTGACGCCGGCCGCGGCACCGCCGACGACGTCCAGCGGCGCGTGCGCGCCGAGGTGCAGCCGGGCGACGCTGGTCAGCACGGCCAGCGACACCGCGACGGCCCGCCAGCCCGGCCGGAGGTGCGGCCACAGCAGGACGGCGGCCCCGAAGGCGATCAGCGCGTGCCCGGAGGGGAAGGAAGCCCCGGCGGCGGGGACGTCCCGGAGCACCGCCCCGGCGATCGTGCTGCCGGGCCGTTCCCGGTGCACCAGCTCCTTGAGCAGCCCGTGCTCCACCAGCAGCTTGACCGGCGGCAGCAGGGCCAGGGACAGCACCAGCCGCCCGCGCCGGTACGCCGCCGCCCCGATGGCGACGACCAGCGGCAGCCCGAGTACGCCCAGCAGCTGGAACGCCCACAGCGCACCCGTCACGGAGCCCGGCCAGTCGTTGACCCAGTGGAACACCGCCGCCTCCGCGGGGCCCACCCGGCCGTCGGCGACGGCGAGGCTGCACAGCGCCGTGACGCCGCTCCCGGCCAGCGCGGTCAGCAGGGCGGCCCGCCGCCGGCCGCTCACCTCCCGCTCACCTCGCGCTCAGCTCCGCGGCCGGCGTGGGCGCGTCCGCCCGGCCGGTGCCGCGTCGCCACAGCACCCACGCGCCGATCCCGAGCGGCACGGGCAGGAACCAGGTGAGGAAGCGGAACAGCAGGACCACGCCGGCCGCGGCCGTGGCATCCACCCCGACGGTGGTGAGGCCGGCGACGTAGCTCAGCTCGGCCACCCCCAGGGCGCCCGGCGTGACCGGCACCAGGGTCACCAGCCGGGTGACCGCGAAGACCGCGAGCAGCTGCGGCCAGGAGACCCCGGCTCCTGCGCCGTCCACGAAGCGCAGCGTCGTCAGCAGCAGCAGGAACAGCGCCGTGTGGCTGGCCACCGCCGCGGCGGTGAGCGCGGCCCACCGCCGCCGCAGCACGGCGAGGGAGTCCGCGCGGAACCGGTCGACGCGCGCGACCCAGTCCGCCGGGCCCGGTCGCCGCACCTGCCGGGCGGCTGCCCGGGCCACCCGCTCGGCGGTGGCGGCCAGCGCCGCAGCCGCGCCCGGGTGCACCAGCCCGGCCACCAGCGCACCGACGACCAGCAGCAGCACCCCGGTGCCGAGCACCGCTGTGACCGCCAGCGCCCGGGTGGCGTGCCCGGTGACCGCCAGGGCCACCAGCGCGGCCACCGGCATGGCGAGCTTCACGAGGTTGTTCCAGATCCCGGTGAGCGCCACCGCCCGGGTGATGGCGGCGGGGCCGTGGCCGAAGGAGTGGTACATCGTCGCGGTGGCACCGACGCCGAAGGCGAACCCGGCCGGCACGGTGTTGCTGATGGCGGTGGACGCCAGGTCGGTCTCGACCGCCCGCCCCCACGTGAGCCCGGGTAGTGCCGCCACCCAGACCGGGGCGTAGGAGAGCAGGTTCACCGTCGCGACCACGAGGAGCGACAGCGTCTCCGGCCAGGTCAGCGCGCGGACCAGCCGCCAGGCGTCGGAGTAGTCGGCCACCCGGGGCAGCACGCCGAGGAAGACCACCCCGATGACGGCCACCGTGAGCAGCAACCGGAGGCCGGGGCCGGTGCGCAGTCGGCCGGCGCGCCCAGGTGTCACACCGGCTCGTGGTGCCACGACCGGCCGATCACCAGCGCGCCGACGGCGACCGGCACCCAGAAGACGAGCAGGCGGAAGACGAGCACCCCGGCGCAGGCGCCGGCCAGCGGCGCGCCCAGTGCGGTCAGCGCCAGCAGCAGGAGCACCTCGCCCGCACCGGGCAGGGCCAGCACGGGCACGACCGTCCAGGCCAGCCTGATCAGGGCGTACACCGCCGTGGTGGCCAGCAGCGGCAGGTGACCGCCGACGGCGTGCAGGGCGGCGGCGAGCGCCGCCGCCTCCAGGGCGATGCCCAGCGTCGACCAACCGAGCAGTGCCCCCCACCGCACGGCGTCCCCGGACCTGGGCCGCGCGGCCGACCAGGACGGCTGGTGCTGGGCGGGGCCCGCCTGGCCGTCCGCGCCCCGGCGGGTGAGGGCCCGGACGGCGAGGACCAGCAGCAGCCCCGCCGCCCCCACGAGCAGCAGCGGCAGCGGCGACGCCGGGGTCCGCCAGCCGCCGAGCCGGCCCTCGACCAGCCCCAGCACCACCGCCACGACCGCGACGAGCCCGGCCGCCGCGGTGCTGGCCGCCGCGGTGCGCACCGTCGCGCGTTCGGCTGCAGCGGGCAGGACGCCGGCCCGCTCGAGGAACCGGGCGGCCACCCGCCGGCCACCCGGCCGGCCACGCAGCACGCCGGCGCAGTCGGTGGACGTGGTGGCGCCGAAGGCCCGGCCCAGGGCGATCCGGCGCTCGACGGCGGCCAGCGTGGCGGCCGCGAGCGCGGCCCGGCCCAGCACGGCGAACAGCAGCGCGCCGCCCAGCCAGCGCCAGCCGCCCCGCTCCACCGACTCGAGGATCCCGGCCCCGCCGGCCACGACGGTGAGCCCGCTGAAGACCACGCCGGCCGACGCCACCGCCGCGGCGCGGGCCCACGGTCCGGTGCGCACGGCGCCCGGCCGGTCCGGGTGCGGCAGGCCGAGCTGGCGGCGGACCTCGGCCCGCAGCCGGGGCAGCCGCTCGGGATCGGCGCGCAGCACGCCACGGTTGGCGGCGGACAGCGACAGCGGGGCGAGACCGGGCAGCGCCGCGGCGACCGCCTCGGCCCCGAGCACCCGGACGGCGGACGACACCACCCGTTCCGCCGGGGCGACCGCCGCCAGCGAGGCGAGGAGCTCGGCGACGTCCCCGCTGAGCGCCTCGTCCTCGGCGCCGGTCTGCGCGTTGCCGAAGTCGACCACCCACGCCGAGCCGGCCGCGTCGACCAGCAGGCTGGCGGCCACCAGGTCGTGGTGGGCGACGCGGGCATGCCGCAGGAGCGCGACCTGGTGCCAGACCTCGTCGAGCAGTGCCGGCGTGAACTCGGCGGCCGACAGCTCGTCCAGCCCGCGGCCGTCCACCCGTCGTTGCACGACCAGCGCGAGCCGCCCGGCGCCGCGCGCCAGCAGCACCGCCGGCGCCCGCACCCCGCGTTCCCGGGCGGTCATCGCGGCCAGCGCCTCGTTCGCTGCCTGCTGGTCGAGCGGCGCCAGCGCGTCGGCGTCCTTCACGTCCCGCACCGCGAGCCAGCGCGCGGCCCGGTACAGCCAGTCCCGTTCGTAGCGGTCCGGGTCGAGCACCTTGACGAACACCGGCCGGCTGTCCTCGTCGACGCCGGTGAACGGGTGGGAGCTGCGGGCATCCCCGCCGGCGGGTGCCAGGTGGGTGACCGGGAGACCGAACCGGTGCAGCAGCCCGGCCACCCGGCCGGGGTCGGGCTGCCATCGCGGCACCCCGAACACCCAGTGCACCAGCGAGCCGATCGCCCAGCCCGCGCCGATCCCGCCCAGCACGTCCAGCGGCAGGTGGGCACCCACGTAGATGCGGGCCAGCCCCACCGTCCAGGCCAGCGCCCACACCACCCGCCGGGGACGGCGGGAGAGGTACGGCGCGGCGGCGGTGGCCAGCGCGGCGGCGACCGCGGTGTGGCCGGAGATGAAGCCCAGTCCGGTGATCGGCCCCTCGACCAGCACGTCCCCGACCGGCAGCCCGGCCGGTCGTTCGCGTTGCACCGCGCTCTTCACCAGGTCCGCGCCCAGGTAGGCCAGCACTCCGGAGACGAGCAGGTCGCGGGCGAGCCGGAGGCGGCGGGTCGCCGCGGCGAGTGCAGCCACGGTCGGGACGGCGACCACGTTGCCCAGCTGCATGACCGCCCAGACCACCGGCAGCACCAGCGTGGGCAGGTCGTTGACGAGGCGGAAGAGGTCCCGCTCGAGCAGCGAGATCTCGCCGCGCCGGGCGAGCAGGAAGCCGACGCCGAGCAGCGCCAGCCCGAGCCCCACCCGGACCAGGTCGCCACCGTGGCGGTGCGGGCGCCCGGGGCGGCCCGGGGCGGCCACCGACCGGGTCTCGCGGGGGACCAGCACGTGCGCGGACACGTGACCAGTGCACCGCCCGGCGGGGGGATGCCAGCAGGGTCTTCCGGCCCCCGGTGCGGGTGCCGGGCGTCCCGCTCAGCCCACCGGCACGCTGGTGGCCAGGTCGACCCGCGCCTCGCCGTCCCAGGCGGCCGGGTCCGGGCGGAGGACGACGGCGGCTCGCCGGCGCACGGCGTCGGCGCGACCGGCGACTGCGAACGCCAGCGCGGAGGGGGACAGGACGACCGAACGCGGCACGGGGGACTCCCGGGTGTCGAGAGGGAGGACGAGTCGAACCCAGGTCGGTGACCGGACGGCGCACGGGGTCCACCGGCCCTGCCTGCGGGGACCTCCGCCGCATGGGCTCCCGTCGGCAGGACCAAGGTCCCGGGCCGGGGGAGGCGCCGGGCTCCGTCGTCGGCGCTGTCTCGCCACGACGATGTCCGGGAGGCTGCCGTCGCGGGGAGGGAACGTGGAGACCATGCCCCGCCGTCCGGCGGTGCCGCCCACCGCCCGGCGTCCGGGATGGCCGGTGGGCAGCGAGCTGCGCCGGCCCTCCGGCGCGGACAGGGCCGGGCCCCGGCGGGTACGCCGGGAGGTGTGGGGCTGGGCGGCAGTGCTCCTCCTCGCGGTGGTCGGCCAACTCGTGCTCTCGCTGCTCGGCGACGCCCCGGCTCGCAGGACGGTGGACCGCGAGGTGCGGGCCGTCCTCCTCCCCGGCCCGCTGGACCACGCGTGGCACGAGCTGGCCGAGCTGGGGCACCTGCTCGGCCCGCGGGTGCTGTGGGTGCCCACCGTGCTGGTGCTGGTCTGGGTGCGGCGGTGGCGCCACCTGCGGGTCTACCTGGGCACGGTCAGCGTGATCGCGGCGGTGGCCGTGGTCGCCTCGCACGACGGTGCGTGGGCACTCCGCGTGCGGGAGGGCCTGGTCGGCTCGCCGGACGAGCTGTCGCTGCCCAGCTGGCCGGTGCTGGTGATGGCGGCGGTGTCGGTGGCCACCGTGCAGGTGCTGGTGCCGCCGGGGCGGGCGCGGCGCTGGGGCTGGGCAGCGGCGGTCGGCCTCCTCGTGGTCTGCACGGCCGCCGCGGTCGCCCAGGGGTGGACCGGCGCGTCCGCCGGCGTGGTGGCCGCACTGTCGGGAGCGTCCGCAGCGGGACTGGCCATCACGCTGCTGGCGCCACCGGACCGGGTGCCGGTGACCTACCGCCGGCGGGTGCCCGCACACCTGACCCTCGATGCCGAGCGCACCGGCCGGGTGCTGGCGGCGGTGCGGGACCAGCTCGGGCTGCCCGCGGTGGCGCTGGAGCCCTACCGGCTGGACGGCTCGGCCGGGTCCACGCCGTGCCGGCTGAGGCTGGCCGAGGGCCCGACGGAGGCGCTGTTCGGCAAGCTGTACTCCAGCACCCACCTGCGGTCGGACCGCTGGTACAAGTTCTTCCGCGTGCTGCGGTACGGCCGGCTGGAGGACGAGGCGCCGTTCAGCTCCGTGCGCCGGCTGGTCGAGCACGAGGACTACATGCTCAGGCTGCTCCGGGACGGCGGTGTGCAGGTGCCCGAACCGCTCGGCGTGGTCGAGGTGGTCCCCGGGCAGGAGTACCTGCTGGTCACCGAACTGGTGCCCGACTCCGTGGAGCTGCTGGACTCCGGCCTGCCGGACCCGGTCCTGGACGATGCGCTGCGGCAGGTGGGACGCCTGTGGGTGGCCGGCGCGGCGCACCGGGACATCAAGCCGTCCAACGTGCTCGCACGGGGCGACCGGGTGTTCCTGGTCGACGTGTCCTTCGGGGAGCTGCGGCCGTCCCGCTGGCGGCAGTCGGTCGACCTGGCCAACATGCTGCTCACCCTCGGTCTCGGCGCCGAACCGGCGCACGTGCTGGAACGCGCACGGCTGCTGTTCGGTGACGGGGACCTCGCCGAGGCGCTGGCCACCACGAGCTCGGTGACCGTGCCGCGGCAGCTGCAGCGCCGCATCCACGCGGTGCGGCCGGACCTGGTCGCGGAGCTCCGCGGACTGCTGCCGTCGCACCCCCGCATCCGGGTGCAGCGGTGGAGCGTGCGGCGGGTGCTGCTGGCCGTCGGCAGCGCGGCGTCCGTCGTGGTGGTGGCCGGGCTGGTCGGGCTCGACCTGCGCGCGGGGGGCCTGCTGTGACCTCGTGGAAGTGGGACGTGGACAGCACGGGCACAGCGCCGGTGGCTGGGGCCCGCCGGTACCGGGTGGCCGACGTCGTGGGTGCCGCCGGCGCCGCGGCGACGTTCCTGGGGCACGTCGTCACCGGGCCGCTGCTGCGGTCCCGGCGGCGGTCGTGGGGCGCCACCCCGGGGGAGGCCGCGATGGCCCTGCCCGGGGACGACCTGGTGCCCGCGCCGCGCTGGCAGGCCACCCGCGCGGTGACGATCGACGCAGCGGCGGCGGACGTCTGGCCGTGGCTGGTGCAGATCGGGCAGGGCCGTGCCGGCTTCTACAGCCACCAGCTGCTGGAGAACCTGGTCGGCTGTGACGTCCACGACCGGTTCGAGGTGGTTCCCGAGCTCCAGCAGCTGGCCGTCGGGGACGAGGTCCGGCTGGCCCGCGGTGGGCCGGCCCTGCCGGTGGCGGTGCTGGAGCGCGGCCGACACCTGGTGCTCGGCGGCCCCGCCGGTCCGCTCGGGCGGCGCGGCGACCCGACCGCGTCCATCTGGGGGTTCCACCTCCGCCCGACCGGCCCCGGCTCGTGCCGGCTGCTCACCCGCAGCCGCACCAGCTACGGCCGCGGACTGCTGCCCTGGCTGGCGTTCGGGCCGGTGAACGAGCGGGCGTCCTACGTCATGGAGCGGCGGATGCTGTCCACCGTCAAGGCGCTGGCCGAGGAGCGCACATGACGGGACTTCCCCGACTCCAGTTGACTCGTCGGGTGTGGTGGCGATGACGATGCCGGCGCCGGGCTCGCTGACCAGGTAGCTGCGGTCGCCCGGGCCCGTCGCGAGGCGGCGGTCCCATACGACGCGGTGATAGCCGGTATCAGCAGGTTCCCGTTCCGGGCAGGTGCGCGCGCACGGCAGGGTGACAGCGATCACGAGCGCGTGCCCACGGCCGCAGGCCCGGCCTCGCGCTGAGCCCTCGACCGCTGCCGTCATCGACGATCGGAGAAGTACATGTGTGATGCCGTCTCGCGCGCGATGAGCGATGTCTCCGCGCTGCCGGAGTCCAGCCGCCGCCGCTTCCTGCAGGCGCTGGGAGTGACCGCCGCCGCCGGTGGCATGGTCGCTGCTGGCCTGGGGAGCGCTCAGGCGGCGCCGCGCGGTCGCGGACACCGCCCGGTCCGGAACCGCACCCGGCTGGTCCTGCTCGGGACGGCCGGCGGTCCCGTCCACCAGAGCCACGACCACTACGGCGTCTCGACCGCTGTGGTCTACGAGGACAGGGTGTACGTGGTGGACCTGGGGCTCGGTGCGTACCGGCGCCTGATCGAGAGTGGGCTGTCCCCGCTGGGTACCGGGGCGGCGTCGCTGTCCCAGGTCCGCGGCATCTTCTTCACCCACCTGCACAGCGACCACACCACCGACTGGCCGGCTGTCTACGCCACCGGCCCGATGAACGCGGTGGGCCGTCCGCAGGGCAGCGTCATCGAGGTCTTCGGCCCGGGGGACCGGGGCACCCTGCCACGGGTGTTCCCTCCCGGCCGTGCGGTCCCGGAGGTCGTCAACCCGGAGCAGCCGACGGCCGGCATCTCCGGGATGACCGGCTACCTCCGCCAGGCCTTCTCCCAGGACTTCAACGACCGGACCAGGGACAGCAACTTCCCCGGACCGGAGAGCCTCTTCCACGTGCAGGACATCGACCTGACCGGGATCTGGGACGTCGACCCGGCGGGCACGCCGCCGCGCCTGGACCGTCCCATCGAGGTGTGGCAGGACGGCGACGTCAGGATCACCGCGACGCTCGTCGACCACCACCCGACCGCACCGGCGTTCGCCTACCGCTTCGACACCCCGGACGGATCGGTCGTCGTCTCCGGCGACACCACGGTCAGCGCGAACCTCATCGACCTCGCCCGCGACACCGACTACCTGGTCCACGAGGTCATCGACCCGGCCTACGTCGACCAGATCGTGGCCAGCCTGCCGCCGGCGATCGGGGGCCCGCTGCGCGAGCACCTGATCGCCGCGCACACCACCATCGAGCAGGTGGGCCGGGACGTCGCCGAGCCCGCGGGCGCGCGGAACCTCGTCCTCAACCACCTCGTCCCCGCCGACAGCTCCCGCAGGCGCTGGGCCGCAGCCCAGCACGGCTACTCCGGGCGCCTGATCGTGGGGGAGGACCTGCTGCAGCTCGGCATCGGTCGCTGAGCCCCGCTCGGGGCCGGCGCTGGGCCACCAGCGCCGGCCCGGTGCGACCGCGGGCCGTCGACGGGGGACAGGTCGCGGGGCCCGTGCGGGCCCCGCGACCGCTCAGTTGACGACGTGCGTCTGCCCCATCAGCATCGCTTCCCAGGCGTGCCCGTCGGGGTCGGTGAAGCTGCCCACGTAGCGGAGGCCGTCGCTGCGGGTGTCCAGGCCCCGGCGGCCGCCGGCGGCGACGGCGGCGGTCACCAGCTCGTCGACCCGCTCCCGGCTGTCGACGGTCAGGCAGAGCACCGCGGTCACCCCGGTGGTGGGCTCGCCCAGGGGGCCGGGAACCCGCTCGGCGAGGTGCTCCGCGAGCTGCAGCATCAGCGCGACCTCGTCACTGAGCACCACGGCCAGCGTCCGCTCGTCGGAGAACTGCTCGTGCACCCGCAGACCCAGCGCGGTGTAGAACTCGCGCGAGACCCCGAGGTCACGCACCGGCAGGTTGACGAAGAGCATGCCCACGCGTCGCTCAGCCCCGGTCCGCGGCGAGCTCGGCGAAGGTGTCGGCCACCCAGTCGGCGACGAACGTGCTGACGTGCGGCAGGTGGTCCAGGCCGATGTGCTCGGTCGCGCCCTCCTCGGGGGTGAACACCCGCAGCTCGCACTTGGGGGAGTTGACCGCCTGCTCGTGGGAGCGGTGCGCGTACTCCAGCGGGATCTGCCGGTCGTTCTCGCCGTGGGCGATCAGGAACGGCACGGTGATCTGCTCGACCACGCCGTCGAGGTGGACGGCGTCGGCGAAGTCGAGGAAGCCGTCGAGGTCGTTCTCGTCGCCGTCCTGGCCCCACACCCAGAGCACGTGCGACCAGTAGTGCGGCACCGGGCGTTCGCCCTCGCGCTCCTTCCGGCGGCGCTGGACGGCCCCCCAGTTGTGGTTGGCGCCCCAGGCGACGCAGAGGGCGAACCGCTTCTCGAAGGCCGCCGCGCGGGGGGCGTAGTAGCCACCCAGCGACCAGCCCACGATGCCGATGCGCGCGGCGTCGACGTCGCTGCGGGTCTCCAGCCAGTCCACCGCCGCACCGGCCCACGCCTCCGCGTCGATCCGGGCCGTGATCCCCTGCAGCCGCAGCGACTCCCCGGTGCCGGGCTGGTCGAGCATCAGGCAGGAGATGCCCCGGGCGGCCAGCTCCTCCCAGTGGTTGGAGGCGTACATGTGCTCCTTGGTGCTGTCCAGCCCGTTGACCAGCACGACGACCGGCGCGGGACCGTCGTCGGTGGCCGGTGCGGCGCTGAAGTAGGCCGGCAGCGTGGCGCCCTCGTACGGGATCTCGACCCGGGACACGCGCGGGCTGTGCAGCTCGAAGGCCTTCTGCGCGATGCCCAGCATCCGCCGGTAGGTGGGCACCCGGTTCGGGTCGGAGTGGGCGAGCATCCGCTCGGCCTGGGCGAGGTAGTTGCTGGCCCGGAAGTACAGCTGCCCGGCGGTGCGGGCGTGCCCGGCCTCCTCGGCGTCCTCGGCCTGGGCCACCAGCTGGTCGGTCAGCGCCGTCCACGCGCGCAGGAAGTCCGGCGTGCCGGCGTCCTCGCCGGCGTTGGCGGCGTCCTTGATCGGCCGGCAGGCCCGGTCGACCTCGTCGATCAGGCCCCCGGAGTTCAGCGTCGCGACGACGCCGAGGTTCCAGGTGTAGGGGCCGGTGGGGAAGTACTCGAACACGGGTGGTCCTCTCTCAGGGTGGTCAGCAGGGGCCGGGGAGGATGGCGGACCAGCCGCCGTCCACCACCGGGTCGGTGCCGGTGACGGGGGACGCCGCGCGGCCCTGCCCACCGGCGGTGGCGGTGATGAGCACGACCGTGCCGGCCGGGTGGCCGGTCACCCGCGCACCGCGTCGCTGATCGACTTGACGCCGCCGTGGGCGGTCATCCCGCCGTCGACCGGGATCTCCGCGCCGCTGATGAAGGAGGCGTCGTCGCTGAGCAGGAAGGCGACCAGCGGGGCGACGTCGTCGACCGTGCCGGTGCGCCCCAGCGGGGTCTCGGCGATGTTCGCCTGCCGGAACGCCGGCGCCGCCGAGGCGGTCATCGGGGTCTCCACGTAGCCGGGGTGCACGGTGTTGACCCGGATGCCGCGCGGCCCGAGCTCCAGGCAGGCCGCCTTCGCCAGCCCGCGCAGCGCCCACTTGCTCGCCGTGTAGGCGACCGGGAAGTGGCCGGTGAGGGCGGCCACCGAGCCGACCACGACGACCGACGCGCCGGCGGGCATCAGCGGGGCGAGCGCCTGGATGCCGAGCAGCGTGCCGGTGACGTTGACGTCGGCGACCCTGGTGAGGTCCGCCGGGTCGACGTCGAGCAGCCGCGCGCGCCCGGTGACGCCGGCGTTGGCCACCAGCCCGTCCACCCGTCCGTGCCGGGCGTGCAGCTGGTCCGCCAGCGTCGCCCAGCCGGCGGCATCGGTGACGTCCAGCTGCCGGTAGCCGACCCCGGGCAGGTCCTCCGCGGGTGCCTCCCCGAGGTCGACGGCGGTGACGTGCGCCCCGCGGGCGACCAGCAGCCGGACCTCGGCCGCGCCCTGACCCCGCCCGGCGCCGGTGACCACGACGACCTTGCCGGTGAGCGTCACGACCGGGCGCGGGTCCGGGGGCGCGGCCGGGCCGGCACCACGGGGGGCAGGTCGACGCCGGCGACGACCCGGTTCCGGATGGTGCCGATGCCCTCGACGGTCATCTCGACGACGTCGCCGGGCTGCAGCGGCGGGGGAGCGGTGTCGCCGCGGGTGCCCCAGAGCTCGGCGAGGCAGCCGCCGTTGCCGCAGGTGCCCGAACCCAGCACGTCCCCGGCCCGGACCTCGGTGCCGCGGGAGGCGTAGGAGATGAGCTCTTCGAACGGCCAGCCCATGTTCGACAGCAGGTCCCGGCCGATCTCGGTGCCGTTGACCGACACCCGCAGGTCCAGGGCCAGGAAGCCGTCGTCGTCCCGGAAGGGCTCCAGTTCGTCGGCGGTGACCAGCCAGGGACCCAGGGTGCTGGCCGAGTCCTTGCCCTTGGCCGGGCCCAGGTTGACCTTCATCTCCCGGGCCTGCAGGTCGCGGGCCGACCAGTCGTTGAGCACGGTGTAGCCGAAGACGTGCTCGCGGGCCTGGGCCGGGGTCAGCGAGGCGCCGTCCCGGCCCACCACGACGGCGACCTCGAGCTCGAAGTCGAACCGCTCGGAACCGGGTGGGACGGCGACGTCGTCGTGCGCGCCGACCAGGGCGTAGGGGTTGGTGAAGTAGAAGGTCGGTGCCTGGTACCACTCCGGCACCACCCCGGCGACGCCGTCGATCGCCTTGCGGACGCCCTCGACGTGCTCCTCGAAGGCGACGAAGTCCCGCACGGTCGGCGCCTGCAGCGGCGGCAGCAGCCGGACGTCGTCCAGCGGGACCGGCGGTCCGGCCATCGCCCGGGCACCTGCCTCCAGGGCCGCCGGCAGGCCGGCGCGCACCAGATCGAGCACCGTCGTCCCGGCCGGCAGCGGGTGCACGTCGTCGCCGTCGACGACACCGGCCGACACGACGCCGTGCAGCTGGTAGGTGGCGAACCGCATCAGACGGGAGGGGCGACGAACAGACCCTTGTCGGGGTCGTTGAACGAACGCTGGGCGACGAACTCGTTCATCGCGTTCGCGGTGCCCCACTGGTCGGAGACCTCGGGGTTGGTGAAGTCGTAGAGGTGCGGGTGCCAGGTGTCCTCGTCCAGCACCTCGAGCTCGGTCGTGTACTCGACGGTGTTGCCGTGCGGGTCGAGGAAGTAGCTGAAGGTGTTGTTGCCGGCCATGTGCCGGCCCGGCCCCCAGATCTTCTCCACGCCGGCGCGCAGCAGCCGGCCGGTGCCGCGCATGTACTCGTCGATGCCGCGCATCTCGAACGAGGCGTGGTGCAGGGAGGGGTGGGGACCCCGGGCGACCGCCATGCTGTGGTGCCAGGCGTTCGTGCGCATGAACCACATCATGTTGCCCATCCGCGGGTGCATCAGGGTGTCGGACAGGGCGAAGGCCAGGTGCTTCTCGTAGAAGGCGACGGTGCCCTCGGGGTCGGCGGAGTTGAGCACCACGTGGGACAGCCGGACCGGGATCGACTCGCCCTCCTCGATGGTGCGGTGCTGCCGCGCCTCGACGTCGGAGCTGATCTCGACGGTGCGGCCCTCGTTGTCGAAGAACCGGAAGCCGTAGCCGCCCCCGGGGGTCTGCAGGGTGTCCGGCTCACCGATCAGCTGGACCCCGTCGGCAGCCAGCTGCCCGGCCAGGGTGTCGACGTCGGCAGCGGTCGCCGTGCCGAAGGAGATGAGGTCGATCCGCTTGTCGGCGGACTGCCGCAGCCGGACGATGTACTGCTCCGGCGAGCCCTCGGCGGCCAGGTAGGCCAGCCCGGAGTCGGTGTGCTCCGTCCGCAGCCCCCAGGTACCGGAGTAGAAGCCGAGCTGCTTGTCGAAGTCGGGCACGGCGAGGTCGACGTGCCGCAGGTGGGTGATGAGGCGTTCGGTCATGGCACGGGGTCCTCTGCTCAGGCGGGCTGGCTGGTGAGTGCGGCGATGGACCGCATGAGGGCGGGGATGTCGCCCTGGACGTGGTCCAGTTGCCACTGGGCGAGGGAGTTGGACGCCTCGACGACGGTGCTGGCCCGCTCGAACCGGCGCGCCATGAAGGCGTTCCACAGGTCCTGGTCCAGCGCGGTGCGCTCGGTGAGCAGCTCGGCCAGGACGACGGCGTCCTCCAGGGCCATCGCGCCGCCCTGCGCGATGGTGGGCGGGCAGGTGTGCGCGGCGTCGCCGATCAGCACCACCCGGCCGCGGTTCCACGGCTGCTCGAGCACGTGCGTCTCGAACCAGGTGTAGTTGACCCGGGACGGGTCGGTGAGCGTCTCGCGGATCTCGTCCCACGGGCCGTGGTAGGCCTCGGACAGCCGGCGCATGGTGGCCAGCTGCTCGTCGGGGGTCAGCCCGCTGCGGTCCTGCGCGGGCTCGACGATGTACGCGTACAGCGAGTCCTCGCTGGTGGGGCAGTAGCCGGCGATGAACGACGGCCCGCCGTAGATCAGGTCGGTGCGGGTGACGCTCGCCGGCCGGGGCCCGAAGGCCCGCCAGATGCCCATGCCGATCGAGCGGGTCTCCAGGTTGATCCCCAGCGCCCGGCGGGTCCACGAGCGGATGCCGTCGGCGCCGACCACCAGGTCGTAGCGGCCCGTCGAGTGGTCGGAGAAGGTGACGTCGACACCCGTGTCGTCCTGGGTGAGCTCGGTGAACGTGGTCCCGTACCGCAGCTTCACGCCGACCTCGGTCGCCCGACCGCACAGGATGCGGGCGAGCTCCGGCCGGGGCATGCCCATCACGGCCGGCAGGTCCGGGCCGCCGGTCTTGGCGTCCGGGATCTCGGCCACGACGGTGCCGAAGGGGTCGGGCGCGCGGATGCCGGTGACGTCGAAGGCGTAGCCGGCTGCCTCGGCCTGCTCCCAGACACCGAGCGACCGCAGTTCGCGGAGGGCGTTGCCCTGCAGCGTGATGCCGGAGCCGAGGGCGGCCGCGTCCGGCTTGATCTCGACGAGGTCCACGGCCACGCCCCGGGATGCGAGGTGGATGGCGGTGGCCGCCCCGGCGAGGCCGCTACCGACCACCAGGACGTTGTTCACAGCAGGCATGTCAGGACTCCCTCGTCTCTGCGTTGCCGGTCACTTGACCGCGATGGGGTTGACCGGGGCGCCGACGGCGCCGGTCACGGGCAGCGGCGCCGCGGTGAGGAAGAAGTCCCAGACGCCGTCGACCGCGCAGTCGGCGGCCAGCGCGTCCAGGTCCCACATCTCCCCGAGGAAGAGCCCGATGTTGGGGATGCAGACCTGGTGCAGCGGCTGGAAGGCGACGTCGAACTCGTTGGGCCGCACCTCGAATCCCCAGGTGTCGGTGGCGATGCCGGCGATCTCGGTGTCGTGCAGCCAGTCGGCGGTGGTGAACGACAGGCCGGGGGAGTCCCCGCCGGCGTAGTCACCCCAGCCCCGGCCCTCGGCGATGTCGCGCCGGGCGCGGGTCAGCCGGCCGGTGCGCACCAGCAGCAGGTCGCCACGTCCCACCCGCGCGGTCTCGCCCTGTGCGGCGATGGTGGCCGCCAGGTGCTCGGCGGTGATGGCGAAGCCGTCGGGCAGTTCGCCGTCGGTGCCGATCGCCCGACCGACGTCGAGCAGCACGCCGCGACCGGCGATGTGCGCCGCCGCGGTCTCGATGCCGGTCACCCGGTCCCCGTCGCTGGTGACGACGTCACCGGCGCGGCGGCCGTTCCAGGCCATCCCGTGATCGAAGATGTGACCGAGGCCGTCCCACTGGGTCGAGGCCTGCAGCGGCATGGCGATCACGTCGTCCGCCCCGCCGATCCCGTGCGGGAACCCCTGCACACCGCGCTCGGCGTCGGTCCCGGTGTCCAGCATCGTGTGCACCGGGTTGGTGCGACGGCGCCAGCCCTTCTGCGGGCCGTCCATGTCGAAGGACTGGGACAGCGAGAAGCTCACCCCGCGCCGGACCAGCCGGGCACCCTCCAGGCGCTTGGCCTCGTCGAGGAAGTTCAGCGTCCCGAGGACGTCGTCGGCACCCCAGCGCCCCCAGTTCGAGCAGCGCTTCGCGGCGGCGGCGACGGCACCCTCGGGATCGGTCCGGTCGAGGCCTTCGGGGGAGTGCGGCACGCCCTCGACGGTGGCGCAGCCCACACGGGTCAGGGAAGACGAGATGTCTGATGAGGAACATCAGTCCGGTCGATAGCCTGGCCCGGTGAACCTCGCCAGCCTGGACCTCAACCTGCTCGTGTCCCTCGACGCGCTGCTCCAGCAGCGGAGCGTCACGCGGGCCGCGGCGCAGATGGGGCTGAGCCAGCCGGCGCTGTCGGCGTCCCTCGCGCGCCTGCGCCGGCACTTCGACGACGAGCTGCTGACCCGCCAGGGGAACGAGTACCGGCTGACCCCCCTGGCGGTGCAGCTCAAGGAGCTCGCCCGGATCGCCCTGTCCGGCGTCGAGCGCGTCTTCGCGGCCCAGCCCGAGTTCGACCCGGCGTCCTCGACCCGCGAGTTCACGCTGCTCGTCAGCGACTACGTGGTGGCCATCCTCGGGGACACGCTGGCCGAGCTGCTGGCCGAGGAGGCGCCGCACACGAGGCTGCGACTCACGCCGCACTCACCGGCGATGGTCGAGCGGGCGGACCAGGTGCTCCTCACCGCGGACCTGCTCCTCCTCCCGCACGGCTTCGTCAGCGACCTCTCGCACCACGACCTGTACCGCGACGAGTGGGTCTGCGTCGTCGCGGCCGACAGCCCGGCGGCCGACGCGGGGCTGACCGTGGCAGACCTGGAGACCCTCCCCTGGGTGGTGACCTACCACGGCCAGACGGCGTCCACGCCGGCCGCGCGCCAGATGCGCATGCTCGGCATCGAGCCGTGGGTGCAGGTGGTGAACGAGAGCTTCCTGACCGTTCCCGCCCTCGTCGCGGGAAGCGGTCGGATCGCGCTGCTGCAGCGCCGGCTGGTGGACCAGCTGCCGCTGAACTCCGGCATCCGCGCCCTCCCCGTCCCCTTCGACGCCGGCCCGCTGATCGAGACCATGTGGTGGCACCCGGTCTTCGACGACGATCCCGAGCACTCCTACCTGCGCGACCTGGTCGTGCGTGCGGCGGAGCTGGCCCTGGGCGGACAGCCCGAGGATCATCGATCCGACTGATACCGATCAGCGCGATAAGTGATTTCCGCTTCGCTGGTCCGGTGCTGACACTTCGACAGCAGTGATGCCCGTCACCGGCGACGGGCTCCGCCCTCGAAGGAGAGCTGATGACCCGCTCCATGCGCCGGCCCGGCGTGATCGCCGTCCTCACCCTGGTCGCCACGATCGGGCTGACGGGCTGCGGCTCCTCGGACGAGGACCCGGCCGACTCGGCGAGCTCGGCCAGCCAGAGCACCTCCGCGGCCGGCGACCCCGTCGCCATGGGGGACCTGCTCGCGGTCGCCTACGAGGGGCAGATGGGCACGCCGCCCACCACGGCGACGACTCCGCCGGAGGACGTCGACCTCTGGGTCGTCTCCTGCGGTGAGCAGATCCCGAGCTGTTCCACACCGACGGCCGCCGTGCAGGAAGCGGCCCAGGCGGTGGGCTGGGACGTGCGGCTGTGCGACGGGCAGCTGAACCCCAACGGCTGGGGTGACTGCGTGCGGCAGGCGATCAGCGCCGACGCCGACGTCGTGGTGCCCGTGGGCATCGACTGCGCCAGCGTCCAGCAGCCCTTCCAGGAGGCGAAGGACGCCGGGGTCACGGTCGTCGGCGGCGGGGGTGCCGACTGCGACGAGGTGGGCGGCCAGCCGCTGTGGGCCAGCGAGCGGATCCAGCTCGAGGGGATGGGCGTCCGGGACGTCTTCGAACTGCAGGGCAAGCTCGCGGCCGACTGGCTGATCGGCACGACGGACGGTCAGGCCAAGGTGCTCCACCTGGTCTTCACCGACCCGCTGTGGGGCCCCTGGCTGGCCGAGGGGTTCGAGCAGGAGATGGCGACGTGCGAGGGCTGCGAGATCGTCGGCACGTTGGAGGTCGCCAACAACGACGTGATGACCGGTGCGCTGCCGCAGAAGTTCTCCACCGCGCTGCTGCAGTCGCCTGAGGTCGACTCGGTCTTCGTGCCCCTCGGTGGCTGGATGCCCGCCGGACTGGCGCAGGCCGTGGTCTCGTCCGGGCGGTCTGCCGACCTCGACGTCATCAGCGGCCTGGGCAACGTGGCCAACATGGAGCTGATCCGCAGCGACGGCGGCCAGGACGCCATCGTCGGCTACCCCACCCAGTGGGGCGGCTGGGGATCGGTGGACACCGCGATCCGGGTGCTCAACGGCGAGGAGCCGGTGGCCCAGGGCGACGGTTTCCAGGTCATCGACGCGGAGAGCGGGCTCCCGCCGCAGGGCCAGGACTTCGAGCCGGTCGACTTCCGGGCCGCCTACCGGGAGGCCTGGGGCGTCTGACCGCCCGCTCGTCCGTTCCGGTGGCCGCGCCCTCGGGCGCGGCCACCGGCGAGAGGATCACCATGACGACCACGCACACCCCTCCGGCCCCCACCACGGACGTCGCCCTCCGGATCACGGGGATGACCAAGCGCTTCGGGGCGACGCTCGCCCTCGACGGTGCCGACCTGGCCCTCCGGCACGGCACCGTGCACGCCCTCGTCGGCGGCAACGGGTGCGGCAAGTCCACGACCATCAAGGTGCTCGCCGGCGTCCACCGCGCGGATGCCGGGCGGATCGAGGTGGCCGGATCGGTCTGGTCGGCCGCCGACTACGACGCCCGAGCCGGACGGGCGGCCGGCCTCCGGTTCGTCCACCAGGACCTGGGCCTGTTCCCCGAGCTGTCGATCGCGGAGAACGTCGCACTCGACGCCGGCTACCCCCGCGGGCTGGCCGGTCGGGTGTCCTGGGCGGCCCTGCACCGGCGGGTCGCCGGGTTGTTGGAGACCTATGAGATCGACGCCTCGCCCGCCACCCCGGTCAGGGCCCTGCGCCCGGCGCAGCGCACCCTGGTGGCGATCGCCCGTGCCCTGCAGGACCAGGAGAGCGACCAGCACCTGGTCCTCGTCCTCGACGAGCCCACCGCGACCCTGCCCCAGCACGAGTCGCAGCTCCTCCTGGACGCGGTCCGCCGGCGGGCCGACCGGGGGCAGACGGTGCTGATCGTCAGCCACCGCATGCCGGAGGTGCTGGCGGTGTCCGACGACTTCACCGTGTTCCGGGACGGGCGGACGGTGGCGTCCCTCGTGGCCGCGCGCCCCACCGAGGGGGACCTGGTGGCCCGGATGACCGGAGCCGGTCCGGGCACCGGCGTCCCGGCGGCTGATGGCGGGGGTGGCGGTGGTCGACCTGCCCCGGCCGAGGAGCAGGACGACGTGGTGCTCGAGGTGTCGGGCTTGTCGGGGGGCCCGCTGCGCGGGCTCGACCTGCAGGTGCGGCGCGGGGAGATCGTCGGCGTCACCGGCCTGGTGGGTTCGGGTCGCACCTCCCTGCTCAAGACCGTGTTCGGCGAGCACACGCCCGTCGAGGGCAGCGTGCGCATCGCCTCGGCCGGATCGGCCGGTACGACGGCCGCGACGACGACGGCACGCATCGGGGCCGGGGTCGCCTACGTCCCGGAGGACCGGGGCGGTGAAGCCGCCTTCGCCGACCTCACGCTCCGGCACAACCTGTCGGCCACCGTGCTCCGCCGCTACTGGCGGCCGTGGGGGATGGCGCTGCGCCGGGAGCGGGCGGAGGCCCGCGCACTGATCCGTGGGCACGGGATCAAGGCGTCGTCGTCCGAGGTCCCGTTCTCGGCACTGTCCGGCGGCAACCAGCAGAAGGCGATCCTGGCCCGCTGGCTCCGGCGCGAGCCCACGCTGCTCCTGCTCGACGAGCCGACGCAGGGCGTCGACGTCATGTCCCGGTCCGACATCTACCGGACCGTGCAGGAGACCGCGGCGCGCGGCTGTGCCGTGCTGGTGGCCTCCTCGGACCTCCTCGAGCTGTGCGGCCTGTGCGATCGCGTGCTCGTGCTGCGCGACGGACGAGTGGCGGCCGAGGTGAGCGGGCCGGACCTCACGGCCGACCGGCTCACCGCACTGACCCAGAGCACCGACCCGGCCACCGGTCCGGCGCCGACCCGAGGAGACCGACGATGAGCCTGGCCAACACCGAGCACGTGGAGACCGCCCCCGGCGACGGGCCCGGCGGCAGTGCCCTCGACCCCACCACCGCCCCGGAGCGGTCATCCCGGGTGAAGGGCTTCGCCGAGCGCAACGCACTGCTGGCCCTGCTGCTGGCGGTCATCGCGTTCTTCGCGGTGTACCCGGACAGCTCGGCCACCTTCTTCACCACGCAGAACGCCAGCGTCCTGCTGGGCAACCAGTCCGTGGTCGCGCTCCTCGCCCTGGCGGTCATCCTGCCGCTGGTCACGGGGTACTTCGACTTCTCCCTGGGCGCGATCGCCGCGACATCGAGCGTCCTGACCGCCGGGCTGATGAGCTTCCACGCGCTCCCGCTCGGTGTGGCGATCGCCGTCGGCGTCGGCACCGGAGCCGTGATCGGAGGGGTCAACGGGCTGCTCGTGACCAGGTTCGGGCTCAACAGCTTCGTCACGACCCTCGGCATGGCGACCCTGCTGGGCGGCCTCATCCAGTGGTACACCGGCGGCCAGACCATCCTGGCCGGCATCGACCCGGCACTCCCGCGGTTCGGCGGTGCGACCTGGCTCGGGCTGCCCCGCGTGGTCTTCGTCGTCCTGCTGGCCACCGTCGCACTCTGGTACCTGCTCTCCCAGACCCCGTTCGGCCGGAGCCTCTACGCGATCGGGTCGAACCCCCGCTCCGCGCGGCTCGTGGGTGTGCGGGTCGACCGATCGGTCTGGACGACGTTCGTGCTGGCCGGCGCACTTGCCGGGGTCACCGGTGTGCTCCAGCTGGCCCGGACCGGCAGCGCCACCGCCGACAACGGGACGAGTCTGCTCTTCCCGGCGCTGGCGGCGGCGTTCCTCGGGGCCACCGCCGTCGTGCCGGGGTTCTTCAACGCCGTCGGCACGATCATCGGCGTGCTCTTCGTCTCGGTGGCCGTCAGCGGGCTGACCCTGTCCGGTGCCAGCGCCTGGGCCAGCCCGGTCTTCAACGGCGCGGCGCTGCTGGTGGCCGTCGGTCTGTCGCACTACCTGGGTCGCCACCGGGGTGTCCGCACCGGCTGAACGGCATCCCGCGAGCTGCCGGAGCAGGCGGGTCCCCGCACCGTGGTCGATGGCCAGGCAGCTGTCCGGCCAGGGCGGCATCGCCACGGTCGCGGGCCGTCGACGCCCGAGCGGCCGCCGGCACCCGGCGCCGTCCTCGGGACGATCACGGGACGATGACGTAGTTGCTGAAGCCGCCGTTGCGGTTCTGCAGCACGGACAAGGCGCTGTTCACCTCGGCGAGGGTGAACACCTCGTGCTCGAACACCGAGAGGTCGACCGCCCCCGCCGCTGCCAGGTCCGCCATCTCCTGGCCGTCGGCCGTGGTGAACCACGCCGATCCGATCATGGTCTTGTCGTTGTCCATCAGCTCGTGCACGTGCACCGGGACGTGACCGGCGACGGCGCTGATGTTGATGTGCCGCCCGCCCCGACGGAGGCCGCCCAGGGCTGCCAGCCAGGACTCCTGGGGGGCGCCCGGGCCGAGCGCGTCGATGACGACGTCCGCGCCCTCGCCGTCGGTCAGGCTGCGGGTCCACTCGCCGGTCGAGACCTCGTCCTCGAGGGAGTGGACCTCGATGCGTCCGGGTGCGATGGCCCTGACCCGGTCGAGCAGGTCCCGGTTGCGCGCCGTACCCAGGACCTTGCGTGCGCCGAGCGCGAGTGCGAAGAGGGCGACCCCCAGGCCGAGAGTGCCGCTGATCCCGTTGATCAGGACCACGTCGGACGACGTGAGGCCGGCCCGGCGCAGCGCGCGGTAGCCGGTGCCCAGGTAACCCCAGCGCGCGGCGGTCTCGTGGGAGACGTTGTCCGGCAAGGTGACCAGGCTGTACTGCGGCGCGGTCATGTACTCCGCGAGGCCCCCGTAGGGGTAGTCCTCGAACATCTGCCGGGCGTCCTCGCTGAACCCGAAGTAGCCGTTGAAGGCGTAGAACCTGCAGGAGGTGGTCTGACCCGCGCGGCAGTACCGGCAGCCGCCGCAGTACCGGGCGGGGTTGACGTAGACGCGCTGGCCGATGTCGACGCCGTGGACCTGCGCACCTCGTGCGACGACGACACCGGTGGGATCCAGCCCGAAGATCGCGGGCAGCGGCGGTAGCGAGGTGTGCGGGAACCAGTCCGTGAAGTGGGTCAGCACGTTGCCCAGGTTGGGCACGATCCCGCAGGCCTTGACCTGCACCAGGACGTCGGTGGGCCGGGGTGTGGGGACCTCGATCTCGTCGACGGTGAGCGGCTCCCCGCGCACGTGCATCCGGGCTGCCCGCATGGTCTTCGGCATCACTAGGACTCCTGGGTCTCGGTGCCGGCCAGGCCGCGCTGGCGGATGGCGGGTCCCCGGGGGCGTCCGGAGGCCCTCGCCGCGGGACGGACGTGAGGTGTCACTGCGCCGGGTGCTCGGCCCTGCGCCGGGGCGTCCTCGCCGTTCCGTTTCCGGACCGACCGCATGTCGCGATGGGCGTCGGCACCGGTCGTGCCGGTGTCCGCGAACGAATGCGGACAAGGTGGCACCGGTCACAGCCCGGTGGCCAGCGACACTGTCCGAACCCCGGCATAAGGGATCCTTGTGTCCCGGGCACCGCCGGCAGCGGAGGACGGTGCCGGCTACCGAGCAGGGGGCGCCGCGGACGAGGCGAGCGCTGCGCCGGGGGCGGGGTCGCAGTCGCTGAAGCCCCCGATGCGCTGCGCGGCATCGTGGAGGAAGGAGACGACGGCCGCCGCGCGGCGACTCAGCCTGTCCTGCTCGGGCCAGGCGGCGACGACCCGGTGGACCGGCACGTTCCCGGACAACGGGATGCACACCAGCGGCTCGCCCTCCAGGCTGACGTCCAGCGGCCATCGCTGCACGAGGTGGGTCCAGCCCAGTCCCCGGGCCACGAGGCAGCGGACCACCTCGATGTTCGCAGACGTGTGGACGATGCGGGGGACGGCGCCGACATCCCGGAACAGCTGCTCGGTGTTGCCGGGGCTGGGTCCCTGCGCGTAGACGACGAGCGGCTCATCGGCGAGGTCTTCGACGGTCACCGTGGTCTCGGCGGCCAGGCGGTGGTCCGCCGGCAGGAGTGCGTAGGGGCGCAGGCTGCGGATGGTCTCGGTGGCGAGACCGGGACCGAGACCGGTGTCGTACGTGACCGCGAGCTCGCAGGCGCCGCTGGTCAGCGCTCGGCGCAGCTCCTCCTGCGATTCCTCGATGACCGAGAGCTCCACCGCCGGGTGCTGGACGGCGAAGGTGCCGTGCAGCGGTGGCAGGTACAGGGGCGCGAGGGTCGAGTAGCACCCCAGCCTCAGGACGCCGCGCAGGTCCGCATCCGGGGTCCGGGCACTGCTCTGGACGTCCGCCGCGGCGGCGAGGACCCGGCGGGCGTCGGCGACGACCTCGAGGCCGGCCTCCGTCAGGGTCACGCCGTGCCCCGGGCGGCGGGCCAGGAGTTGCGCGCCCAGTCCACGTTCGAGGTCGTGGATGCCTGCCGAGATGGCCGCCTGGGAGACGTGCTCCGTCTCCGCAGCGGCGGTCATCGAGCCCGTCTCGGCCACCGCGACCAGGTAGCTCAGCTGCCGCAGGGAGAAGTTGGGGACCATAAGGACCGCCTATACCGGTGTTGGGAGAGTGTCGTTGGCCAGGCGCTCGAGCGGGTGCCACCTTGTCACCACGTCCGGTGAGGGGAGCAGCGGGTTCGACCGGCACGAGGCAGCGGCCGTCGCCGTCCGGTGGGTGGCGGCATCCGGACGAGTGCCGACGCTGGGGCGGGTCCACCGAGCACGGGGGACGCGGACCTGCCGGACCGGCGCTGGAACGTGCACATCGGCGTGGGGGAGCCGGGTTCGACGGACGAGCGGTGGGTGGCGGAGGGGATGGTCGCGATGACGGGCAGCGGTACCGGAGGCGAGTTCGACGGCGACGTGCTCGTCGTGGGCACCGGACCCATGGGGGCGACGACAGCCCTGGCGCTGGCGACCTACGGAGTCCGGGTCCTGGTTGTCGATCGTCGGAACTGGCTCGCGGACTCGCCCCGGGCGCACGTGACGAATCTGCGCACGATGGAGGTGCTCCGGAGTCTGGGGGTGGAGGGCGAGGTCCGCACGCAGGCGACCCCGTGGGAGCTCATGGGCGACACGACCTTCGCCATGAGCCTGGGGGGCCCGGAGATCGCGCGGATCTCCAGCTACGGACTCGGCGACGGACGCTACGGGGAGTACCGCGCCGCGAGCCCCTGTCGCATGGCGGATGTGCCGCAGCCCCTGCTGGAACCCGTTCTCGTGAACGCGGCCGCGCAGCGAGGGGCGGTGTTCTCGTTCAACACCACCTACCGGGCCAGCGTGCAGGACGCCGCGGGTGTCACCGTGACGCTCGAGGACCGCACCACCGGGCGGCTGTACGAACGGCGGGTCCGCTACCTGGTCGGTGCGGACGGTGCCCGCTCCCGGGTCGCAGCGGACGCCGGCCTGCCCCTGGAGGGCGAGCTGCGGCGGGCCGGCACGGTCTACGCGCAGTTCAGCGGGGACCTGTCCGCGTACATGAGGAACCGGCAGAGCGTGCTGACCTGGATCGTGAACGACGCGGCCGCGGTCGGCGAGATCGGCCTGGGACTGCTCCGGGCGGTGCGGCCCTGGGATCGCTGGATCGCCGGCTGGGGATTCGACATCGAGGCGGGTGATCCCGACGTGAGCGTCGAGACGGCGCGGGCGAGGATCAAGGCGTACGTCGGTGACCCTGCATTCGAGCCGGAGGTCGGCGCGATCAGCCCGTGGTACGTCAACGAGGCGTGGGCGACCACCTACTCCGCAGGGCGCATCTTCTGCGGTGGCGACGCCGTGCACCGGCACCCACCGTCGAACGGCCTCGGCTCGAACACCTCCATCCAGGACGCGTTCAACCTGGCCTGGAAGCTCGCGTACGTCCTCGGGGGACGTGCTGCGCCGGCGCTGCTGGACAGCTACAGCCAGGAGCGTGCACCCGTGGGCCGCCAGGTCGTCGGGCGGGCGAACCAGTCCCGCCGCGAGTACGCGGCCCTGCACCGAGCACTCGCCCCGGATGTGCCGGGCGGTGCTGCTCGCCACGAGAAGCTCACCGCCCCCACACCCGAGGGGGCGCGGGCGCGGTCGGAGCTCGCGGCCGTGCTCGAGCTGAAGGAGAACGAGTACAACGCCCTGGGGGTCGAGCTGAACCACCGTTACACCTCTGACGCGGTCATCCCGGGTGATGAGCCCGACGAGATCTGGGAGCGCGATCCGGAGATCTTCGCGCAGCCGACCACGCGGCCGGGAGCGAAGCTGCCGCACGCGTGGCTGGTCGGTGCCGACGGCGAGCACGTCTCCACCCTCGACCTGGTGGGTGACGGCGCGTTCACCTTGCTGACCGGCCTGACCGGCGGCGCGTGGGTGGAGGCGGTCCGGGCCTTGGCGTTGCCGTTCCTGCGGGTCGTGGTGATGGGTGGGCCGGCGGCGCAGGACCTGTACTTCGCGTGGCAGCGCGCTCGCGAGGTGGCGGAGGACGGGGCGATCCTCGTACGCCCGGACGGCTACGTCGCCTGGCGCTCGCACGGCGCGCCCGGATCGGATGCGGGAGCCGAGGTCGAGGCCGTGCTCGCCCGGCTGCTCCGGTCGAGCGCCGCATGAGCCGGTTCGTCGGGTCTCCCGCGCCCTGAGGGGCGGGGGGGCGCGACGGCCCGCCCCGGTGCCGCGCCGTCCTGCCAGCAGGGGTTGCCGGCATCCGGCCGTGCCGGGACACCGGTGAGCGGCGGAGCTCGTGGATCGACACCTGGGACGGGCGGACCCGACCCCGCCCGTCGACGGCACCGCCTCCCTGACCGCTCGAACCGCTCGAGCACGAGACGGCCGGCCCCCGTCGCCGCGACCTGACCAGGTTCTCGCGCCGTGCACGTGTTGACCGTCACACCTGAACCCGGATACTATCCAGACCTCAGAAACCGAGCGGTCTCCGAAATCGGCAACGTGTGCAGCGCTGCCAAGGCGCAACAGGTGGAGCAACCGCAGGCCCGTGTCCGCTGCGACGAGTCCGGGCCTGACGGTGGGGCTGATCGCGACCAGCGGCCGCGCGGGCGGCGCGGGCAACGGAGCAGTCCTCGTACCGCACGCTCGGCCCGGCTCGTCGATCGATGGTGAACACCGACACATCAAGGAGACGCAAGTGTGCGGATCATGCTCGTCGGAGGAGTCGCAGGTGAGCGCGGGCAGGGGCCTGTCCCGCCGCGGCCTGCTCGTGGGCGGTGCTGGCCTGGTGGCGACGGCTGCTGCCGTCGCCACCGCCGGCCCGGCTGCTGCGACGTCCCCTGCCGGCGGTCCGCACCCGAAGCGGGGAATGCGGGTCGTCACCCTCGGTACCCAAGGGGGGCCGCCCCCGACGGTCGAGCGGGCGGGCACGTCGAGCGTCGTGGTGGTGGACGGCAAGAACTACCTCGTGGACGCCGGGCGGGCTGCGGTGACGCAGTACGTCCGTGCCCGCCTCGACTTCGCCGACCTGTCGGCGATGTTCATCACCCACCTGCACGCCGACCACGTGGCGGACTACTTCAACTTCTTCCTGCTCGCCGGGAACTACTCACCGGAGCAGCACGATGCACTGGCCGGGCCGATCCCCGTGTACGGCCCGGGCGGAGCAGGCGGCCTGCCCCCGACGTTCGGGGGCGGCACGTCGCCGACGACCAGTCCCGAGGACCCGACGCCCGGCTTGCTCGCGCTCACCGACCACTCCGCGAAGGCGCTCGCGTACAGCACGAACGTGTTCATGCGTGACTCGGCGATCCGTGAGACCCGGTCGCTGGCCGACGTCCGGGAGATCGTGCTGCCCAGCGGCTCGGGCGCCAGCTCCACGAACACCGCTCCTCCCATGGCCCCGTTCGTGATCATGGAAGACGATCGGGTACGGGTCAGTGCCGTGCTCGTTCCGCATGGTCCCGTGTTCCCCGCGTTCGCCTACCGCTTCGAGAGCGATCACGGCGTCATCACGTTCTCGGGTGACACCACCTACAGCGAGAACCTGTTGAGGCTTGCCGAGGGTTCGGACATCCTGGTCCACGAGTCCATCAACATCCAGGGATGGAACGGGCCAGCGGCCCTGAAGGACCACCTCATCGAGTCGCACGTCGAGGTGCAGAAGGTCGGTGCCGTCGCTGAAGCGGCTGCTGCGAAGCACCTCGTCCTCAGCCACATCGGCGACCTGGCCACTGAGGTGGTGCACGTGCCGACGTGGCGGCGGTGGGCGCAGCAGGGGTACACGGGCACGGTCGACATCGCTACCGAGCTGCAGGCCTACCGCGTGCGGTGACGGTCCTCGGCCTGCGGGTCGATCGCCCGTCCGGAGCTTCGCCACGACGACCGTGTCGGCGGGGCGCCTCCTCGGACACGAGCGCGCCACCGCCGCCGGGACGTGGTCGACGTGCCTCCGCCGCGCGGTGGCCGTGCCATGTGCACCGGGCCGGCGGACCGGCACCGTCAGGTGACCCGCGCCTGACCCCGCCCGGGTCCGGCTCGACCCGGGAAGCTGGGACGGCGACTCGATCGAGGAGCGGTACCGCAGCCCGATCGAGATGGGCCGGGGCAGGAGCGTGACGTCGGCGACGGCCCCAGCTACCAGCCGTTCGAGTTCCCCCACCCGCCCTGCATCACGGCTGGGCAGTCCCGCCTGGGCAGACTGGATCCCCAAGGACGGCGATAAGGCGGGCCACTCGACCTTCCCGGCCGACAGCTACCACGTCCGCAAGGTGCTCACGCTGAGCTCCATCGACCCCCGCTGCAGCGAGCGGGGGACCGGGGTGACGCTGTTGTGGGGCGCACCCGGTCAACCGCAGGAGATCCGGGCGACCCCGCGTCGGGGAGCGCGTCCGGCTCCGCAGATCTCGGCGTCCGTCCGTGCCGCACCACCTGGTTCACGGGCACGACGCACGTCGTCCGTCGGACACGAGGGCCTCGGTCACCGGAGCACCGGCGGACGGAGCGCCGCGCTCCGGGCGGTCAGGCGTCTGCTGGTCGCGGCCACTGGCTGAACTGCTGGGCCGCCGCGTCGGCGAAACCGGCAGGCTCGCCAGCTTCCACGAGGGTGAGGGCGATCTCGCGCATCTCCGCTGTCCAGCGCCAGCCCTTGTGCGTCGCTGCATCGAGCGCGGCGGCGTACCGGGCTGCCAGATCGGGTTGCGAGCGGGCCCACTCGGCCACCAGCGCGTCCTCGACGCCGAGATCCTGGGCTGCACGCCGCAGGCTCACCAGCAGCGCCGCGGTGATCTTGGTCCACGCCGCATACGTCATCTTGAGCGCAGAGGCCGCCACGTCACCGCCCTCGAGTACGACGGTCTCGATCCGCGTGCCGGCGAAGACGTCGGCGACCGTGGTGGCGAGGCGACCGGACAGGTAGAGGCGCGACGTCCCGGCGAGCCGCGGCGGGGGACCGATGACCCCTCCGTCGACGTACTGCCCGCCCGCGTCCCGGATGACGGTGGCGACAGCGCCGGCCGTGGCGGGGCTGATGGCATTGGCATCCACGTACACGCCAGGGAAGCCGGCAACGGCCCGGGCAGTGTCGAGGGCTGCCGCCGGGGGGCAGATGGAGAAGACGAACTCTCGATCGTCGAGGTCCCGGAGCGGGTGCAAGCCGGCTTCCTCGGCACGTCGGCGGGTGCCGGGTCCACGGCCCGCGGGCAACCAGCCGACGTGGTGCCCCACATCGCTGAGCGCGCGGCCCACGGCCGCACCCATCTGTCCCGGATGGAGGATCGCGATGCGAGTCACGACGACCGCCTGCGCGGGGTCCGCGACTCCGGTGCGGTCCCGGGGCGCGTCGGCCCCGGCCAGGCGCACGGCCGACCGCAGCTCACCTGCTGGAACCCCTCAGGCACGGGCGGTCCTCGATCCAGTCGTGGTCATGGGGCGACCGTCCAGGTGGCACTAGCGGTTGGCAGTCTTGATCACCTTCGCGAAGTACGGCGTCGGGGCGACTGTCGCACGGATCTCCCGGAGCTGGTTGCGGCCGACGTTGTCGCGCTTGCTGCCGGGTTCGCCCCACAGCAGGGTCAGTTCCGTTCCGGGCTCGGCCAGCTCCTGGGAGATGATCCCGTGCGAGAGGACGTGGCCGGCGTTCGCGGAGAACGACATGTACTGGGAGAAGCCGATCGTCTCGCCACCGCTCTGGACGGCGTCCGCCGCCCAGGTCGAGTACATGGGCGAGGGCAGTGCGATGAACTGTGCAGGGAGCTTCGGGTCGAACAGTGCCGAATTGATCGCCGCTGCGACGTCCTCGTCGTTCCAGACGAGCGTGACCTTCGTCCGACGCTGGTTCTCCGCGCGCTCCACCAGGGCGCCACGACCGAGGAAGTCCCTGTCCCAGTCCACGAGCCGCTCGTATCCGGCCTCGATGGGGTCGACGTAGTAGTTCTCGATCCGGTCGCACGACAAGCTGCCGCCGAGTGACCCGAACGCCTCCAGGGAGAAGGCACTGACCCACTCCCGGTAGGGCCGCATCCGCTCGCCGTGGTAGATCGCCGGCAGCGGCAGGGGAAGCCAGCCCGATTCCTGGGCAGTGGTCGCGTAGGCGAGTGCTCCGACCTTGCGCAGGCCGTACTTCTCCCCAGCTGCCTGGAACGCCTCGCGCACCGCCTCCTGATCCGCCCAGGGGCCGTAGAGCTCGAAGCCCGGGGTGCCGGCCATGCCGTGCCGGAGGGCCCGGATGTCCTTCCCCGCGATCCGGACGTCGCCGACCGAGAAGAACCCGACCTCCGGCAGGGGACCTTCGACCACCTCGGTCACCAGCTCAAGCGCGCGCGGCCCCTGGACCTGGAAGCGGAACACGTCACGGGGAGCTTCGACGACCGACCAGTTGTGATCCAGCTCGGCGGTGACGCCGTGGCCGGAGTTCTCCGCGTGGTACTTCACCCAGTTGAGGGCGAAGGGTGCGCCGACGACGCGCAGGAAGTCGGCCTCCTCGTGGAAGAGGATCGCATCGCCGACGAGGTAGCCGTCGTGACTGGCCAGGACGATCTGCTTGGCCTTGCGGACGGGGAACGGATCGAACCTGTTCACCGCGATGGTGGACAGGAAAGGAACGATGTCCGTGCCGCGCAGGTGCAACTCGGACATGTGGTACGACTGCTCGAGGAGCGCGACCTCGTCCTTCCATGCCCGTACCTCGTCACGCCAGTTCGTGAACTCCGCCGGGATCCCGGGGAACACGTACGGACCGAGCTGGCCAGGTCCGCGCAGGAGCTCCACAGGGCCACCGGCCATCTGGAGCTTCTGCTCCAGGGTCTGGGGGATGTCGGCGGTGCCGGTCATGGTCGTCCTCTCTCGGGGTGCTGGGCATTGCCGTCTCGTTGCGGCCGGGATCGGAGAGCCTCACCGGGTGAGGCTCTCCGCCCGCTCGGGCGCGGGAGGCGCTGATCCCTCCGCCTCGTCGCCTCCCTGACGTCGGCCGAAGGGGAAGGCGCGGCGGATGGCGCCGGTGCGGGCAGACGGTTTCTCCCACTGGGAGAGCCCCACGGCAGCGAGGAGTGCGATGCCGTTGAACAGGTCGCTGATCCAGGGCGGCCCCCCGATCAGCTGGAGACCCTTGATGCCCGTGGCGAGCACGTAGACGGCGATCACCGTCCCCCACACGTTGAACCGGCCGCCCTTGAACTGCGTGGAGCCGAGGAACACCGCGGTCAGCGCGGGCAGCAGCAGGCCGGGTCCGACCGTCGGCTCGCCCGTGTTGAGTCTGGAGGTCAGCAGCACACCGGCCATCGCGGCGATCGCCCCACCCGCAACCAGGGCGCCGATGCGGAGGCGGACCACGTGCACGCCCGCGAGCCGGGCGCCGTCCGGGTTGTAGCCCGCGGCGTACATCCGGCGTCCCACCGGGGTGCGCTCGAGCACGTACCAGACGACGAACGCCAGCACGAGCATCACGTAGGCCGGCACCGTGATGCCGAGCAATCTGCTCGTCGCGATGCTCCGGAAGCCCTCCTGCAGCCCCACGACCTGCTGGCTGGAGGACATCCATGCCAGAGCCGCGAGCAGGATCGAGCTGAGCCCGAGGGTCGCGATGAACGAGTCGATGCGGCCCTTCGTGATGATGAGTCCCGAGACGAGGCCGACGAGGGCCCCCGCCAGCAGGGTGAGCGGGATGGCCATGGCGAACGGGATGCCGGCCTTGACCTGGAGCACCGCGACGAGGATGCCGGCGAAGCCCACCTCAGCGCCGATGGCGAGGTTGAACGAGCCCGTGACCAGCGGGATCATCACCCCGATCGCCGCGATGACGGTGATCGCCTGGGCGTCCAGGAGAGTGCGCCACACCCCCTCCTGCAAGAAGGTCTGCGGCGTCACGAGCGAGAACACCACGAAGATGAACACGAAGATGTAGATCGCGCTGATGTTCCGGAACGACAGCAACCGGAGCCGCTTCTGGTTGGTCGTCACCTCGCTGCTGCTCATGGGTGCTCCCCGTCTCTCATCGCCGGCGGCACGGTCGCCCGCGCCAGTCCGTAGCCCTGGAGCACCAGCTCCGACTCGGTCAACTGCTCGCCCGACAACTCGGCGACGATCTGCCCCTCGCGCATGACCAGCACGCGGTCGCACAGCCGGACCAGTTCCTTGGCGTCCGACGAGCACACCAGCACGGCCGTGCCGCGGGCCGCCGCCTGGTCGATCTCGGCGTACAGGGCCTGCTTGGCACCGATGTCGACGCCCTGCGTCGGTTCCTCCAGCAGCAGCACCCGCGGGTCGTTGCGCAGCCACTTGGCGAACACGATCTTCTGCTGGTTGCCGCCGCTGAACCGGGCGAACGCCTGCTCGGGTCGCGCCGGCCGGACGTCGTACCGATCGACCAGGGCGCGGGCGAGCCGCTGCTCCGCGGCGGAGCGGAGCGCGCCCCCGGGTCCCGTCAGGCTCCCCAGCTCGGGCAGGGTCATGTTCTCGCGCGCGTTCATCGCGCGGATCCCGCCGTAGCGAGCCCGGTCGCCGGCCACGAACGCCAGGCCGCGGCGGACGCTCTCCCGCGGGGTGCGGTCGGGATAGGACGTGCCCGACAGCCAGTAGTGGTCGGCGTCCGCCCTGGTGCCGCCGAACACGAGGGAGGGCAGCAGATCGCGACCCGATCCGAGGACCCCCGCGACACCGACGACCTCGCCCGCGCGCAGCTGGAGGTCGATGCCTCGCACGCCGGGCGCTCGCAGGCCGGCGATGTCGAGCACGATGTCGCCGGCGGGGGATCTGTCGACCGGGCTCTCCTCCTCGTGCGCGGCCGCCCCTGTCACCAGCTCGACGAGTGCGTCGTGGTCCAGCGAGACCGCGGCGACGTCGGAGACCTTGCGGCCGTCTCGGAGCACCACGACGCGGTCGGCGATGCCGAGGACCTCGTCCAGGCGGTGGGAGATGAAGACGACGCCCGCGCCCGCGTCGGCGACCCGGCGCACGGCGTTGACGAGGATCTCGACCTCGGTGGCGTGCAGGGCTTCGGTGGGCTCGTCGAGGATGAGCACGTTCCTCGCGTGCGTCCAGCCGTCCAGGGCGCGCGCGATCGCGATGATCGACCGCTGCGCCGGTGCGAGTCTGCTGATCGGCAGGTCGACGTCGAAGGCTTCCCCGAAGCGGGAGATGAGCTCGCGCGCCCGTTCCCGCTCATGACGCCGGCGCGTGGGCGCCAACCCACCCGGTGCACCGACCCCGAGGTTCTCGACCGCGGTGAACTCCGAGACGAGTCCCAGGTCCTGGTGGATGATGTGGAGTTCGGTCGCTTCGTCTCCTCCGCCGGCGAAGGAGACGGTGCCCTCGTCGGCGGTGTGGACACCGGCGAGGATCTTGACGAGCGTCGACTTCCCGGAGCCGTTGTGGCCGACGATCGCCACGATCTCGCCGCTGCGCACGTCGAGGGAGACGTCGTCGAGTGCGCGCAGTCCCGGGAAGTCCTTGACGATCCCGGTGGCTCGCATCAGCGGGTCCCCGCCCGCCTGGCCGGCGCCCCGGGCGGGCGCCGACGCAGGCGGCGTGGTCTCGACCATTCCTACTTCCCCCAGAGCGCGGCGAAGTCGTCCGCCATGCCGGGGTACGCGACGAACCCGTTCGGGTACTCGTCGGCGGTCGCGGGTGTGATCACCCGCGAGATCGCCTTGACCCAGGGAAGCCAGTCGCCGTACTCCACCTCGAGGCCCTGGTGCCGGCGCAGGCCCTCGTCGAGCATGAACCAGCTGTACTGGTTGTAGTCGACGGCGAGCCCCGCAGCCTGCAGGCCGGAGCCGATCTGTTCGATGTTCGGCGGCAGGGACGACTGACCCATGCCGGGCACGTCGAGGCCGGCCAGGTCCTGCTTGGCCTTCAACCCGATCTGCATCTGATCGGCCGAGGTGATGAAGAAGTCGGTCTCCGGGTGCGCCTGGAGGTCGCTCACGATCGCGTCCCCGGCGGTGGTGTCCATCGTCGCGACGGGGATGTCGACGACGCGGAGGGTGCAGTCGGGGCAGGTGTCCTCCAGGTAGGCCTCGGCGGCTTCGAGCTGCACCTGGGAGAACGAGAACTCGGGCACCCTGTAGAACACGAACTCGGTGCTGGTGCCGCACGTGAAGGTGATCGCTGCGGCGGCGAGCACCTCGCCGTTGACGAGGGAAGCGCCCCTGCCGGAGTGCGAGTCGAGCAGGCCGAACTGCTCAGCGTTGCTGTTGCCCGCGTACACGACGGTGGTGCCGGCCTCCTCGAGCGCTTCCAGGTGGTTCTGGAAGAACGTCGCGTCCACCGCCGGCGAGATGAGGATGTCCGGCGCGCTCTCCACGACCGAGCCGACCGCCGTGTTCACGCTCTGGGCGTCCAGGCCGGCATCGATCCGCTGGAGCTGCACCCCGGCGGTCTCAGCGGCCTGCTCGATGCCCGCGTAGATGATCGACCCGACGGCCGACCCGTTGTCGAGGACGGCCACGGTCGTGGACGGGTCGACCGGCTCGGGAAGCGGTTCCGTCTGCGGCAGCCCGGTCGACGCCTCCTCGAAGTAGGCGATGCGCTCGCTCGCTGTCTCGTAGTCGATGCCCTCGAGCGGCTCAGCGGCGCACTCGCCGTCCGCGTCCCGGTAGACGACATCTCCCGAACTGCCCTCGCTGCCGGCATCCCCGCCGTCCGAGCTGCATCCGGCGACGCCGAGCGTCGCCGCGGTCAGCGCGGCGAGGAGCGTGACGCGCGATCTGGCGTTCGTGCCCATGCGGTATCCCTTCTCATGGCAGCCGCCTGGGAGAAGGCAGGCGACGTTGCCTGGGTGGTGCGGACGGCGGAGCCTGAGGCGTCACTACAGCCTGCTCGGAATCCAGATACCGATTTGACTCCGTGTGCGGAGGAGTATCCTGAGTGGGTTCGGGCGTGTCAAGGGTCACAACCGTGGACGTTGCGCCCGGAACGTGATGGTCTGCATCGATCACTGCGAGGTGGTCCTGCGTACGGCTGGACGAGCCGCACGGGCGCGACGCGTCCTCGATCGCGGCACGGGGGCGCCCGCCACCGGAGTTCGGGGCGACCGCCCACGGCCCGGCCGGGCGGGACGCAGCCGGCGGCATCGTCGACCCGCATGCCGGCGAGGCCGGGCTCCCGGCGGTCGCCACTCCGTTCGGTGCCGACGTCGTCCCGTGGCACATGCCCTGCCCGTGCCGGCTGTGGCGGTCCCTGTCCGGCCCGGTGCGGCGGTTCGCCGCCCTGGTGGACGTCGCGATGCTCGCGCTCCACGCGCGCCAGGCGTCGACCACCCGTCCAGCCGGGAGGCTCTGGCCCGGTCCCTGGCGCCCCTCACCGCAGCGGCTCGAGGTCCGCCGAGCGCCGAGGCCGTCCCGGGTGACGGGACCGGTGCCCAGGGGGCCGCCGAGTTCATCGGGCGGGCCCGGCTCCACCCGTCGTCGACCGGCCGGAGCTCCGGCGGAGCAGTGTTCGCGCGCCTCGGGGCCGAACGGCCGTCCCCCGGCTCGAGCGCCGGGGGACGGCCGCTGGCGTCGGGCTACCGCTGGTCGCGCTTGATCACCTTGTCGAAGTACGGCGCGGGAGCCACGGTGACCCGGATCTCTCGGACCTGGTGGGCGTCGACGGTCCTCCGCTGGCTGTCGGGCTCTCCCCACAGCAGGGTCAGCTCGGTTCCCGGCTCGGCGAGGCTCGTGTCCACCAGCGCCTCGGAGATGACGTGCCCGGCGTTGGCCGAGTAGGCGGACCACTGGGAGACCCCGATGTTCCGGTCACCGTCGAGCACCGCGTCGGACTCGAACGTGGCGTACATCGGGGTGGGCAGGGTCAGGAAGCGGCCGGGCTCGTCGCCGAAGAGCGACGACGTGATGGTGGCGCTCACGTCGTCGTCGTTCCAGACCAGGGTCACCTTCCGGCGGCTCTGGTTGGCGGCCTTCTCCCGCAGGGCGTCGCGGCCGACGAAGTCGCGGTTCCAGTCGACCAGCCCGCCGTAGCCCACCTCGATCGGATCGACGTAGTAGTCGCGGATGTCGTCGGAGACCAGGCTGCCGCCCAGCGACCCGATCGTCTCGAGGAAGTAGGCGTTCAGCCACTCCCGGTAGGCCTTCATCTCGGTGCCGTGGTAGATCGCCGGCAGCGGCATGGGCATCCACCCGGACTCCTGCGCGGTGGTCGAGTACGCCAGGGCCCCGACCTTGCGCAGGCCGTACTGCTCGCCGGCCTTCTCCAGCGCCTCACGCACCGCCTGCTGGTCGTCCCACGGTCCGTAGATCTCGAAGCCCGGGGTGCCGGCCATCCCGTGGCGCAGTGCGCGGACGGTCTTCCCGGCGATGGTCATCTCGCCGACCGAGAAGAACTTGACCTCGGGCACCGAGCCGCCCGCGACCTCGCTGACGAGCGCCAGCGCCTGCGGACCCTGCACCTGGATGCGGAAGACGTCGCGCGGGTGGGGCTGGACCGACCAGTTGTCGTCCTTCTCCGCGGTGACGTCGAAGGGGGTGTCCTGTGCGTTGAACAGCAGCCAGTCGCTGGCGAAGGGTGCGCCCACGACCCGGAAGAACTCCTCGTCCTCGCGGAAGAGGATCGCGTCGGCGATCATGTTGCCGTCGTGGCCGGCCAGGACGATCTGCTTGGCCTTCTTGGCGGGGAAGGGGTCGAACTTGTTGATCGCGAACTGGGAGAGGAAGGGGATCACCTCCCGACCGCGCAGGTGGAGTTCGGTCATGTGGTAGCTCTGCTCGAGCAGTGCGACGCCCTCCTTCCACGCCCGCGCCTCGTCGCGCCAGTTGGTGAACTCCGCCGGGATCCCGGGGAAGACGTACGGGCCCAGGTCGGAGCTGCGGAGCAGCTTCACCGGACCTCCCGCCTGGTCCATGAGGGACTGGAGCGACAGTGGGGTTCCGCCAGTGTGAGTCATGAGAATCCTCCCCGGGCCACGTCGTCGTGGGCCCGATACGTGTGCCAGCCGCTGGAGTCCCGCCTGCCGTGACGGCTGTGACTGAAACCACAGATGCTGAACGGTATTGAAAATCTGATCGGTATGTCAAGGGTCATGGCGACGGCAGCGGGACGCAGTCCGCCCATCCGGTCGCGGCTGCAGTCCCACCCCTGCTGGCACCCCGCAGACGTCTCGCGCAGGTCGGCGCCCCGTCGCCCCTGACAGGCCGGCCGGTAGGGCCAGCACCACCCTCCAGCCCCCGGCGACGCGCGTCGTCGACGCGCTGGAGGAGCCCCACGCCGACAGCAGCGGGGCGGTCGTCGCACGTCGCTCAGTCGTACGGCACGTGGTCCACCTCCTCGCGGTCGCCGACAGCCGCGACGACCCGTACCGCGTCGGCCGAGCCGGCGACCTCGTGCACGCGAACGCCCCAGGCGCCCGCCCGGGCGGCCAGTACCGAGGTGGCCAGCGTGGCGGCGTCGCGACGCTGGGCGGGTGGCGCGACCCCGTCCTGCCCGGCGAGCACGGCGCCGAGGAAGCGCTTGCGGGAGGCCCCGACCAGGATCGGGAGGCCGAGAGCGGTGAGCTGGTCGAGGTTCCGCAGCAGGGTCAGGTCGTGCGGCGGCAGCTTGCCGAAGCCGAGGCCCGGGTCGAGGACGATCTGCTCGTCGGCGACGCCGGCCGACACGGCGTCGTCCACCCGCTGCACCAGCTCCCGCCGGACGTCGGCGACGACGTCGTCATAGCGCGCCGAGGAGTACATGTCCGCGCTGTGCCCCCGCCAGTGCGTGAGGACCCAGCCCACGCCGGTCCCGGCCACGACCGCAGCCATGTCCGGGTCGGCGAGGCCGCCGCTGACGTCGTTGACCAGGACGGCGCCGGCGTCGACGGCCGCGGCCGCGACCCGCGCCCGCGTGGTGTCGACGCTGACCGCGATCCCGGCGCGAGCCAGCTCGGCGATCACGGGGACGACGCGAGCGAGCTCCTCCTCGGCGTCGACGCGCGTCGCGCCGGGCCGGGTGGACTCCCCGCCCACGTCGACGTAGTCCGCCCCGGCTGCGGTCATCCGGTGGCCGTGGGCGATCGCCCGCGCGTGGTCGTCGTAGCGGCCACCGTCGGAGAACGAGTCGGGGGTCACGTTCAGGATGCCCATCACCAGGCACCGGTCCTGCCGAGGCACCGGTGGGGCAGGGGTGGCGGAGACGGTGGTCGACGTCATCGGAGTCCCTCGTCCAGCAGACTGCGTGCTTCTCCGGCCGTGACGACGCTGCCGGTCACCAGCACGGCAGCAGGACCGTCGTGATCGACGGCCCGCTCCCCGGCCCGGGCGAGCGCGCGAGGCAGGGCCCGCTCGACGACCACCCGGTCGGGACCCAGTTCCTCGGCGGCCAGGCGGCCCAGGTCCTCGGCTGCCATCCCGCGTGGGGAGGTGTTCTCGGTGACGATCACCTCCGCGGCTGTTCCGCGGAGGGCGCGCAGCATCCCCCGGACGTCCTTGTCCGCCAGGGCAGCGATCACCACGATCAGGTGCGGCGGGGGAGACAGCTCCCGGACGGCCGCTGCCGTCACCGCCATGCCCGCGGGGTTGTGCGAGGCGTCGACCCACACGTGCGGGGCCGTGCGAACCCGTTCCAGACGCCCCGGCGAGCGGACGGCTGCGAGCGCCGCACGCACGGTTCCGGTGTCCAGCTGCTGACCTCGGGAGGACAGGAACGCCTCAGCTGCGACGAGGGCGACAGCGGTGTTGCCCGCCTGGTGGCGGCCGAGGAGCGGCAGCCGCAGCCCCCGGTGCACGCCCTGCTGGACCCGGACGTCGAGCTCCTGCCCATCGGGGTCGGGGGTGCGCCGCACGACGCGCTCATCGACGCCGGCGTGCACCACGGTGGCGCCGATCGACGCCGCCCGTTCGAGCAGCACGGGCATCGCCGCGGCGGGCTGTTCGGCGAGCACGGCCACCGCCCCGGGTTTGATGATGCCCGCCTTCTCCGCCGCGATCGCGGCCTCGTCGGGCCCCAGGTGCTCGGTGTGGTCGAGCGAGATCGGGGTGACGACGGCGACCCGACCATCTGCGACGTTCGTCGCGTCCCACGCGCCACCCATGCCGACCTCGAGCACCACGACGTCCAGGCCGTCCTCGGCGAAGGCCTGGAAGGCCATGGCGGTGATCGCCTCGAAGAACGACAGCGGCGTGGTGCTGGAGCCGTCCACGTCGCCGAAGGCCGGCTCCAACCGGCGATGGACGTCGACGAACCGGCCGGCGTCGATCGGCCGGCCGGCCAGCACGATCCGCTCGCGGACGGACTGCAGGTGAGGGCTGGTGTAGCGCCCCACGCGCAGTCCACCGGCGCGGAGCAGGTCGTCGATGATCCGCGCAGTGCTCGTCTTGCCGTTCGTCCCGGTCACGTGGATCACCGGCACCTCGTCCTGGGGATCCCCGACAGCGCGCATGACGGCGCGCATCCGCTCCAGCGACGGCTCGAGCCGGCTCTCGGGCCACCGCCGCAGGAGCGCGCGCTCGACGTCGGGTGCGGACTGGGGGCGGGGTGACGGGACGGTCATCGCCTGACCGGCTCTGCGTGTGGACGCACGCCGTGGGGGGCGCGTGGACCGGATGCGCCGAGGAGGGGTGCCGCGCGCCAGCCGCGCTCGTCGAGGTGCCACGCCGTCAGGACGCGGTGGGGTGACGGGAACCGGAGCGCCTCGCCGGTGTCCAGGTCGTCGAAGCGGGCCCACGGTCGGGCGGTGGTCATCGCCGTCCGGTGCTCTGCTGGACCCTGGCGGCGGTGAGGGTGTTGGCCAGCAGCATGGCGATCGTCATCGGGCCGACACCGCCGGGGACGGGGGTGATCGTGCCGGCCACCTCGGCGACGGCGTCGTACTGGACGTCACCGGTGAGGCCGTGCTCGCCGCGGTGGATACCCACGTCGATGACGGTGGCGCCCGGCTTCACCGCGTCGGCGCCCACGAGGGAGGGGATGCCGGCGGCGACCACGAGGACGTCGGCGCGGCGGCACTCGGCGGCCAGGTCGCGGGTGCGGGAGTGGCAGATGGTCACCGTGGCGTTGCGCTCGAGCAGCAGCTGGGCCATCGGCTTGCCGACGAGCACCGAGCGGCCGATCACCACCGCGTGCGCCCCGGACAGCGGCACGCCGTGGCGGTCCAGCAGCTCGATCACCCCGGACGGGGTGCACGGGCGCAGGCCGGGCCGCCCTTGCGCCAGCAGACCGGCGTTGGCGGTGGTGAGCCCGTCGACGTCCTTCTCCGCCGGGATGCGGGTGAGCAGTGCCTCGGCGTCCAGGTGCCCGGGCGTGGGGAGCTGCAGCAGGATCCCGGAGACGGCCGGATCAGCAGCCAGCTCGTCGAGCAGCGCTGCCGCCTCGTGCTGGGGGACGTCCCCGGGCAGGTGCCGGTGCAGATCGACCATGCCGGCGGCGACGCAGGCGCGGCGCTTGCTGCGGACGTAGACCTCGCTGGCGGGGTCGTCGCCGATGAGCACGGTGGCCAGACCGGGGGCGGTGCCGCCGGCGGCGACCAGCTCGGCCACGCCCTTCGCCACCTCCTCGCGGACCTGCTGCGCGACGGCCCTGCCGTCGATGATCTCTGCGGTCACGACGAGCTCCTCAGAAGACGATCGTGGTGTTGCCGTGGACGGCGACGCGGTCCTCCAGGTGCCAGCGCACCGCGCGGGAGAGGACGGCGCGCTCGACGTCGGCACCCATCCGGACCAGGTCGGGGGTGTCCTGCCGGTGGTCCACCCGGACGACGTCCTGCTCGATGATCGGGCCCTCGTCGAGGTCGGCGGTCACGTAGTGGGCGGTGGCGCCGATGAGCTTCACGCCGCGTTCCCTGGCCTTGGCGTAGGGCCCGGCACCGATGAAGGCGGGCAGGAACGAGTGGTGGATGTTGATCAGCGGCGCGCCGACGCCCTCCAGGAAGGTCGGGGTGATGATCTGCATGTAGCGGGCCAGGACCACCAGGTCGACGTTGCCCCGCAGCAGGTCCAGGATCCGGGCCTCGGCCTCGGCCCGGTTGTCCCTGGTGGCCGGCACGTGGAAGAACGGCACGCCGAAGGAGCGGACGTCGGTGGCCAGGTCGGGGTGGTTGCTGATCACCATGACCACGTTCATGTCCAGCTCGCCGCGGCGGTTGCGCCACAGCAGGTCCAGCACGCAGTGGTCGGTCTTGGAGACCATGATCGCCACCCGCTTGGGCTTCCTGGCCTCGGTGAGGGTGAACTGCATGTCGAACTCGTCGGCCACGGTGGCGGCGAAGGAGCGCTCGAGCTCCTCGCGGGTGGCGGTGAGCCCGGGCAGGTGGAACTCGGTCCGCTGGAAGAACGTCCCACCTCCCTCGGCGGTGGAGAACTGGTCGAGGGTGACGATGTTGGCCCCCGCCCCGGCCAGGAACGTGCCGATCGCCGAGACGATCCCGGGCCGGTCAGCGCAGTGGATGAGCAACCGGCCGTGGTCGCCGTCATGGGCGCTGCTGACCGTGCTCGGCAGCGAGGGGGTGGACGGGCCGGCCGTCGTGGGGGGTGCGGTGGTCATGACGTCTCCGTGGGGGACTCCCGGCGAGCGCCGGGCGGGCGAGCGAGGGGCTGGGCCGGCCGGCTCCCGCTGTGTGGGAGCCGGCCGGGCTCCGGGGGCCGGTGAACCTCAGGACAGGTTCTGCAGCGTGCGCGTGCGCCAGGCCTCGGTGGGCTCGAGGTCGTTGAAGGTGAAGACGTGGAAGCCCGCGATGGCGTTGTCCGGCTTGCCGATGTGCGGCGCCAGGCCTCGGATGATCGTGTCCGGGCTGTAGCCACCTGGCACGAAGAAGCGCCAGAACAGGTTCTGCTGCTTCTTCAGGAACTTCGCGGACTCGCCGATGCCCAGGCCGCCGGAGACCCGCAGCAGCTTCTGCCGGGTCACCGCTCCCGGGACGCCGACGTGCACCGGCAGGTCGATGCGCCGCCGCTTGAGCTCCCGGGCCCAGGCGAGGATGACCTTCGGGTCGAAGACGATCTGCGTCTTGATGTGGGTGGCCATCGACGCCTTGTCCTCGAGCGCCTGGAACAGCACGTCCGGCCCGACCTCGGGGTGCCCCTCGGGATGGCCACCGATGCCGATCTCGGTGAACCCGTGGTCCAGCTCGTGCAGCGCGCGCAGCAGGGAGAGCGCGTCCGTGAACTGGGTGGGGGTGTCGGCACGGTCCCCGCCGACGACGAAGACGTCGGTGATGCCGGCTTCGCGGCAGCGCGCCACGACGTCGGCCAGGTGGGCCCGATCGCGTACCTGCTGGGCGGACAGGTGCGGGGCCACGGTGTAGCCGTGGCCGACGAGCGACACGGCCAGCTCGACCGTCGCGTCCTGGCCCTTGGCGGGCGAGGCGGTGACGGTGAGCGGCACCTCCCTCGGCACGTTGGCGAGGACGGACTCCTCGGTCTTCTTGAAGGGGATCACCTCGTACCCCATCGCCTGGAAGACCTGCTTCAGCGAGGCCCGGAACACGGGGTCCCGGACGGAGAGGGCGCGGCTCATCTGGTCGGTGCTCCTTCGAGGGATCGGTGCAGGGCGGCCGCAACGGCGCGGCGGTGGGCTGGGCGGTGGGCTGGGCGGTGGGCGCGGTCGGCCCGGCGGACCGGTGATCAGGGACCCGGGCGGGACGGCGTCCTCGCCCAGCACAGCCAGGCCGTGCGCCGCTGCGGCTGGTCGGCGCGGCACGGGACGGCCGGGACCGTGGCCGTGCGGTGGACGGGGGCTCGTCCCGCCCACCGCGCGGCGGGTGAGCTCAGCCCAGCCCGGCGTTGGAGCGGTACTCCGCGCGGGCCTTCGCGACCAGCGGCGCGGGCTGGACCGTTGCGCGGATCTTGACCTGCACGTGGTCCTCGACCGCGGGCTTGGACGACGGCGTCGGCTCGCCCCACACGACGGTCACCTCGGTGCCCGGCTCCGCGACCGACGCGTCGACCACGGCGACGGACAGGACCGACCGCTCGTTGGCGGAGTAGCCGGTGTGCGTCGAGCGCCCGATCAGGGCGCCGCTGGAGTTCTCGACCCGGTCGTAGTGGTAGGTCGCGAAGTGCGCGATCGGCAGGTTGAAGAACTTCGCGCCCACCCCGTCGTGGAACAGCGAACCGAAGGCCTTCTCGACGTCGTCGCCGTTCCAGACGAGCGTCACCTTCCGGTTGGCCTCGGCGCGACCGCTCGCCACCTGCTGCTCGAGCGCGGAGCGGCCGATGAAGTCGTGGTCGAACTTGGTGATCCGGCCGTAGCCGACGTCGTAGGGGGAGAAGTAGTAGTCCTCGAGCTCCTCCGAGTACAGGCTCCCGCCCAGGGACACCGTCGCATCGATCTCGTCGGCGGCGAGCCACTGGCGGAACCCGGCGGTGCTGGCGCCGGAGTAGAACGCCGGCAGCGGACGGGGCAGCCACCCGGACTCGAGGCTGTTCGTCAGGTAGGCCCGCCCGCCGACCTTGACCATGCCGTGCTTCTCGCCGGCGGCCACGAGGGCGTCGACGACGGCGTCCCGGTCCTCCCACGGGCCGACGAACTCGAAGCCGGGCTCGGCAGCCATGCCGTGCCGGAGGGCGCGCACCGTCTTCCCCGCGATGGTGAAGCGCGCGCCGTGGAAGAACTTGACCGTGGGGGGCTCGTCGCCGAGCGCGTCCCTGATCACGTCGATCGCGCCGGGTCCCTGGACCTCGTAGCGGTAGACCTT
Source organism: Modestobacter roseus (assembly GCF_007994135.1). Lineage (NCBI taxonomy): Bacteria > Bacillati > Actinomycetota > Actinomycetes > Geodermatophilales > Geodermatophilaceae > Modestobacter > Modestobacter roseus. The sequence goes on from NZ_VLKF01000001.1 coordinate 1,276,009, forward strand.
GGGGTTGCCCGCGCGGGCGTAGGAAGGGTTGTCCCGCCAGATCTCGACGTCGTAACCGCCGGTCTCCGCGTGGTACTGCAGCCAGTTGATCGAGGGCGGGATGCCGACGGCCTGGAACTCGTCCTCCTCGTTCCGGAAGAGGATGTTGTCCCCGATCAGGTGGCCCTCCTCGGTCGCTGCGACGTACTGCTTCGCGGCGTCCACCGGGAAGTACTCGACGCTGTTGACCGCGGTGTCGCGGATCAGCTTGAGCGCGTCGGGGCCCTTGATGTTCAGGTCGGCCATGTGGTGCGACTGGTCGAACAGCACCGACGTGCGCCGCCAGGCCAGCTGCTCGTCGCGCCAGTTCGTGAACTCCGGGGTCACCGGGGTGCTGACGATCGGCGGTGACTGCGACTCCCAGAGCAGGGTGTGCGCGCTGCCGGCCTCGGTGATGGCGTCTTCCAGATTGCGGGCCATGATCAGGTGCTCCTTCGAACCGTGGGGGTCGTGGGTGGTGGGTCGGTGGGGCGCGGGTCGGGTGGAACTCAGTGGTCGGCGGACCGGCTGAACCGGGTGTCGAGGACGCCGGCCGCGGCATCTCGCCGGTCCTGGGGCAGCAGCCCGGCCTGGACCATCACCTCGACGGTGGAGTCGAAGGCTCGCGGTGACACGCGCAGGCCCTCGGGCCACATGCCGAGCCGGCGGGTGTAGTCCAGGCCGCGGGCGGCGAGCTCCGGCTCGTCGGGGGTGGTGATCCGCTGGTAGATCGGCGAGGTCACGGCGTCGTTCGCCGGGTCGTTGACGAAGGCGTGGCCTTCGGCCAGGGACGTGATCAGCCGGGTCACGGCGTCCTGGTTCTCCTGCAGCCACGGGGCGTTGCCGATGACCGCGGCGAAGATGATCTCCGGCAGCACGTCGGGGATCTCGCCGAGCAGGCCGTAACCCTCCCGCTCGGCGAGGAAGTTCCAGGGCGCCGGCTGGGGTGCGGCGTCGATCTCGCCGTCCTGCAGCGCCTTCCACCGTGCGGTGTGCACGCCGGCGAGGACGAACTCGTAGTCGTCCGGGTACCCCAGTCCGGCCTGCCGGAGCAGCTGCTGGGCGTAGATCGCCGTCCCCTCGGTCAGCGACGAGGTGCCGATCCGCCGGCCACGCAGGGCCGCCAGATCGGGGATCCCGGGCCTGGCGACGAGCGACATGGGCAGCCGCTCGGAGTTGGACCCGATGATCCGCAGGCCGCCGCCGGCCAGGTGGTCGGCGACCGCGCCCTCCGGCGGGGTGATGGCGAGGTCGGCCGTGCCCTCGCGCACTGCCGTGGTCGCCTTGTCGACCGAGCCGAGGCGCTGGTAGTCGATCTCGAGCCCGTTGCGGGCGAAGATGCCCTGCTCCTCTGCCACGAACACGGGGAGCCAGTTGAAGCCCTGCGCCCCCCCGGCGAGACGAACGGTCGTGGGTCCGGTCATGTCTGTGCTCCTCTCCTCGCAGGAGCAACTGCGCGCTCCTGGTCCTGCAGCCGCGCGTCGAGCAGCGGGTAGACCCGACGGGCGTTGCGCTCGAAGACCTGCTGGCGGGCGTCGTCGTCGAGCCCTGCGGCGTCGATGTAGCGCTTGGTGTCGTCGAACGGGTGTCCCGTCCTGGGGTCGTCCGTCTTGACGGCGCCCAGCAGCTCCGAGCCGAACAGGACGTTCTCCGGCCCGACGACGTCCAGGAGCAGGTCGATGCCGGCCTGGTGGTAGACGCAGGTGTCGAAGAAGACGTTGTCGCGGAGCTGGTCGACACGCGAAGGCGTGCCGAGCATGATCGCCAGTCCGCGGTACCGGCCCCAGTGGTAGGGGGCCGCGCCACCGCCGTGCGGGATGATCAGGCGGAGCCCGGGGTGCCGGTCGAACAGGTCGCCGTCCAGCAGCTGCATGAACGCGATCGTGTCGCCGGCGAGGTAGTGCGCTCCGGTCGTGTGCACCCCCGGCCGGGTGGACCCGGACACGTGGATCATCGCCGGGACCCGGGCCCGCTCGAGGGCGCTCCACAGGGGATCCCACCAGCGGTCGGTCAGCGGGGGCGCCGTCCAGGCCCCCCCGGACGGGTCGGGGTTGACGTTGCAGCCGACGAAGCCGGCGTCCACGCAACGCTCCAGCTCGGCCACTGCGGGCCCGAGGTCGCCGTCCACGGTCTGCGGCAGCTGGCAGACCCCGGCGAAGTTCCGCGGGAACATGTCCACGATCCGGCCGATCGTGTCGTTGGACAGGCGGGCCCACGCGTCGGCGACGTCCTGTCCCGGCACGTGGTGACCCATGGCGGAAGCGCGTGGTGAGAGCAGTGTGACGTCGGTGCCGCGCTCCTGCTGCAGCCGCAGCTGGTTGGTCTCGACGGCCGTGTGGAGGTCGGCGTCCGGGATGCCCGCGACGGGCGCAGGGGCGTCGCCGCGACCTTCGGCGAAGGCGACCTGGGCCGCGCGGTGGGCGCGGAACCCGGCGGGCTCGCTCGTGAAGTGACCGTGGCAGTCGATGATCACCGGCGACCTCCTCGTCGAACGGGCGTACTCCGGCGTGCCCGAGCTCGGGAGGGCAACGTCGCCGCGACCACCCCGCACCGGGCTGGCACGGCCAGACTGGCAGCGCGCCAACACCGAGAAAAGCGGATAAAACCGCACCATGTGATCGACTCCACCGAATTGCCGTTAATCGGATTAATCGACGTCACACCTCGACCTTCTCCGCTTTGCACGTGGATGTGAGCCCGGCAGACTCGGTCGGCACAGGTGCCGAACGGTGCGTACCGGCCGTGCGCAGCCGGGACGCCCGGGGGGGCGCCGCCAGGGAGACGAGGAGGTCCCCGTGACCGATGACGGTCCGTCCACACCCATCGGCCGAGCTCCGGACCAGCCGGACGACGCACGCATCCCCACCATCCCGGAACTGGTCGCCCGCGAACTCGCGGAGATCGTCGGGGAGGAGTGGGTCCGCGTCGAGCGCGCGAGCGTGGACGAGTTCAAGGACCCGTTCTGGATCCCCGGTGACGAGACCTACGCGGCCTCAGCCGTCGTGCAACCCGGAACCGTCGAGGAGGTGCAGGAGGTCCTGCGCCTGGCGAACCGCCACGGGGTACCCGTCTCGCCGCACAGCCAGGGCCGGAACCTCGGTCACGGCGGCGCGTCCCCGCGCAAGCGAGGTGCCATCCAGCTCGGTTTCCAGCGGATGAACCGGGTCCTGGAGATCGACGAGGAGCTCGCTCTCGCGGTGGTCGAGCCGGGCGTCACCTGGCAGGACCTCTACGACGAGGTCTCCCAGCGGGGGCTGGACCTGCTGACCCCGGTGCCGGACCTCGGGTGGGGGTCGGTCGTCGGCAACACGATGGACTCCGGGCACACCTACCAGGACTACGGGGCGGACTACCGGCTGGCGGCCGGGTTCGAGGTGGTGCTGCCCGACGGTGAGCTGCTCCGCACCGGGCAGGGCGCCATCCCGGGCGGCAAGGCGGGCCACACGTACCGCCGCAGCCTCGGGCCCTCGCTCGACGAGCTGTTCATCCAGTCCAACCTCGGCATCGTGGTGCGGATGGGCGTGTGGCTCAAGCGCCGTCCCGAGGCCTACGCGCCGCTGGTCCTCGTCGTCGGGGAGGACGAGGACCTCGAGGCGGCGGTCGACACGATCCGGGAGCTGCGGCTCGCCGGTCACCTCGAGGGCGTGCCGGCGCTCTACTCCACGCTCCGCGCCGCGCACATGGTGCTGGACGCCCCCGTCCCCCCTCGGGCGTTGCCCTACTCCGTCGAGGAGCTGCGCCAGCTCGGGACCGAGAAGGACGTCGGCGCCTGGGCACTGCGCGCGGCGGTCTGGGGTGACCGGGAGATCGTGGAGATCAAGCTGCGGCGGGTCCTCGAGGCCTGGGAGCGGATCCCCAGCGGTCGGGTCCACCCCGTGCGGGTGTACGCGCGCACCGAGTACGAGGAGTTCACCCGCTCCGCGGAGAAGATCACCATCGGCATCCCGACCCTGAAGGCGATCGAGTCGACCCCCGACCACGTGGCGCACCTGGACGTCTCGCCGGTCGTGCCGATGCGGGGCAGCGCCATCCGCGAGGTGGTCGAGGAGCTGCGCGGGCACTATGCCGGCGCGGGTCTCAGCTTCGGGGTCGGGATCATGGTGGTGGGGGAGCGGTCGGCCGTGGCCATCGCCGGGATCCGCTACGACCGCACCGACGAGGTGAGCGCGAGGACGGCGGTCGAGACCGGCCGGCGGATGGTCGCGGCTCTGGGTGAGCTCGGCTACGGGGACTGCCGCCCGCACCTGGAGTTCATGGACCTCGCCCAGTCCGCGTACTCCTTCAACGGGCACGCCTACCGCCGCTTCGTCGAGCGGCTGAAGGACGCGGTGGACCCGAACGGGGTCCTTGCGCCCGGACGGCACGGGATCTGGCCGGCGCGGGACCGCGCGGACGGAGCGGTCGACCCCGCGGCCGCCGGGAACGACTAGCGGCGGACCCGGCGGTGGCCTCCTCGCCTGGACGGGCAGGCCGCCGGGAACGACTAGCGGCGGACCCGGCGGTGGCCTCCGCGCCTGGACGGGCAGGCCGACGCCGACGCCGACGTCCTCGTCGTCGGCACCGGCCCGTGGACGCGACCACCGCCGCGGCTCCGGCGACGCGCGGTGTCCGGGTCGTCGCGCACCGGTCCGGCTCGGTCGTGTGCGGGGCTCTGCGCCACCGCGCCCAACGGGCGAGCGGAGCATCGTCGTGAGCTCCCCGCCCGCGGTGCCGTCGACCCCCGGGGGGGCCTGCGGGACGCCGCGGCCCCGGCCGCCGAGCCGTCACCGTGGGCAGGGCATCGGCGGGGCGTCGAGGCACGTCCACCGGCCCGGTGGTCGGTTGGAGGAGACAACAGGGACGGGACGCCGCCCGAACTCCTTCCGGATATCGTGCACTCGCTGACGGCGCCCAGATCGGTGGTCGGTTGGGCTGAACGTGAGGATGAGATGGCACGGTTGACACGCGAGCAGAGCCAGGCCCTCACGCGTGAACGCATCTTGAAGGCTGCTGGCGACGTGGTGGCGCGAGATGGTTACGACGGGGCCTCGGTGGACCGCATCGCTGAGGCGGCCGGGTACTCCAAGGGAGCCTTCTACTCGAACTTCTCGTCGAAGGAGGACGCGCTCAACCAGTTGCTCGAGAGCCACGCCGGTCGGGACGTCACGGACCTCAGCTCGATGCTCGACGGGCTCGACGACGTCGAGGCGATCCTCGACGCGGTGGCGCGGTGGAGCGATGCCCGGGCCGCAGAGCTCAAGTGGGGTCTGATCGCCATCGAGTTCCTGCGGCGGGCTCGCCGTGATGGTTCGCTGACCGATCGCGAGCGTCAGCCGTTCATCGCCCAGTGGCGCGACATGGGGGACCTGCTCCTGGAGAAGCTCTTCCCCGGGGCCGCGCCGCCCATCGATCCGGTCGACCTCGGCGGCATCGTCCTGGACCTCACGTACGGGGGCATCTCGGTCTTCCTCGAGGCGAACACCGCCGGGCAGATGGTCCGCCAGATACTGAGCGCCTTCGTGGCAGCTCACACCGAGGAGCCGGCGGTCTGATCCCGGCTCTGGTCGGTGGGGCCTCGGTGGGCTCGCCGACGGGGACGAGCGCGGTCGAGTCGCACGCGCTCCCGCCGCACCTCGCTCGACTGATCACCTCGGCTGGGCCGGGGTGCGCCGGTCCGGTCACGCTGGACCAGGCGAGACAGCTCGCGGGATCTCTCGTCGCTGGATGAGGCCCTTGACACACCCGGACGGACAGATACCCTTAGGTATCTGAGACCTACCGAGTATCTGAAGCCGGTCTCACGCCCTGGTGACACAGGGACCCTGACCGGCCGGGACGGTCGGACATGTCTGCGATGGAGGAGATGTGTCGGCGCTGTTGCTGTGCTCTGTGCATCCGCGCCGTCATGGCGGAGGGCGCGATGCGTCGCTCGCCACCTCCGGCAGGGTTCGGGTCACCGAACAGCCGTGCTGCGCTCCTCGCGCACCGGCGTCGACCCCAGATGACCGTTCCTGGGGCTCCACCCATGTGGCAGACCTTCGCGGGCCCGTCTGTCGGCCAGCTGCGCCGACGGCGGCCCTTCGCTGCGATCACAACGGAGAACTGACATGACCACAGGTCTTTCTGCAGTGCGTGAGCACGACGACCAGGGCGCCGATGCCGGCGCCCGGACACTCATGCGCGCTGCGCGGCTGCACAACGTGGGCGACTCGATGGTGGTCGAGCAGGTGGAGAAGCCACGCGCGAGCGGGACGGACGTGATCGTCGAGGTGCGCGCCTGCGGGATGGTCCCCAACCTCGCCAACGTGCTCGCGAACTGGGAGACCTGGTACCCGCACGAGCCTCTCCCGCCGCGGCCGGCGATCTTCGGGCTCGATCCCGTCGGCGTGGTGCACGAGGTCGGCGAGCAGGTCGTCGCCTTCTCGCCGGGGGATCGGGTGTACGTCAACCCCAGTCGCTCGTGCGGCGGTTGCCACGCCTGCTCGGCCGGCACGCCCCAGAAGTGCGACTACTGGACCTTCGCGGGCTACTTCGGCTTCAACGAGAACAGTCTGGAGATGTACGCCCGGTACCCGCATGGTGGCTTCTGCGAGTTCATGAAGGCGCCGCAGAGCTCGCTGGTCCCGCTCCCGGACGACCTCGACTTCCGGCACGCCACCCGGCTGGGCTACCTCGGCACCGCCTACTCCGCGGTGCGACAGTTGGGGCCCCTGGCCGGGAAGACGCTCATCGTCAACGGCGGCACCGGGACGCTCGGCGTCGGCGTGACGCTCATCGCCCTGGCGATGGGCGTCTCCCGGGTGTTCGCCGTCGCACGCGGGGTCCCGCTGCTGGCGCGGTTGCGTGAGCTGGCCCCCGACCGGATCGAGATCCACTCGAACCTCGAGGGGAGCGCCGCGGCGTGGGTGAAGGCCCGGACTCGTGGACTCGGGGCGAACTTCATGATCGACACCCTGGGTGCCGTCGCGTCGCTGGACTCGATGAAGGACGCGATGGGCGGGGTGCGCCGGGGCGGGCGTGTCGTCAACATCGGGGGAACCGCGGGTGAGCTCGGACTCGACGTGAAGTGGTGGATGGACAACTCCATCGAGCTCGTCGGGTCAGCCTGGTTCACGACGGCCGAGGGGATGGAGCTGGTCGACATGATCGAGTTCGGAGCCCTCGACATCTCGGCGCTCCAGCCGAAGGCGTGGCCCTTCGAGAAGATCAACGATGCGATCAACGGCGTCACCAGCGGCGACGGGGGTTTCACCAGCTATCTCGTCGAACTCTGAGGGCGAACTGCTCGACGTGGGGGAGCGCGAGCGCGTCAGTTCACGCGCCCCCTGGCCGACTCCCTGACCGGCAGGGGCCGTCATGAGTGACCTCTCCGGTACGGGATGGTCGCCGCCGTTGCCGGAAGGCGCGCAGCAGCGGTCATCGGCCTCCGTGGGCCGTCCCCTCCCAGGATGAGTCCCCTCGGCGACGGATCCTGCGCGAGAGGTGAGGTCCGATGGCGGAGGTCACCTCGACGGGTGGCCCGAGCGCAGTGGGACCACCGACCACCCGGAGGTTGGTCGGTGGTCCCGCCGGCGAGAGGCCCCATCGATCCTGCTGGACGAACACGGCCACGGCTGGAACGCCGCGGGTCCAGCACCCGGAGCCGATGCGATCCACCGGCTCCGGGTGCTCCCGGGTGTCGATGAGGTCGGCATCGAGCCCATCGGTGCGTGAGCACGAGCGCGGGTACCGGTCTCGCGGCGGGTGCCCGGTCTCCCGGATGCCCAGCACGTCGGCGGGGTCGGCACGCTGTTGACCTCGTCGACGACGTCGGTCCCGGCGGCCCCGAGGCGCCGGCGGCGCCGCACCTCCGCGACGCCCCAGGTCCCCGCCGCACCGGCCTGACGCGCGGCGACCGTCAAGGGACGGGGCCGTCATCGGTGTCCTCGTGACGGCCCTGCTGCTGTCCCGGCCAGGCCGGTGGTGTGCATGACGTGGGGCGCGTGCTGGAGAACTAGCCGCGGGAAGCGCCGATCAGCACGAAGGCCATCGTCGCGGGCCTGCTGCCCTGGTTCCGCCACGCGTGGCGGGTGCCGTTCTGCACGACGACATCGCCGGTCCGCAGGTGGACGGTCTCGTCGTCGAGCTCCAGCCAGACCTCGCCGTCGAGCACGATGTCGTAGTCGATGCTGTCGGTGGTGTGCACGCCGGGGGCATCCGCTTCGAACCGGGACGCGAAGTCAGGTGCGAAGTCGTACGTCTCCTGACCGGCGGCCGCCCCGTCGAAGTGCGGACTCGCGTAGACGCTGTCCGGCGGGAACTGGACGATCAGCAGGGTCGTCTCGCCGGGCCCGGGGAGCAACGGGCCACGAGGCGGGGCGGTCTCCTCCTCGACGGCGGGGAGAGCGGGCGACGAAGCCGTGCGGTAGACGACCGAGCTGACCATCCCGGGCACCGCCTGGTGGTGCAGCGCGTTCGGCACGGGCCCGTCGCTGGACACCACCGACCGGCCCGACCTCGTCGCCGTGATGACACGCCTCGGCCGGCGGGGGCTCGAGAACAGTCCCTCACTCATAGACCAGTCCCTTCTCTGCGAGTCCGCGCCGGAGCGCGGGGTTGAGGTCGAGGCTCGAGTGCCCCGCCGCGTACTGGGTGCGCTTGGCCTCTTCCGCCGTGGCCCGCGTGCGCGCCGCGGTCAACACGTCGGCGGCGTCCTCCCTGCGGACGACGCAGACGCCGTCGTCGTCGGCGACGACCACGTCTCCCGGGTGGACCAGGCGGTTGCCGCAGACCAACGGGACCTGCACGTCGGCGAGCGTCTCCTTGACCGTGCCCTGTGCGTGCACCGTCTTGCTCCAGACGGGGAATCCCATCGCGCGCAACGTCTGGACGTCGCGCACGCCCGCGTCGATGACGATGCCCTGCACGCCACGTGCCATGGCAGAGGTCGCCAGCAGGTCCCCGAAGTAGCCGTCATCGCAGGGAGAGGTCGGTGAGACGACGAGGATGTCGCCCGGCTGTGCTTGCTCGAGGGCGACGTGCAGCATCCAGTTGTCCCCCGGGGGGACCTCGCAGGTCAGGGCAGTGCCGGACACCGCTGTACCGGTTTGACGCGGCACGAGGCGCGAGTGGAGCAGACCGGTACGTCCCTGCGCCTCGTGGGTGGTGGCCACGCCCAGGGCCGCGAAGGCATCGGCGACGTCCCGGGGGGTCCGGGACGTGCGGGTCACGACGCGAGCCACGGCTGTCTCCCGACCGGGAGGGGAGTGGGGGACCGTTCCGGGTCGTCGCTCCTGGTGCTCGTCATGACTCTTCCTCGTCGTCGAGGTGGGGGCCGCCGGCGGTCGCCGATCGGCTGGTGACCGCGCGCCCGCCGCCGGCTGCTGGCGCTGAGCTCGAGTATCGAGCGGGGCACACTCCTGGACAACCGGCCTTTGTCGTTGCCCAACCTCGGAAAAGGCGAATTAGCCCTGCGCCGACACCTGGACGCTCGGCTGGCGTCCCCCGTGTCAGGTCTCGGGCACCGCTGGGATCTCCGGCCAGGCCACCGCGCGGGCGAAGGCGACGACGGCCTCCGTGCGCGATGTGAGGGGGAGCTCGGTGGACCACGCGAGGTCCACCGCCAGCGGCGGCACGGCCGGCACGATGTCCTTCATGACGACCGGGAAGCCCGTTGCGCCCGAGTAGTCGAAGAGCCGCTGGATCAACATCCCGTAGCCCAGGCCGCGCCCCACCAGGGTGCGTACGACGTCCGGGTTCTGGGTGCGGTGCCGGACTCGGGGGGTGATCCCACGGGCGTCGAAGATCGAGCGCATGTGGGTGCTCGACGGTGGGGAGTCGATCATGATGAAGTCCTCGTCCGCCAGCTGCTCGAGACGGACGAAGGGCTCGCGGGCGAGCGGGTGGGACCCGGCCAGCAGGATGTGCGGCGGGAGTTCGAAGAGCTTGGTGCGGTGCACCCGTGCCGGCAGCTGCACGTCGTAGACGAAGGCGACGTCGATGCGACCGGAGTCGAGCAGCTCGACGAGCAGGTCCTGGGTCGCCTCGGTGACGGTGATGTCCAGCTGGGGGTGGGCGGTGCTGAAGGCGCTGAGCAGGGGAGGCAGGACCGTCGGTGCGAGAGTGGGGTAGCAGCCGATCGCCAGTGGCCCGACGAGTTCCCCCGCCGTCGTCCCCAGGGCGAACTGCAGCTCCTGAGCATCCCGGAGCAGTCTCCGGGCGTCGGCGACCGCCCGATCGCCGGCGCTGGTCAGCGTGAGCCCCTGGGACTTGCGGCGAACGCACAGCCGGGTTCCGAGGAGGCGCTCGAGCTCGGTGATGGCGTCGGACATGGTGGAGGGTGAGACGTGCATCCGCTCGGCTGCCTGGGCGATCGTCCCCGCCTCCGCAGCGGCGACCAGGTACGCCAACTGCCTGAGCGTGAAGGAGGGCGGGATCCAGCTCGACGTCATGGCACCCACTATCAGCGGCCCGTCAACGACCGACCGGACACCGCCTCGAGTGCCGTCGGTGGCCGACGGGGCTCCCGGCGGCGATGTCCACGACACCTGGTCACCTGCCCTCTCCCGGTCGATCCCGCTGAACGCCTGAGTCCATCGCCACACCTGGGTCGACCGACGGCACGCCACGGGCCAGCTCGGTGGGCGCCGTCACGCCTCGCGACGTGACGGCACCCGGACCGGTCAGACGGTGAACTGGGCCAGTGCCGTGTGCAGCTCGTCGCTCATCCGGTGCAGTTCGCTGGCTGCGGCCTGGGCGTCGGCGACGCGCATGCTGGTCTCCTGGGTGCCGCTGGCGAGACCGGTGATCGCCGATGCGATGTCACGGCTGCTGTCCGCCGCCTCGGCGACGTTCCGGTTCATCTCGTTGGTGGTGGCAGTCTGTTCCTCGACGGCGGCAGCGATGGTGGCCTGGAAGTCGTTGATCTCAGCGATCACCGCGCTGATGCGACCGATGGCGTCCACTGCGCCCGTGGTGTCGGCCTGGATCGCCTGGACGCGGGTCGAGATGTCCTCCGTGGCCCGCGCCGTCTCCTGCGCCAGTTCCTTGACCTCGCTGGCGACGACCGCGAAGCCCTTGCCCGACTCGCCGGCGCGTGCGGCCTCGATGGTGGCGTTGAGGGCCAGGAGGTTGGTCTGCTCGGCGATCCCGTTGATGAGCTTCACCACCTCGGCGATCTCTTGCGACGACGTGCCGAGCTTGCCGACGGTCCGCGTCGTCGCCTCGGCCTCCCGGACGGCTTGGTCAGCCACCCGGGCCGCTTCGGCGGCGTTGTGGGCGATCTCGCGGATCGCGGTCTCCATCTGCGCCGAGCCCGTGGCGACCGTGTCGACGCTCGATGCCACATCGCGGGCCGACCTCTCGACCCGCTCGGACTGGTCGGCCGCGTCACTCGAGAACTGCGCGAGACCACCCGCCACACCCGTCAGCTGGGTGGACGCCGCGGACAGACGAGTCGACGAGGTACCGACGACTGCCAACAACCCACCGAGGGTGTCGAGGGTGCGATCGAGCGATGAGGCGACGTGCTGCAGTTCGGCGCCGCCCGTGTGGCCTGCCCGTTCTCGGAGGTCGCCGCCGGCCACCTTGTCCAGCACCTCGCGGATCCGCTGCACGGGCGCGGTGATGCTGCGGGCGACCAGCAGGGCCAGCGCGATGGAGATCACCAGGCCGAGCAGGATGATCGCGATCGTCACGGTACGAGCCGTCCGGTAGGCGTCGTGCGCCGCCTCGGACGTGGCCTCGGCCGACCGCGCCCCAGCCGTCGTCGCGGTGGAGATCGCCTCGTTCGCGTCGGCCCCTGCTGCCGCGATGACGGGGCTGAGGCGTGCCCACGTCTCGGAGTCTCCGGCCGCCGCGGCAGCGTTGATCTGCTCCAGGACGGTCATGAACTGCTGCGCTGCGGCCGTGTAGCTGTCGAACGCCGCCCTCGCATCGGGTGCGAGCGGGGCGGACTGCAGTGCCGCCATCTGCGTCCGGAGCGAGTCCATGGTCGAGGTGATGTCCTCGGCGTTCTGCTCGGTGGCGGCTGCGGGGCGGCCCGGGATCGATGCCAGTGCCTGGAAGGTGCGGTACTGCCACCAGGTGGTCTCCAGCGTCTTCAACTGCGCGAGGGGCACTGTCCCTTCGGTGTAGACGTCGGAGGCGCGGTCGCTGAGCGAGGACATCCGGTGCACGCCGACGATGCCGACGGCGACCGTCGTCAGGGCCACGAGCAGGATGGCTGCCAGCAGGCGGCCGCGCAGGCCGACCCGGGTGATGCGCTGTCGGAAGCCTGCTGCGGGCGATTCGCCTCGGACGTCGACGGACGGATTGGCCATGGTCGCCTTCACTCCTCAGGTGTGCCGCCTCCACAGCGGACAGTGCGACCTTCGGCACTTCACATACCCGAGTGAACTCGGATCATGGTCCGAATCCGAACTGGATCGCGAGGGTGGCAGGGCAGGGACCCGCCGGCCGCGCAGGCTGGGTGGCGGCGCCAACGTGACCTGCGCAAACGGGAGATCGGCGGGTGACCACGTACGGCTGCTCGCAGCTGGGGGTCGAGGGGGCGCAGGTTCACACCCTGTCAGCCCGACAGAGAAGTGGCACGTGAGAGGCGGGTCGTCCGGATCGGGCGGCCCGCCTCCTGCGTTCGCCACGGGGACGCGGTGGTGGCCGAGGCTCGCTCGACCGCACGGCCGTCGCAGGCCAGGCGGTCGTGCTCGCGCCCACACCGACCCGGACGCCGCCCACGAGGTGACCGTCGTGGGCACGGACACCGGCACGGCCGGTCGGCGCTTCCCGGCCGTGCGCCGGCCGTGCGCCGGCCGAGCCGCCGGGGTCCGGGTCCCGCGCTGCCGGACCGCCGACGGTTCGGCCGGTCAGGCGCCGGCCGCGTGCGCGGACCGCGGCGCCGGAGCGTCGTCGACGGGCAGGACGGTGCGTTCCCCGAGGGGCGGTGGCTCCGGCTCAGCAGGTCCTGGCTCGGCGCGTTCCGGCTCGGCGCGTTCGGGCTCAGCAGGGTGCAGCCGCAGGTGTTCCAGGACCCGGTAGGACACGGCCACGAACGGGACGGCCAGCAGCGCCCCCGCCACCCCCAGCAGGAGGCCGCCGGCGGTGACCGCGATCAGGATCGCGGCGGGGTGGAGGTTCAGGGCGTGGCCCATGATCAGGGGCTGCAGCACGTTGCCCTCGATCTGCTGCACCACCAGGACCACCGCCAGGATGATGATCGCGTCGGTGGTGCCGTTCGTCACCAGGGTGACCAGCACCGCCACCGCACCGCTGACGGTGGCCCCCACGATCGGGACGAACGCGCCCACGAAGGTGAGCAGGGTCAGCGAGATCCACAGCGGGACGCCGAGGACCAGCAACCCGATGCCGATGCCGACGGCGTCGATGAGGGCGACGAGCACGGTGCCCCGCACGTAGCTGGCCAGCGTGGTCCACGCTGCCCGGCCGGCGCCGTCGACCTGGTCCCGCCGCCGGGCCGGGACGCGGTCGAGCAGCCAGGCCCACATGGTGGCGCCGTCCTTGAGCAGGAAGAAGACGAGGAAGGCGATGAGGATGATGGCGCCCAGGACGTAGACCACCATCCGGGCACCGGCCGCGGGGTCGGGGGCGAACTGGTAGAGCCGGTTGACCACCTGGTTGCGGAGGTCGGACACCTGCTGGGCGTCCAGGCCCAGGGGCCCCTCGATCAGCCACACGCGGATCCGGTCGATCCCGGCGGCCAGCGGCCGGGTCAGGCCCTGGATCGTGCTGGTGGCCCGGAAGCCGACGAGGAAGCCGATGCCGAGGAGGACGGCGAGCAGGGCCAGGACGGCGCCCAGCGCGGCGAGCCCCGCCGGCAGCCCGGCGCGCCGCAGGCCGCGCGAGACGGGCGCCGTGAGCGCGGCCACGAGCAGGGCCAGTGCCACGGCGAAGGAGACCAGCGGCAGTCGGAGCAGGATCCAGAACAGCAGCCAGCCGAGCGCGGCGAGCGCCAGGATGCCCCCAGCGATGGCCATCGCCCGCACGGTCCAGGCGGGCACGGTGGGCAGGGCCGGCCGGGACGGCGCCGGCGCGCCACGCTGCGGGGCCGACGAGTTCACGCCGTCCTGCCGATCGGTCGTCGCCGGCCCGGGCGGCGGTGGACGTCCAGCTCCGGCGTCCTCGGGGATGCTCGTCCTGCGGTCGTGCACGGGTCCCACCTCCAGTTCGCCGGCCCGCGGGTCCGGACCGTGCGGCGTCGAGCCGACCGTCCTGCCTCGGCCGCCGGGTCGCCTGCGGCCCGGCTGGACCCTCGCGGTCTCGTGGGTCATGCCCCCGCGCTGCCCGGCCATCCTCGTGCCGGACCAGAACGTCAGCCAATCGTCATCCGGGCTCGCCTCCGTCGGCGCTCGGCTGCTCCGGCGCGGCGACCTCCGCGGGGTCCCGGCCCGGCCACCGGCGCGGTCGGGTCGGGAGTGGGTGGGTTACGACTTGATGTCGGAGCGCGGTGCTCCGGGTGGTGGCCGTCGCTGCGGGCACCGACCAGGGGCCGGGCCGGTGGCCCGGACCCAGAACCGTCCCCACGCGGAGGAACACATGCGCAGTACTCGGGAGGGCGCCGTCCGGGCACGGAGACGCTGGACGCCGGTGGCGGCCGCGGTGCTGGCACTGGCGGGCGCAACCGCGTGCAGCGGGCCGTCCGTCGACGACTCCCCGGCCGCGGCCACGGCGGACCTGCAGGACGTCCGGGACGAGGTCGCCGATCTGCGCGACCGGGTCGCCACCCTGGAGGACCGGGTCGCCGGGCTGCAGTCCCCACCGGTCGAGGACGGGACCGAGGAGCCGGCGGACGGGACCGGGGACGCCGACGACGCGGCCGCCGTGGGCGGTTTCTTCGCCGATCCCCGGTCCGCCGTCGGTGAGCGGGTCACCGTGCGCGGCCAGGTCACCGAGGTCCTCGCCACCACGGACGTCGCGAGTGCGTTCCGCATCGCCGGCGATGTCGGTGACGCCGTCGCGGTCGTCTCCGCGACCCCGTCGCCGGACCTGACGGCGGGCGACGAGGTCGAGGTGACGGGCGGCGTGGTCGAGGTGGACGCCGGGACGTTCGAGACCGACTTCGGCATCGCGGTCGACCAGGTCTTCGCGGACCCGCAGGCGTGGCTGACCGACGCGGAGGGGGAGGTGGCCCTCGCGGCCATCGGGATCGAGCTGCTGCCGGCGCCGGCCGGCGGCTGACCTGCACCAGCAGCTCCGTGCTCGCCGGCCGCGGGGTCAGCGGGTGCCGCGGACACGCCGGGCGACGACCGAGCAGGCGGCAGGTGGGCCGCTCGACCGTCCCCGGCGCGGACCGACCCGTCCGGTCAGGACGTCGGAGCGGTGCTGCGCGCGTCGGTCGGCTGCCCGCCCGGCACCGCTGCCGCAGCCGAGCCGCCGGCCGCTGCCCGGCGCGCCGCCAGGTGGCCCCGGGTCATCAGCGCGAGGGCGGTGAGCACGACGACGGCGGCGCCGGACAGGGCCACGCCGTCGCCCAGGAGCAGGAGGGCGCCTCCCGCGGCGGCGCCGGACGCCATGAGCACGACGGCGCCGCCCCGGCGGAACGAGTGCGCACCGGTGCCGCCGCCGAGGCGGGACTCGCTCACCCAGCTGGTCAGCGTCATGGTCAGCACGACGGTGGACACGTCGGGCACCCCGAAGCGCTTGGCCACCACCGCCTGCATGCCCATGCCGGCGCTCAACGCGGCGGTGATGCCGACCAGCAGACCGTGCGGGGCCTCCGGGACGACGAGGAAGACCACCGCGGAGGCGGCGGTGAGGACGGCGAGGGCCCCGATGAGCACCAGCGAGCGCAGCGGTACCTGCAGGCCGGTCGGCTGGCGCTGCAGGAAGCGCGCGGCGACCAGCGCCCCGGCGGCGAAACCGGCCAGCGCGATCGCCGCCAGCCGGACGGGGATGTCCTGGTCGGTCGTCAGGCCCATGCCCAGCAGGACGATGTTGCCGGTCATGTTGGCGGTGAACACCCGGTCCAGGCCCAGGTAGCTGATCGCGTCGAACATGCCGGTGCCGAAGGTGAGCAGGAAGGCCGCGGCCTGCAGGGGGTGGCGGGGAGCCCGGCGTTCCCGGCGGTTCACCGTGCCGGCACCGGGACGACGGTCGCCCGCCCGTCGGATCTCGGGTCGCTGGCGGCGGTGAACCCGCCGGCGTCGACCGCGATCACCTGGGCGTGGCCGAGCATCTCGCTGTGCGGTGCGTACTCCTGCAGCGTGTAGCCGCGATCGACGAGGGCGGCCCGCACGACGGCCGGCACGTCGGACTCGACCAGCACCAGGTCCTCGGGCTCGCCGGCGCCGAGACCGCCGACCACCCAGCGCGGGGTGCTCACGGCCTGCTCGGGGGAGTCGCCGGAGAACAGGGCGCGCAGCACCTGCGCGTGGATCTGCGGCTGGGCCTTGCCGCCCATCGTGCCGACGACCCACGCGAGCTCCTCGCCCCGGGTCACCATCACCGGCATCAGCGTGTGCCCGGGTCGCTTGCCCGGCGCGAGGCAGTTGGCGCTGGCCGGGTCGAGGGAGAAGTAGGCCCCCCGGTTGTGCAGGACGACCCCCGTGGTCGGCTCCAGCAGCCCGGAGCCGAAGGGGTGGAACACGCTGAGGATCAGGCACGCCGCGTGGCCGTCGCTGTCGGTGGCCACCACGGCCACGGTGTCCCCGCGGGGCTGGACGAAGGCGGTCGGGCCGTCGGTGGCACCGGCGGTGACGGCTTCCTCCGCCGCCCGGGCGAGCGCTCCGTCGGCGAGGAGGTCGTCCACGTCCACGTCCGCGTGCCGGGGGTCGGCCAGCAACCGCGCCCGGTCCCGGTTCGCCCGCGACCACAGCGCGGCCAGCGGGCCCGCACCGGCGCCGTCCACGTCGACGTCCCCGGGCAGGTGCGACAGCGCGCCGAGCACCTGGAGGAGCTGGTAGCCCTGGGTGTTGAGCGGGCTGGTCCAGACGGTGTGGCCGTCGTGGTCACGGTGCAGCGGCGGCACCGTCTCGGGGGCGAAGGAGCGGAGGTCCTCCGCGGTGAGCCGGCTGCCCAGCCGGGACAGCCCGGTGAGGAGCTCCACCGCGACCGGGCCGTCGTAGAAGGCGGCCGCGCCGCCCGCCGCCACCTGGGCGAGGGTCCGGGCGAGGGCCGGCTGCCGCAGGAGCGCACCGGCGGTGAGCGGTGCGCCGTCGGGGGCGAAGACCCCGCGCAGCCCGGGGTCGGCCAGCACCTCGTCCCGGTAGGTGACCAGGGCCCGGCCGAGGCTGGACGACACCTCGGCCCCGGTGTCCGCCAGGTCGACGGCGGCGGCCCAGACCTCGGCCCACGGCAGCCGGCCACCGAGGGCGTGCGCGGCGGCCAGCCCACCGACCACACCCGGCACGGTGACGGTGTCGATGCCGACGGTGGGCATGGTGCCGCCGTTGCGGGAGGCCACGTCGGCCACGGAGGTCGCGGCCGCCGCCGGCCCGCTGGCGTTGATGCAGGAGATGCGCCCGTCCGGCGTCCGGACGAGGCCGATGAGGTCACCCCCGAGGCTCGTCTGGTGGGGGTACAGCACGGTGAGGGCGGCGGCGGCGGCGATCGCGGCGTCGACCGCGGTGCCGCCCCGGGCGGCCACGTCGCTGCCGGCAGCGGTGGCCTGCGCGTGGGGGACGCGACGGCGCAGCGGCGGGCCGGGGCAGGGTCGGCAGAGGTCATGGTGCGGCTCCTGGGCGGGAGAGGGGGCGTCAGAGCACGCGGCGCAGGAAGGCGCGGGTGCGGTCGTGACTCGGGGCGTTGAGGACCTGGGCGGGGTCGCCGGACTCCACGACGACACCGCCGTCCATGAAGAAGACCGTGTCGGCGACGTCCCGCGCGAAGGCGATCTCGTGGGTGACCACGAGCATCGTGAGGCCCTCCCGGGCGAGGTCGGTCATGACCGAGAGCACCTCGTCCACCAGCTCCGGGTCGAGCGCCGAGGTGGGCTCGTCGAACAACAGCACCCGCGGCCGGACGGCGAGTGCCCGGGCGATGGCGACGCGCTGCTGCTGCCCACCGGACAGCTGGGCGGGGTAGTGCTCGGCGTACGGGCTCAGCCCCACCCGGTCCAGCAGCGCCAGGCCCTCCTCGCGGGCGCGGTCGCGGGGGACGCCGTGCACGTGCACCGGTGCCTCCATCACGTTGGCGAGCGCCGTCTGGTGGGCCAGCAGGTTGAACCGCTGGAAGACCATGGCGGTGGCACGGCGCTGGCGGGCGATCTGCCGCGGGGACAGGGCGTGCCGGCGGCCGCCCTGCACGCGGTAGCCGACCAGTTCACCGTCGATGTGGATGGCGCCGTCGGTGGCGGTCTCCAGCTGGTTCACGCACCGCAGCAGGGTCGACTTCCCCGAGCCGGACGGCCCGAGGATGCAGGCCACCTGCCCGGGGGCCACGGTGAGATCGATGCCCTTGAGGACCCGGTGCTCACCGAAGGTCTTGCACAGCCCGGCGATCTCCACCATGGGTCGCGTCGAGCCGGGCGCCGTCTGCTGGTCGGTCGCCGTGGCGACGGGGGTCTCAGGCATCGGTCTTCTCCTCCATCGCCTTCATCCGCTCACGGGCCGCCCTGGGCAGGCCCGTGGACAGCCGCTTCTCGAGCTGGCTCTGGACGACGGTGAGCACGACCACCACCAGGCCGTACCAGAACGTCGCCACCAGCAGCAGCGGGATCTGCTGGAAGTTGCGCGAGTAGATCGCCTGCACCGAGTACATGAGGTCGGCGAGGCCGATGAGGATCACCACGGAGGAGTACTTCAGGACCGAGATGACCTGGTTCATCGTCGGGGGGACGGAGATGCGGGCCGCCTGCGGGAAGACCACCCGGCGGAAGACCGCCAGCGGGGTCATGCCCATCGCCGTCGCGGCCTCCACCTGACCCCGGTCCACGCTCATCACGCCGGACCGCATGATCTCCGCCATGTAGCCGGCCACGAACAGGCTCAGCGCGATGATCGCCGCACCCAGCTGGTTGATCACCGCGTTGGTCTCGAAGGACACGAACTCCGGACCGAAGGGGATGCCGAAGCTGATCCGGGGCAGCACGGAGGCGAGGAAGAACCAGAAGAGCAGCTGGACCAGCAACGGGATGGTGCGCGAGATGTAGATGGCGGTGAAGGAGACCGCTCGCAGCGTCGGGCTGGACGACAGCCGCATGGCCGTGAGCACCAGCCCGAGCACGGTCCCGCCCACCATGCCCGCGACCGTCAGGATCACGGTGATCCGCAACCCGTCGAGGACCAGCGGGTGGAACAGGTACTCCCAGAAGACGGGGAGGTTGAGCCGGTCGTTGGTGACGACGAAGTTGGCCAGCATCGCCAGCAGCACCACGACGACGGCGAGGTAGACGAACTCCGGCCAGCGGACCCGCGGGGCGATCGGCTCGAGACCGGACGGCCGGGAGCCGGTGTCCGCCGGCGCCCCCGTCCGGCTGGCCACGGCGCTCACTCCTCGGTCGCCGCGTTGATGGGAGCGCCCTCCAGGAGGCTCTCCGAGACGCCGAACTCCTCGCCGAGCTCGGTGAACGTCCCGTCCTCCTGGAGCTCCAGCAGCGCGGCGACGAAGGCGTCGCGCAGCTCGGTGTCGTCCTTGCGGAACAGGGCGCCGCCGGGGATCTCGTTGAAGAAGTCGCCTGCCTGCTCGAACTGGCCCCCCGACTGGCTCACCGCGTAGCCGACGGCGGGGCTCACGTTGAGCGCGGCGGGCGCCCGACCCGCGCTCATCGCGGTCTGCAGGTCGTCGGGGCCCTGGACCACGAGCTTGTCCACGGGCTCCTGCCCGGCTGCCACGCACTCCTCGCTCAGCGCGTCGGCGGTCCGCTCACCCTGGCTGGCAGCACCCACGACCGTGGTCACCCCGCAGAGGTCCGACGGTTCCTCGATGCCCTCGGGGTTGCCCTGCGGGACGAGGATGCCGGCACCCACCTGCATGTAGTCGACGAAGTCGGCCGACTCCTGGCGTTCGGCGGTGTCGACGACGAAGGACATCACCGTGTCGTAGCGCTCGGCCTGCAGCCCGGCGATCAGGCCGCTGAAGTCGCCGGGCCGGAACTCGGCCTCCAGCCCCATCACCCCGGCGACGGCGCGGGCGAGCTCGATCTCGAAGCCGGTGAGCGAGCCGTCGTCCGCCGACAGGACCATCGGCGCCGTCCCGGGGTCCACGCCGATGGTGAGGACGCCGGCGTCCGCGATGTCGTCGGGCACCAGCGCGGCGATCTCGTCGTCCTGCTCGACCGAGGGGACCGCCGCGGCCTCGGTCTCCTCGTCGGACGACCCGCCGCAGGCCGTCAGGGTCACGGTCGCGCCCAGCGCGATGGTCAGGGACAGAGCTCGGAGCGGACGCACAGTCGGCCTCCAGTGGTCGGGAGAATTGGTCGGACCAAGTCACCCGGTCGAGGGATGGTGCCGGTGAGTCTGGGCTCACACTGAACGCGCTGTAAAGACTTCTGACGGCAGTTTCATGATTGAGACGCGGGCGTAACCTCGCGGGGTCGGCTGTCACCCGGTGTCATGTCGCCGGTGACGGGCGGACGATCATTGGTCCGACCAAGGAGTCCTCGTGCACGCTGGCGCCGCACCGTCCGGGCAGCCCTCGCGGGCGGATGCCGTGTCGGCTCGCCTCGAGCGGCTCATCCTGGACGGGACGCTCGGTCCGGGAGACCGGCTGCCCCCCGAACGGGAGCTCGCCGGGTCGCTCGGCGTCTCCCGCGGCTCGGTCCGGGACGCGCTGCGCGACCTGGAGGTCCGCGGGCTCGTCGACCGCACCCGGGGCAGGGGGACGACCGTGCTGCGTCCGGGCGGGACGCTCACCGGGCTGGCGCTGGCCGGCGGGCTGGACGCCGACCGGATCGAACTGGCGCAGGTGATGGACGTGCGCGCCTGCATCGAGCCGTCGGTCGCGGGCCGGGCCGCACGGCACGCCACCGCCCAGGCGGTCGCCCAGCTGGATGCGCTGCTCCTGGAGATGGAGTCGGAGAGCCGGCCGGCCGACTTCGCCCGGCTGGACCGGACCTTCCACCGGGCGATCGCCCAGTACAGCAACAACCCGCTGCTGGTCCGCCTGCACGACCGCGTGCAGGAGCTCGCCGAACCCAGTCGCCGTGAGCACCTGCTCACCGCCGACCGGATCCGCTCCTCCCGCCGGGAGCACCAGCGGATCGTCGACGCCATCCGGGCGGGCGACGAGGCAGGTGCGGTCGCGGCGGCCGCCGCGCACGTCGCCAGCGTGCAGCGCCGGGTCGCGGGCGGCTGACGCGCGGGGTCGGTGACCCGGGGCAGCCGCGGCCGGCCGGCCGCGGCCGGCCGGCGGGTCAGCTGCCGGTGGGCGGCGGCGCGACGAACACCGAGCGGAAGAACGCGGCCAGCCGGTCGGTCGCGGTGAGCGGCAGCACGTCGGCGACGTACTGGTCCGGCCGGACGACGACGACGGCGCCGCGCCGGTCGATGCCCCGTTCCTCGAACACGTCCTGCCCCGGCTCCACCGCGTAGACCTTCTCGTGGTCGACGAGGCCGAAGGGGCCCTTGCGGGGGAGGAAGACCCGGGGCACCCGGCGGAGGTCGACGTCCTCGAAGGGCTGCTGGTACACGACCTTGACGTCGAACCAGGCGTCCTCGTCCGGACCGTCCGGGGTGTGGGTCAGGACCGGCGACCCGGGGGAGTGGGCGAGCCACTCCCCGAGGTCGGCCAGCGCCGACGGCCGGCCGGCGGGAGGGGCGTCGGCGAAGACGTAGATGCGCCACCGGCCGTCGGCGCGCGCCGTGTGACCCAGGTGTGCAGGCGTCGCGTCGCAGACCCGGACGACCGGTGCCGAGCGGAAGCGCTTGCCGATCGGGTACCCGGTGGCGCAGGCCTGGTGGTCGGGCTCGGCGACGATCTGCGAGGGCTGGTACTGGGTCATGAAGCCGGCCGGGAACTCGAAGGTCTTGACGTAGAAGTCCTCGAGCTCGGACGGGTCGGCCAGGTCCTCCGGCCTGGTGGCCATCAGCGTCGACCACTGCTTGTCGAAGTCGATGAGGTCCTTGGCGACCACCCGGCGTTCCGCGGCGTAGGTGGTCAGCAGCGACTCGGGGCTGCGGCCGTCGAGCACGTGGCCGAGCTTCCAGGCGATGTTGAAGCCGTCCTGCATGGACACGTTCATGCCCTGGCCGGCCTTCGCGCTGTGCGTGTGGCAGGCGTCGCCGGTGATGAACACCCGGGGCGGCCGCGCGGTGGCCTCGTCGGCGTCGTCGAACCGGTCGGCGAGGCGGTGTCCCACCTCGTAGACGCTGTGCCAGGCGACGTGCTTCACGTCCACCGTGTACGGGTGCAGGATCTGGTTCGCCCGGGCGATGATCTGCTCGATCGTCGTCCGGCGGACGGCACCGTGGTCGTCCTGGGAGACCTCGCCGAGGTCGACGTAGAAGCGGTCGAGGTAGCCGCCCTCGCGCGGGATGAGCAGGATGCTGCCGCCGTCCCGGGACTGGATGGCGCACTTGGTGCGGATGTCGGGGAAGTCGGTGACGGTGAGGACGTCCATGACGCCCCAGGCGTGCAGTGCCTGGTCGCCGGCGAGCGTGCCCCCGATGGCCTGGCGCACCCCGCTGCGCGCGCCGTCGCAGCCCACCACGTACTTCGCGCGGACGGTGCGCGTCTGCCCCTCCCGCGGGCCGCTGGTGTGCCGGAGCGTGACGGTGACCGGGTGGTCGTCGGCGTCGTCGCGTTCCAGCCCGACGAACTCCAGCCCGAAGTCGGGCTCCGACCTCGCCGGTGAGTTGGCCATGAACTCCGCGAAGTGGTCCTGGACCCGCGCCTGGTTGACGATCAGGTGCGGGAACTCGCTCACGCCGGCGGGGTCGTCCGGGGTGCGCTTGGCGCGCACGATGGTGGCCGGATCGGCGGGGTCCGGCTTCCAGAACGACATGGTGGTGATCCGGTAGGCCTCGTCGATGATCCGCCGCGCGAAGCCGAACGCCTGGAAGGTCTCCACGCTGCGCGCCTGGATGCCGTCGGCCTGGCCGACGGCGAGCCGGCCGCTGCGGCGTTCCACGACGCGCGTGACCACCCCCGGGAACTGGGACAGCTGCGCGGCGGTGATCATGCCCGCGGGGCCGGTCCCGACGACGAGGACGTCGACCTCGCCGGGGAGCTCCTCGGGGCGGTCGATGCCGACGCCGGCGGCCGGTTCGACCGCTGGGTCACCGGAGACGTATCCGTGGTGGTGGAACTGCACTGGTCCTCCTCGCGCCATCGCGAGCACGGCGGGTGACGCCGTCAGGCGTTGTTCGATAACCGGGTAGACGGCTCGATATTGTGACGCGATGGTAGGGGCGCTGTGTCCGGCGGCACAAGCACCGGTCCCGGGAGGACGACGTCGCGTCGTCCGCGGCGGGGAGGCCGGCCGGCGGGCACCTCGTAGGGTGTGCCGGGCGGCATCCACGAGGGGGCGACGATGACGGCAGGGCAGGCGGGCACCCCGCCGCAGTCGCAGACGCTGGACCGTGGGCTGCGCATCCTCGAGCACCTGGCGGCGGCCGGCCGGCCGTTGCAGGCCGCCGAGATCGGCACCGCGGTGGGGCTCCACCGGTCGATCACGTACCGGCTGCTGCGGACCCTGGAGGGTCACCAACTGGTCGACCGTCTGCCCGCCGGCCAGTACACGCTCGGACTGGGTCTGACCGCGCTCGCCCGCGGCGTGCGCTCGGGGCTGCAGGGTGCGGCCGGCCCCTGGCTGCACCAGTTGGTGGAGGAGCTGGGCATGACCGCCTTCCTGGTGGTCCGCTCCGGTGGCGATGCGGTCACGGTGCTGAGCGTCGAGCCGCAGGACACCGCGGCCCACGTCGTGTACCGACCGGGCAGCCGCCATCCGACCGACCGGGGGGCACCGGGGCTGGCCCTGCTGATGCCGGCCGCGCCGGCGCCCGACGACCGGCCCGAGCTGCAGGAGGCGCGGCGCGCCGGCTGGGCGGTCTCGCGCGGCGAGGTCGTGGCCGGGCTCCGGTCGGTCGCCGCCCCCGTCGTGGGCGCGGACGGCGGGGTGCCCGGTGCGATCGCCGTGGTCTACGTGGACGAGAACGCCGACGTGTCGGCCATCGGGCAGGCCGTCGTCGCCGCGGCGCGGAAGACCGCCGCCGCGCTCGGCTGAGCGCGGGCATCTCGTAGCCTGGGCGCGCCCGCGCACGGCGGGCTCACCACGTACGGAGGAGCCGCCGGGATGACGGATGCGCAGCCGGTGACCGCCCCCCTCTCCCTGCGCGAGCGCAATCGCCTGCGCACCCGGCGGGAGCTGCTCGACGCGGCCCTGCGGGTGTTCGCCGACAAGGGGTTCGGGGGTGCCACCGTCGAGGCGATCGCCACCGAGGCCGGGGCGTCGAAGGTGACCCTCTACGCCTACTTCCCGGCGGGCCGGGACGACCTCTTCCGCGAGCTCTACGACGAGGTCAACCGGGAGTACCTGGAGCTGGCGACGGCTGCGCGGGACGCCGCCGCCGGCTTCGTCGACCGGGTGGTGGCCCTCGCGGCACCGCTGCTGGAGATCGGCGGCCGGCCGCTCGTCGGCAGGTTCTACGCCAACAGCGACCCGACGGCCGAGCCGGTGCTCGTGCCGGTCCGGGGGCACGCGTCCCGGCTCTCGGTCACGTTGATCGCCGAGGACGTCGTCGCGGCCCGGACGTCCGGCCTCATGGCCCCGGGCGTCGACCCGGAGGTCCTGGCGGCACTGCTCGTCGGGGCGCTGCGCGCCGCCCTCGCCGAGGTCGCCGTCGACGGCACGAGGGCCGGTCACCTGCTGGCCGGCATCGCCGACCTGGCCCGGGGGCTGCTCGTCCCCGCGGAGCGTGGCAGCGATAGGTGAACGGTGTGTAAGGACTCTTGACCTGCCGTTCAGGCAGTGCGAGCCTCTCGGTGAGCCCGGACACTCGACCGGGTGCCATCGGCCCTCGGCGCGGAGGCAGCTGAACGCCGGAGCTGCCCCGCGAGGTGAGCCGCGACCAGGAGGTCCCACGTGGCCATGGACGAGCAGGCGGCGCGGCGCATCGCGCGGGCCGCGTTGGTGCGGTACGGCCTCGACGAGGTGGACCTGCACTTCGTCAAGTTCCGCGAGAACTGGGTCTTCCGGGCCGAGTGCGGGGGCGAGTCCTTCGCGCTCCGGCTGCACCGCCCGGGGCTGCACTCCGTGGTGGAGATCCAGTCGGAGCTCAGCTACCTCGAGGCACTCCAGCAGCGGGGGTTCCCGGTGCCGGAACCGGTGCAGACCCGGGACGGCCAGCTGATCTGCGCGATCGACGCCGGCGACGGCGGCACGGTGCTGGTCGACGTCCTGCGGTGGGTCGAGGGGGCCGCCCCGCTCGGCGACGCCGGCGCTGCCTTCGACGGGACCAGCCCGCTCACACCCCAGGACTTCCACCGGGTCGGGGCCCTCGCCGGCACCCTGCACAACCACCTGGCGGAGCTCGGCCGGCTCCCGGGGTTCAGCCGTGCCGCCTGGGACGGCGAGGGCCTGGTGGGGGAGCGGGCGCTCTGGGGCGACCCGCTGGCGCTGCCCGTCCTGTCGGCCGCCGACCGGGAGCTCCTGGCCGGTGCCATCGCCCGGCTGGCCACCGACCTCACCGCGCTGGGGGACGGGCCGGACGTCTACGGCGTCATCCACGCCGACCTCACGCCGGAGAACATCCTGGTCCGCGGCGACGAGCTCGTCCTCATCGACTTCGACGACTTCGGTGAGGGCTGGCACCTCTTCGAGCTGGCGACCATCCTCTTCTTCTACCGCCCGCACCCGAGGTTCCCCGACTTCGTCGACGCCGTCATCGCCGGGTACCGGACCCAGCGTCCGCTCGACGACCGGCAGGTGCGCCTCTGGCCCGGGATGCTCCTGGCCCGTGGCCTGACCTACCTGGGCTGGGCGGCCGAACGCCCCGGGGAGGAGACCTCCGTGTGGCTCGGCGAGCACGTGGTCCCGGTGGTGCTGAACCTGGCCCGGGACTACCTCTCGGAGCACCGCGAGCTCGTCTGAGCTGCCACCCCGCCGGCGCTCTCCGGCGCGTCGCGCGGACCACCGACAGAACGGAACAGCCATGACCCACCCCGCAGCTCCTCCACCCAGCGACCGTCGACGTGCGCTGCTGGCACGTCGGCGCGCGACCATCGGCAGTCGGTCCCCGCTGTTCTACGAGACCCCGCTGGAGTTCGTCCGGGGCTCCGGCGTCTGGCTGGAGGAGGCGTCCGGCCGCCGGTTCCTCGACGCCTACAACAACGTGCCGCACGTCGGGCACTGCCACCCCCGCGTGGTCGAGGCCCTGGGCGCCCAGGCCGCCACGCTCAACGTGCACACGCGGTACCTCAACGAGCGGGTGCTGCAGTACGCCGAGGAGCTGCTGGAGACCTTCGGTGGCGGTCTGGACCGGGTCTTCTTCACCAACAGCGGGTCCGAGGCCAACGAGCTGGCCCTGCGGCTCGCCCGACAGCGGACCGGCGCCACCGGTGTGCTCGTGACCGACTCCAGCTACCACGGCAACACCATCACGCTGGCCGAGCTCACCACCGGCCTGACCGTCGCCGAACCGCTGGGCGCCCACGTCCGGGCGCTGCACCTCCCGGACCTGGACCGGCCGGGGACGGACGACGGCACCGACGAGGACCAGGCGCTGCGCGACGGGCTGGCCGCGGTCGACCACGCCATCGCCTCGCTCCAGGAGGCCGGCCACGGGGTCTCGGCGCTCCTGTTCGACCCGCTGTTCAGCTCCGAGGGCCTGCCCCGGCTCCCCGCCGGCTACGTCGAGGGCCTCTGCCGGCGGGTCCAGGCCGCCGGGGGACTGGTCATCAGCGACGAGGTGCAGTCCGGCTTCGGCCGCTGCGGCACGGTCATGTGGGGGCACCAGCTGTTCGACATCACGCCCGACCTGGTCACCCTGGGCAAGCCCATGGGCAACGGCCACCCGATGGGCGGGGTGGTGACGCGGGAGGAGCTGCTCGAGGACTTCGGCCGGCGGAACATGTACTTCAACACCTTCGCCGGCAACCCGGTCAGCTCCGCCGTCGGCCTCGCCGTCCTGCACGTCATGCGGGACGAGGACCTGATGGGCCGCGCCAAGCGGGTGGGTGCTGCACTCCGCGAGGAGTTCCTCCGGCTGGCGGCGGAGAGCGCGGTGACCGGCGCGGTGAAGGGGCAGGGCCTCTACCTCGGGCTCTCCTTCGTCGAGCCCGACGATCCCGCCCGGGCGAACGCACCGGCGGCGAAGGCCGTCGTCGAGGGCATGGTGGCGTCGGACGTGCTGATCAGCCGCATCGGGCCGGACGACGACGTGCTCAAGATCCGGCCGCCGCTGGCCTTCGACGACGAGCACGCCGACCTGCTGGTCGCCCGGCTGGCGCCCGTCCTGCGCGCTGCCGGCCAGCGGGGCTGACCCCGGACGCCGGGCTCGGCAGTGAGCGCGCGACGTCAAGAACTGTGCGCTCAGATCCTGGTCGTCGCCTGTGACGGGCAGCACCCTCACCAGCAACTCCGCCGGGGCCGGCGGTGGATCTCCAGCTGGCCTCCGGACCCACCCCGAAGGGAAGTGCCATGACCGCGTCCAACGCCGAACCCGCGTCCCGGCTCGCTGCCAACCAGCTCGGCGTGCCCGGGGTCGTGTTCCTCGTCCTCGCCGCCGTCGCCCCCCTCACCGGCGCCATCGTCGTCATGTCGCTGGCGATCGCGCTCGGCAACGGCAGCGGCGTCGTCTTCGCGGTCCTGGCGGTGGCCGCCATCCTGCTGCTGTTCGCCGTCGGGTACGCGCAGATGTCCCGCGAGCTGGTCAACGCCGGCGGGTTCTACGCCTTCGTCGTCCGGGGCCTGGGCCGGCCGGCCGGGCTCGTCGCGGGCTTCATCGCCACGATGGGCTACAACTTCTTCGTCGCCGGCGCGATCGGCACGTCCGGGTTCTTCACCTCGATCATCGTCACCGACCTGGTCGGCATCGACGTCCCCTGGTACCTGGCGGGCCTGGCGATGATGATCGCCTCGTTCCTCCTGGCCCGGGGCGGGATCGACATCAGCGCCAAGGTGCTGGGCGTCGCGCTGGTGCTGGAGACCCTCGTCCTCGCGGTGTTCTGCGTCGCGGTGCTCGTGCAGACCGGCTTCAGCCTCTCCGTCTTCGGCACCGACGTGATGTTCGGCGGGTCCATCGGCATCTCCCTGCTCTTCGCCGCCACCGCCTTCCTGGGCTTCGAGGCGACCGCGCTCTTCGGCGAGGAGTCCCGCGACCCGCACCGCACCATCCCCCGCGCGACGTACGCCGCCATCACGATCATCGCCGGGATCCACGCCCTGACCGTGTGGGCGCTGGTGAGCGCGGCCGGGGTCGACGACGCGCAGCAGGTGGCCGTGGACCGGCTGGCCACCGGCGACTTCGTCTTCGTGCTGATGGAGGAGTACCTCGGCTCGGTGCTGCTGGACCTGGCGCAGGTCCTGCTCATGGTGAGCCTGTTCGCCGCGCTGCTGGCCTTCCACAACATGGCCGCCCGCTACCTGTACGCGCTGGGCCGGGTGCGGATCCTGCCGCACGGGCTCGCCACCACCCGGGGCAACGGTGCGCCGCAGACGGCGCTGCTCACCAACTTCGTCTTCGCCGTCGCGGTCGCGACGCTCTTCGCCGTCCTGGACCTCGACCCGATCATGACCCTGGTGCCGGTCATGATCGGCTTCGGCACGCTGTGCGTCCTCGTGCTGCAGCTGCTGGCCGCCCTCTCGGTCGTCACGCACTTCCGCCGGGCGCGCGACACGCGGTGGTGGTCGACCTTCGTGGCTCCTGGGCTGGGCCTGCTGGGGCTGCTGGCGATCTGCGTCATGGCCATCGACAACTTCGCGCTGGTGGCCGGGTCCGACGCGCTCTACGTGCGGCTCATGCCGTGGCTGCTGGTCGTCGCGCTGATCGGTGGCCTGGGGTACGCCGCGCTGCTGCGCAGCAGCCGCCCCCGCGTCTACGAGGCGCTGGGCACCGACCTCGAGCGGTTCGACCCGTCGGCGCCCCCGGTGGACGCGGGCCTGCCGGCCCAGCAGTAGTCCCCGGCGGCAGCCCCACCCGGACCCCGGGGCTCCCTGGCCACGCCGGCCGGCGGAGTCCCGGGGTCCCTGCCCGCTCACCCACGGTCCCGTTCAGGAGGCGCACGACATGGTGGATCTCGGTCTGGCCGGCAGCAGGGTCCTGGTGACGGGCGGCACGTCCGGCATCGGCCTCGCCGTGGCTGCCGCCTTCCTGGCGGAGGGCGCGGCGGTCGGCGTCGTCGGGCGGAGCCCCGAGCGGATGGCGGCGGCCCTGGCCGAGCTCGAGGCCGGCCACCCCGGTGCGGACGTCGTCGGGGTCGTCGGCGACGTGGGGGAGGAGGAGTCGCTGCGGGCGGCGGTGGACACCATCGCCGGGCGGTTGGGCGGCCTGGACCACGTGGTCGGCAGCGCCGGGATCGCCGGCGAGCTCGGCGCCGCGGTCGACGCGGTGCCGGCCGCCGGGTTCCTGGAGGTGCAGCGGGTCAACGTGGCCGGGCCCTTCCTGCTGGTCAAGACGGCGCTGCGCCACCTGCGGGCGGGCAGCGCCCCGACCTGCACGCTGATCGGGAGCGACTCCGGCTTCGTCGCGGTGCCGGGGATGCTGGCCTACAACGCGTCGAAGGGCGCCCTGGTGCAGCTGACCAGGGCGCTGTCGGTGGAGCTGCACGAGCCGTTCGGCATCCGGGTCAACAGCGTCTGCCCGTCGATCGTGGACACGCCCATGGCGCGCGAGGGCCTGGGTCGCGACTCGTGGGAGGGCGTCGGCTACCCGGTCAGCACCCCGGAGGACATCGCCTGGCTGGTGCTGAGCATCGCCTCACCGCGGTCGCGCGCGGTCAACGGCGTCTCCCTGCTCGCCGACCACGGCTACCACGCGCGGTCCGCGTTCCCCGCCTGACGACCCGGCCGGACGCGCCGGGACCGTGCCCGGCACGCGGTACGCGACGGCCCCGGCCGCGGCCCCGGGGGAGGGCCGCGGCCGGGGCCGGGAACGACCGTGGTCAGTCGAAGACGACGAGACCGCGGATGTTGCGGCCGGCGTGCATGTCCTCGTAGGCCTCGGCGACCTGGTCGAGTGAGTACTCCTTGGTGACCAGCTCGTCGAGCTTGAGCTGCCCCCTCGTGTACATGCGCAGCAGGTTCGGGATGTCCCGCCGCGGGTTGGACTCGCCGAACAGCGAGCCCTGCAGCCGCTTCTGCATCAGGGTCAGGTCGCCCAGCGCGATCGGCGCCCCGGCGGCGGTGATGTCCCCGAGCGCCGTCAGCACCACCGTGCCGGCCTTCCGGACCGCGGCCAGCGCCTGCGCCACGTGCTCGCCCTGCACCACGCCGACGGTCACGATGGCGGAGTCGGCCCCCTGGCCGTTGGTGAGCGAGCGGGCGTGGTCGGCGGCCTCCTCCATCGTCGCGAAGGAGTGCGTGGCGCCGAAGGTCGCCGCCCACTCCCGCTTGGCGGCGACCGGGTCGACGGCGATGATCGTGCCCGCCCCGGCGTGCGCGGCGCCCTGCAGCGCGTTGGCGCCGATCCCGCCGATGCCCATGACGATGACGACGTGCCCGGGCCGGACGCCGGCGGAGTTGACCGCCGAGCCGAACCCGGTGGGCACCGCGCAGCCCATCAGCGCCGCGGTCTTCAGCGGGATGTCCTTCTCGATCTTGATCACCGAGTCGACCGAGGCGGTGGTGTGCTCGCTGAAGGTGGAGATGCCGCACTGCTGACCCACCGGCTGCCCGTCGAGGTGCATCCGGAAGCTGGTCGGGTCCTCCGCCCGGGCGCCGGTGAGCAGCGAGGCGCCCAGGTCGCACAGGTTGCTCCTGCCCTGGGCGCAGTACTCGCACGTCCCGCACGCGGGCAGGAACGAGAAGACGACGTGGTCACCGACCTCGAAGCCGGGGGTGTCCGGCCCGACGGCGGTGACCACGCCGGCGCCCTCGTGCCCCCCGGCGTAGGGGTAGACGCCGACCGGCACGTCGCCGGTGGCGGCGTGGTCGTCGGAGTGGCAGAGCCCGGACGCGGCCAGCTTGACCGTGACCTCCCCCTGGCGCGGGTCGTCGAGCTCGACCTCGACGGTCTCGTAGCTGCCGGGGGCCTGGCGGATGACGGACGTACGGGTGGTGATCGGCATGGTCGCTCCTCGACGTCGAGTGCGGGTGGGGTGTCGGCGGGAGGAACCGTCAGTAGCTGATGACCTGGGGAACGGCGACGGCCTTGAGGCCCTCCACCCCGAACTCCAGACCGTAGCCGGACTTCTTGTGCCCGCCGAAGGGGATCATCGGGTGGACGCCGCCGTGCTTGTTGATCCAGACGGTGCCGGCCTCCAGCCGGGCGGCCAGCGCCAGGGCCGCCTCGCGGTCGCTGCTCCAGACGGAGGCGCCCAGCCCGACGTCGAGCCGGTTGGCCATGGCCACGGCCTGGTCGACGTCGTCGTAGCGGACGATCGGCAGCGCGGGACCGAACTGCTCCTCCGCGACGAGCGGGTTCTCGTCGTCGATGTCGGCGACCAGCGTGGTGGGGTAGAAGTTGCCCGGGGCCGAGGGGTCCGGGTCGCCACCGAGCAGGATCTTCCCGCCGCCGTCCCGGGCGGCCTCCACCAGCCGGGCCACGATGTCGTACTGCGCGCGGTTCTGCAGCGGGCCGAGCACGTTCTGCTCGTCCAGGCCGCGACCCATCGGCATGGCCTGGGCCACCTCCACGAGGGCGGCGCAGACGTCGTCGTAGACGTCGGCGTGCACGTAGAGGCGCTTGAGGGCGGCGCAGGTCTGCCCGGTGTTGATGAAGGCACCCCAGAACAGGCCCTCGGCGACGGCCTTCGGGTCGACGTCGGGCAGCACGATGCCCGCGTCGTTGCCCCCGAGTTCCAGGGTCAGCCGCTTCACCGTGTCGGCCGAGCTCTTGATGATGGCCTGGCCGGTGGCGGTGGAGCCGGTGAACATCAGCTTGTCCACGTCGGGGTGGGCCGACAGCCGCGCGCCGACGTCGCCGCTGCCGGCGACGGCGGTGAGCACGTCGGCGGGGAGCACGTCGTTGAGCACCTGCACCAGGGCCAGCACGCTGAGCGGGGTGTACTCCGAGGGCTTGACCACCACGGTGTTGCCCATCCGCAGGGCGGGGGCGATCTGCCAGATGGTGATCATCATCGGCCAGTTCCACGGGCCGATCGCCCCGACCACCCCGACGGGGCGGTAGTGCAGCTCGGCGTGGGTCTCGCCGTCGTCGACCACGGTCTCCACCGGCAGCTCGGTGGCCGCGGTGGCCCGCAGCCAGGCGGCGCAGGCGCCGACCTCGAAGCGGGCGTTGGGGCCGTTGAGCGGCTTGCCCTGCTCGCGGGAGAGCAGCTCGGCCAGCGCCTCGGCGGACGCCTCGACCGCGTCGGCGGCGCGCTGCAGCAGCTCGATCCGGTCGGCGTCGGCCCGGGCGGCCCAGGCCGGCTGCGCGGCGCGCACCCGCTCGACGGCGCGGTCGACGTCCTCGGCCGACCCGAAGGCGACCCGGCCCACGACCTCACCGGTCGCGGGGTCCAGGACCTCCCGGCCGGCGGGGTCGGTGATGCCCGCCAGCAGCTGCTGGACGGTGGGGGTCTGCTGCGTGGTGTCCACGGGGGTGGTCACGTCGGGGGTGGTCATCGTCGGCCTCCGGGGTCGGGTGGGTGGGTGTGCGGTGGGTGGGTGTGCGGTGGGTGGGTGTGCGGTGGGTGGGTGTGCGGTGGGTGGGTGGTGTGGACGCACCGGCGTCCGGGGTGAGGGGGTTCAGCCGGTCGCCGGTGCGTCGTCCAGCCGGCGCGCTTCCCGGGCCTGCAGCTTCCCGCGGGCCAGGTGGGTGGCCGCCGCGATGCCGACCGCGGCCACCAGGGCGAGGCCGCTGGCGACGTTCTGCCAGAAGGTGGGGACACCCAGCAGGGTGAGCCCGTTGCGGAGCAGGCCCAGGAAGAGCACCCCGACGAGCACGCCGACCATGCTGCCCTCGCCGCCGGTCAGGGCGATGCCGCCGAGCAGCACGGCGGTGAGCACCGAGAGCTCGAAGCCGAGGCCCAGCTGGCTGGCCGGTGCGCTGTTCAGCCGGGCCACTGTGATCGCCCCGGCCAGGCCGGCGGCCGCCCCGGTGGCGACGAAGAGCAGGAAGGGGATCCGCCGCACGTCGACCCCGGACAGGAAGGCCGCCTCCCGGTTGACGCCGATGGCGTAGACGTGCCGGCCGGCCGGCGTCCGGGTGAGGAAGACCCCGGCGACCACCAGCACGACGACGGCGATGAGCGCCGCCAGCGGGATGCCGGCGATGTTGCCGATGCCCAGGAAGCCGAACGCGTCGCCGAAGTTGCTCAACGGCAGCGGGGTGACCAGCTGGGCGAGCCCGCGGACGGCGGTCAGCATGCCGAGCGTCACGATGAACGAGGAGAGCCCGAACACCGTGGTCAGCACCGCGTTGACGACGCCGACGGCGGCGCCCGCGGCCACGGCGGCGAGCACGGCCACCCCCGGGCTCGCGCCGGACTGGACGACCTTGCCGGCCACCACGCCGCCCAGCGCCAGGGTCGAGCCGACCGACAGGTCGATGTAGCCGGAGATGACCAGCATCCCGACCGGGGCGGCGACGATCGCGATCACCGCGGCGTCCAGGAAGACCCCGCGGAGGTTCCCCCAGCTCAGCTGGCTGCCGGTGGCGAGCTGGATGCCCACCACCATCACGACGAGCAGGACCACGAGCGGGTTCTTGACCAGCCAGGCCACGGCGGCGCCGACCGGGGAGGGCGCTGCCGCCGCGGGGGCCGCGGAGGCGGTGCGCCCCTCGGTGCCGTCGACGGCGGGCGGGGATGCGGTGCTCATCGGGTGTGCTCCAGGTCGCGGTGGATGAGGTCGAGCAGCGTCTCTTCGTCGGTGTCGCGCATGTCCAGCTCGTCGACGACCCGGCCCTTGCGCATGATCAGGCAGCGGTGCGCCAGCGCGACGACCTCGTCGGGGTCGTTGCTGGCGAACAGCACGCCGAGGCCCCGCTCGGCGGCCACCTGCCGCACCACCCGGTAGATCTCCGACCGGGCCCCGACGTCGACACCCTGGGTGGGGTCGTCGAGCAGCAGCACCCGGGTCCCGGCCCGGTCGTTGACCCAGCGGGCGATCAGCACCTTCTGCTGGTTGCCGCCGGAGAGCCGGGACACCACCACGGACGGGTCGGCGGGGCGCAGCCCGAAGGCCTCGGCGGCGGACCGGAAGAGCTGTCGCTCCGCACCGCGACGGCGCCAGCCGGCCCGGGCGGTGAGCGACATGACCCGCATGACGGTGTTCTCCGCCGAGGACAGCGAGCCGAACAGCCCCTGCTGCAGCCGGTCCCCGGGCACCAGCGCCAGGCCGGCGCGGATCGCGTCGTCCGGCCCGCCGACCTCGACCGGCTGCCCGTCGACGTGCACCGTGCCGCCGGTCGACCGGCGCCGGCCGAAGAGCGTCTCCAGGAGCCGGGACCGGCCGGCCCCGACCAGCCCGTACAGGCCGACGATCTCCCCGGGACGCACCGTGAGGGAGATCCCGGGCAGGCCGGGCGCACGGAGCCCGTCGACGGACAGCACCGGCGCGGCGTCGGCGGCCACCGGGGCCGGGGCCACGGCGGCTCCGTGCGCCCGCCCGCTGACCGCGGTGACCAGGTCGTCCTTGGTCACCCCGGCCATCGGCGAGGACCAGACGACGCGTCCGTCCCGCATGACGGTCGTGCGGTCGGCCAGCTCGACCACCTCGTTGAGCAGGTGGGTCACGTAGAGGACGGCGATCCCCTCGCCCTTGAGCTGGCGGACGAGCCCGGCCAGCCGGCGGGACTCCACCGGGGACAGCGCGGCGCTGGGTTCGTCGAGGACGAGCAGACGCGCGTCCCGGCTCAGCGCCTTGGCGATCTCCACGAGCTGACGCTGACCGATGGTCAGCTCGCGCACGGGCGTGTCCGGCGGGACGGTGAGGCCCACCCGGGCGAGCAGCTGCACCGCCCGGGCGCGCTGCTCGCCGCGACGCACGAAGACCTTCGCCGTCGTCGTCTCCTGCCCGAGGAAGAGGTTCTCGGTGACGCTGAGCCGGTCGATGAGGCTCAGGTGCTGGTAGATCACCGCGATGCCGGCGGCGATCGAGGACCGGGGATCGAGGGCGCGGTGCTCGGTGCCGTCGATCTCGATGGTCCCCGCGCTGGGGGAGGTGCCGCCGCCCAGGCACTTGATCACGGTGGACTTGCCCGCCCCGTTGTGCCCGAGCAGCGCGTGCACCTCACCGGCGGCGAGGTCCAGGTCGACGTCGTCGAGGGCGAGGGTGGCCCCGTAGCGCTTGGTGAGGCCACGGATGGAGACGGTCATGGGGGGTCCTGTCGTCCGGGAGGGCGGGGAGCGGCGGCCCCGGGGCCGCCGCTCCCCGGCGGTCAGCCGCCGAAGGCGGTGATGTACTCCTGCAGGTCCGGGCTGTCCGGGGTGACCAGGTACACCGGGACGTCGGTCTCCGGCTCCTCCCCGCGGCCCAGGGCCAGCGGGATGTCGATGGTGGCCTTCACGATGTCCTCGGACTTCACCGTGACCACGCCGCGGACCATGTTGCCCTTCTGCATCTCCTGGAACAGCGACAGGTTGCCGTCCAGCCCGCCCACGTAGGTCTCCGGGTCGTCCGCGGCCCGGCCCGTGGACAGCAGCGCCTGGTAGGCGCCCTGCGCGGCGTCGCCCACGGCGGCCAGCACGATGTCGACGTCCGGGTTGGCGGCCAGCACCGAGTTGGTCACCGTCAACGCGTCCTGCGGCGTCACCGCCTGCTGCTGGGCGACGATCTCGGCGTCCGGCGCGGCCTCGGCCAGGCCCTCCACGATCCCCCGGGTGCGCTCCTGCCCGATCTGGGTCAGCTGGTCCTCCAGCACGAGCACCTTCGGGGCGCCGTCGAGGTTCTCCGCCGCCCACTGCGCGGCGTCCTCGGCGAGCATCCGCCCGGACTCCTCGAAGCTGAACTGCAGCGTGCTGGACTGGTTGTCCATGTCCCCGGCGTAGGTGAC
Source organism: Modestobacter roseus (assembly GCF_007994135.1). NCBI lineage: Bacteria > Bacillati > Actinomycetota > Actinomycetes > Geodermatophilales > Geodermatophilaceae > Modestobacter > Modestobacter roseus. The sequence continues at coordinate 1,311,972 of NZ_VLKF01000001.1, forward strand.
CCAGTACTTGCCGGCGTCCATGTACTGCTGGGCGAGGGACTCGACGCTCGCCGGGTCCATCGGGAAGGACACCACCGCGTCCACGTCGCTGTTGAGGTACGTGGTCAGGTTCGACACCTGCGTGGAGAGGTCGCTGTTGTCGTTGGTGAACTCCACGGTCACCCCCTGCTCCGCGGCGTAGTCCGCGAGCTGCCCGCTGAGCACGGAGTAGATGGGCAGCGAGGTGAAGGGGAAGTCGAAGAGGATCGTGTCCACCTCGGTCGTGCCGCCGTCGGAGGACGAGGGGGCGGCACCCGTGCCGGTCTCGGTGGTGGTGCTGCACCCGGCGAGCGTCAGGGTGAGCGTCAGGGGGACAACCGCGGCGACGGTGGCGCGACGACCTGTTGTGGACATGCGGGGCCTCGATCTCTGGGGAGGGGCGGGATCAGGAACGGCGGTAGACCTGCTGGCCGGCGAACCAGGTCTGCAGGGTGGTGACCGAGCCGAGTTCCTCGGCCGGGACGGCGAACGGGTCGCGGTCGAGGACGACGAAGTCGGCCGACAGCCCCGGGGTCAGCGAGCCGGTGACGTCGGCCAGCCCCATCGCCCGGGCCGCGGACGTCGTGTAGGCGGCGACCGCCTCGGCGACGGTGATCGCCTGCTCGGGCCAGACCGTGCCGGGGAACTGCCCGGTGGGGTCGGCGCGGGTGACCAGGCCGGCGATGCCCAGCCACGGGTCCGGGGACTCCGACACCGGCCAGTCCGAGCCGCCGGCGACCACGGCGCCGGTGTCGAGCAGGTCGCGGTTGGGCTGCAGCCGGCTGGCCTGCGGTTCGGCGCGCACGGTGCGCAGCGCCTCGACGATGACGCCGGGGAACCACAGCGCGGGGGAGATGTCGGCGACCACGTCGAGCTCACCGAAGCGGGCGATGTCGTCCGGGTGCAGGTACTGCCCGTGCGCGATCTGCACCGGCACGGTCAGCCCCTCGGCCCGGCCCGCGGCGACCACGTCGAGCACCATCCGCGCCGCGGCGTCGCCGGTGCAGTGGATCTTCAGCCCGATGCGCAGGTCGGCGGCGCGGCGCAGCCAGCCGGCGAGCTCCTCGATCGGCATGGTGGTGTGCCCGGTGACGCAGGCGCCGTGCTCGTCGGGGAGGTAGGGCTCCAGGAAGGCACCGGTACGCGAGGTGGGCACGCCGTCCAGGAAGATCTTGGCGAAGTCCGGCCGGTGGTGCCGGGTGCGGAACCGCTCGCCCTGGGAGAGCAGCCCCTCGCCGACCAGCTCGGTACCGAAGATGAAGTCGTTGACCAGCATCGAGGTGACCACCCAGGCCTGCAGCCGGCCTTCGGCGTCGAGCTTCTGCAACCCGGCCATGGTGTCCAGGGAGGCGGCGGCGTCCTGGAAGGCGGTGACGCCGTGGGCGTGCAGCATCTCGATGCCGCGCTCGGAGTTGCGCGCGGCGTACTCGGTGTCGCGCTCGACGGTGGCCGCCCAGGCGCGCTGCACCAGCCCGCCGGCCGCCTCGAACAGCACCCCGGTGGGGGCGCCGGTGCCATCCCGGACGACGCGGCCGCCGGCCGGGTCGGCGGTCAGCTCGAAGATGCCGCCGGCGGTCATCGCCGCGGTGTTGGCCCACTTGTTGTGGTGGCTGTCGTCGGTGAGCAGCACCGGGTGCCCGGCGGAGGCGGCGTCGAGCGCGGCCAGCGCCTCGGCCGTGGACAGCTGGTCGATCAGCCCCGAGCCCCAGGACTCGCCGACCACCCAGGCGCCCGGCTCGAGACCGGCGGCGTACCGCCGGACCGCGTCCAGCAGCTCGTCCAGGCCGGCGGTGGCCGGCACCAGCAGCTGGTGCAGGTCGGCCTCCCCGGCCACGCCGTGGTGGTTGTGCACGTCCATCAGCCCGGGCAGCACGACCTGCCCGCCGAGGTCGACGACGGTGGTCCCCGGCCCGGCGAGACCGGCGAGCTCCGCGCCCGAGCCGACCGCGACCACCTGCCCGTCGCGGACGGCGAACGCCTCGGCGCGCGGCCGGGCGGGATCGAGCGTGTGCACGACAGCTCCGGTGATCAGCAGGTCGACGGCGCTGTCGGCCACGTGGTCCTCCATCGGGAGTTCGCTCGGTGTTCCCCGCCGTGTCGCGGGGCGTCCGCCGTCCTGTGGCGGGCATCACGCACTCTGGGCCGCGCGGCCGGTGGCCGGTGACCATCTCGTGCACCCGGGTTCGCCGTTTCGCGCACCCGCGCCGTGACCGGGCGGGTCAGCCGGCCGGCTCGGCCGTGTACACCACCCGGCCGGCGAAGTACGTGCGCAGCACCCGCGTGCGGTGCACCTGCTCCGGTTCGACCGCGAACAGGTCGCGGTCCACGACGACGAAGTCCGCGGCCCGGCCCGGGGTGAGCCTGCCGGTGACGTCGCCCAGGCCCAAGGCCTCCGCCGGGTGCGCGGTGAAGGCGGTGACGGCCTCCTGCACGGTGAGCGCCTGCGCGGGGTTGAGCGCGCCGGGCACGGCCGGATCGGGGTTGCGCCGGGTGACCATCGCCTCGAGCCCGGTCCACGGGTCGGGGGTGGGCGCGGCGCACGGCCAGTCCGACCCGGCGGCGACCAGGGCGCCGGAGTCGACGAGGTCGCGGAACGGCCACGAGGCGGCGACGACGTCCTCGGGCACGTGGACGGCGATGCTGTCCTGGATCACCCCGGGGAACCACAGGTGGGGTGAGGCGTCGGCGACCACGCCGAGGGCGGCGAAGCGGGGGAGGTCGTCGGGGTGCACGTACTCCGTGTGCGCGATCTGGAACCGCGGCCCGTCACCCCGTCGACTGCGCACCTGCTCGACGGCGTCGAGCACCAGCCGCACCGAGGCGTCCCCGGTGGCGTGGAACTTCGCCCCCAGCCCGAGGTCGTGGCACCGCTCGACCTCGGCGACCAGGTCGGCGAGCGTGAAGTACAGCTCGCCGGTGGTGGCGGGCTCGCCGTGCCGGCACAGGTAGGGCTCCAGCAGCGCCGTCGTCCGGGTCATCGGCACCCCGTCCAGCACGATCTTGACGAAGTCCGGCCGGACCAGGTCGCTGCGCTGCGTCCGTGCGTCGTCGATGAGCTCCGCACCGACCGGGCCCTCCTCCAGGAACGGCCGCACCGGCAGGGAGGCCACCACGCGCAGGGTCAGCTCGCCCCGCGCCTCGAGGTCGCGCAGCGCGGCGAGCGGCGCGCCCATCGTCGCGGCCTCCTGGGCGCTGGTGATCCCGTAGGAGTTCAGCACCCGCACCGCGGTGGCGACCGCCTCGCGGATGCGGGCCGTCGGGTCGGCGATGGACGCGGCGAAGGCCGACTCCGCCCGCGCCGAGGCGAGCTCGTGCAGCACGCCGGTGAGCCGGCCCCCGGCATCGCGGACGAAACGGCCCCCCTCCTCGTCCGGGGTGTCGTGACCGACCCCCATCAGCTCCAGCGCCCGCGAGCTGACCCAGCGGTTGTGCATGGTGTCGTCCCGGATCAGCACCGGGCGGCCGCCGCTGGCCTCGTCCAGGGCCAGCCGGTGCTGCTCGTCGGTCAGCTCGCCGAGCACGGTGCTGCCGAGGATGCCGCCCACGACCCAGGCGTCCGGCGGCAGCTCCCGGGCCCAGGCGCGCACCTTGGCCAGCACCTCGTCCAGCGTGTCGGTCGGCAGCAGGGGCAGCTCGAAGGCCGCCTGCGCGCCGGCCAGGTTGAGGTGCACGTGCCCGTCGACCAGGCCGGGGAGCACCAGCGCGCCCGCCAGGTCGTGCACCTCCGTGCCCGGGCCGGCGTGTCGGGTGACCTCGTCGGCGGGGCCGACCGCCACGAGGACGCCGTCCCGCACGGCGAGCGCCTCCGCCCACGGCCGCTCCGGGTCGAGGGTCCAGATGCGGGCCCCGGTGACGACCAGGTCAGGGGTGGGCGGGGTGGGGGGCACGGGCGCCTCCGGGATCGGCGTGGGCGGCCGCGGAGAGCGGCGCCGGGTGTCCGCACAGTCCACGGCAGGGCGCACCCGGCCCCCCGCCATCCCGCGCACGGTCGACCGCCAATTCGTGCACCGGCGGCCCCGGCCGGCGTGCCCTCGAGCGGCGTGCCCTCGAGCGGCGGGGGGCTCAGGCGGCGCGGGTGTGCTGGCGGCGCAGCTCCGCCGGGGACTCCCCGAAGGCGGCGCGGAACTGGCGCGCCAGGTGGGTGGTGTCCAGGATGCCCCAGCGGGCGGCGATGGCCGGCGTGGTGCGCCCGGCCAGCGCCGGGTCCAGCAGGTCCCGGCGGATCCGCTCCAGGCGGCGACGGCGGATCCAGGCTGCCGCGGAGAACCCCTCCTGCGCGCACATCTTGTGCACCTGGCGCACCGAGACCCCGAGGGCCGCGGCGATGGAGTCGACGCTCAGGCCGGGGTCGCCCAGGTGGGCCAGCGCGTGGGCGCGGACCCGGTCGGCCAGGTTGATCCGTCCTGCCCCGGCGATCTGCGGCAACCCGTTGTAGACAGCCAGCAGCATCGACACGAGTGCGTCACCGAGGTGGATGGCGGCGGCGGAGTCGCCCAGTCCGGCGTCGTCGCACCGGGCCAGCTCGTCGACCATGAGGGCGAGCGCCCGGGCGGGGCCGCTCGTCGCCGGCACCGGCACCGCGGTGCGCTCGCTGAGCTGCCGCAGGTGCGGTTCCAGCCGGTCGCGCGGGACGGCGACGACGACGGCCTCCCAGCGCGGGCTGACGGTGTGCAGCTGGTAGGGCCGGATGGTCTCGTAGACGACCAGGCTGCCCGCCCGGATCTCGCACTCCCGCCCGTCCTGCGTCAGCCGCACGACCCCGTGGCGGGGCCAGGTCAGCTTGACGAACTCGGGGTCGGTGGAGCTGAGCAGGCGCCCGGTGCGGGAGACCGAGTTCGCCCCGGTGGTCAGCGAGGCGACGAGCAGCCCGTCGGCCCGGGCGCTGCGCACCTGGCCCTGGAAGGAGGCGCCCTGGGCCGGTCGGATCCGGACGGGGGCACAGGCGGAGGAGACCGCGGTCTGGAAGGTGTCGAGGGCGTGCTCCTCGATCGCGGAGGCCTCGGCTGCCGTCGGACGGGGTCCGTCGGCGTCGCCCGGCCCGGTCGAGGACGGCGGGTCTGCGAGAAGCACGCTCACTCCTTGACCAACTCGGAATACGAGCAGTGAGCCCGAAATGCACACGCTAGATGCCCGGAGGCCCCGGACATAGGGGTCTGCCCGTGCCTGTGCACAGTCGTGACCTGCGGCCCCGGTCCGGGTCCCGCGGACGTCACTCCGGCCCCCAGGTGACCGGCAGGGAGGACAGCCCCCGGAAGACCCAGCCGGCCCACTGCTCCGCACGCCGTGGATCGCTCCGCAGACCGGGGAGGGCCTCGTGGACGAGCGGGACCGCGATCTCCCCGATGGAGATGCGGGCCGCCCAGTGCCCGGCGCACAGGTGGACGCCGCTGCCGAAGCCCAGGTGCGACCGTCTGGGGCGTGCGCTGTCGAACTCCGCTGCGCCGTCGAACTCCGCCGGGTCGCGGTTCGCCGCCGCGACGACCACGCCGATCGGCGCCCGCTCCGGGAGACGGGTGCCGGCCAGCACGGTGGCCCGGGTGGTCTCCCGGGGGTACATGCCGATGGGGGAGACCCACCGGACCGTCTCGTCGAAGACGGCCGGCCACAGTGCCGGGTCGGCGAGCACCCGCCGGCGCTGGTCCGGGTGGCGGCTGAGCGCCCAGACGACGGCGGTCACCATGTGCTGGGGCTCGTTCATGCCGCCGGAGATGGTCAGCTTCACGTTGGCCGCCACGGCCTCGTGCGGCAGCCCGCCGTTCACGAAGGCCGAGGTCATCGACCCGTCCGGGTGCCGGCGGTACCACGGGACGAGCTCCTCCAGCAGGGCGTCGACCTCCTCGCGTGCGGCATCGCAGCGGCGCCAGGTGTCCGCGTCGTCGTGCAGGTTGCCGGTGCCGGCGATGAAGGCGTGCGACCACCGCTGCATGTCCGCCGCGCTCGCCCCCCGGAGCCCGAGGAGGTCGACGAGGTTCTGTGCGGCGACCGGCCCGGCGTAGTCGCGGTTGAGGTCGGCGTCGTCCGGGCCCTGCTCGCGCAGGACCGCCAGCTGGGTCCGGGCGTTGCGCTCGAAGACCGGTGCCCAGGTCTGCCGGATGTTCTTCGGCCGCAGCGTCGGGTTGACGGTCTGGCGCTCGACCGCGTGGTCCGGGTCGTCCTTGCGGAGCATCGGTTGCGCACCGAGCGCACGGGCGAGGGTCGCGCTCCCGCCGGTGACCGAGGCCGAGTACGTCTCCTGGTCGGCCTCGACGTCGCGGCACCCCGCGAAGGAGGTGACGAGGTACTTGCCCACCGCCGGCACCCGCACCACCGGGCCCAGCTCGCGCAGTCGGGTGTAGGTGTCGTAGGGGTCGCGCGCCAGGACCGTGGGGTCGACCCAGTCGGCGGTCGGGGCGTCGATCGGTGCGGACATGGTCTCTCCGGATCGGGTCATGGCACGGGCGCCGACTGCTTGGCGAAGTCCTTCAGGCTGAACGCCGGGTCGGCCGCCTGTTCCGGCGTCGGGGTCACCGCCCCGGACAGCACCCGCCGCGCGGCGACGTGGTCGGCTGCCCGGTTGAGCGACTCCACGGCGACCAGCGCCCCGTCGCGGAACGCCAGGACCGAGAAGCGACCCCCCGGGCGGTCCCCGCACACCACCGTGGTGTCCCCGGGCTGCGCCAGCCCGGCGATCTGCAGGCGCAGGCTGCCCTGGTTGCTCCAGAACCAGGGCAGCTCGCCGTACCCGGCCGGTGCGCCCAGGATCTGCTGGGCGACGTGCCGCCCCTGGTCGGTGGCGTTCTGCACCGACTCCAGGCGGCGCCGGCCGCCCAGGCCCGGGATCGGGAAGCTCGCGCAGTCGCCGATGGCGTAGACGTCGGGGTCGGACGTGCGCAGGTGGGCGTCCACGACGATCCCGTCGTCGACGACGAGACCGGCCGCCGTCGCCAGCTCGTCCCGGGGGCGGACCCCCACGCCGATCAGCACGACGTCGGCGGCGTACTCGGCACCGGCACCGCTGACCAGCCCGGTGACCCGTCCGTCCCGGCCGCGGATCCCGGCCAGGCCCTCGCCGAGCCGGAGATCGCTGCCCATCGCCCGGTGCGCGTCGGCGAGGTGGGTGGACATGTCGGCGGTCAGGGCACGGCCCATCGGCCGGTCGGTGGTCTCGAGGACGGTGACCGCGAGGCCGCGCGCCCGCGCCGCGGCGGCGAACTCCAGGCCGATGAAACCGGCGCCGACCACCGCGGCGGACCGGGCCTGCTCCAGGTCGGCCCGCAGTCGCTCGGCGTCGGCCAGCGTGCGCAGGTCGTGCACGCCGGCCAGGTCGCTGCCGGTCACGGCGAGGGTCCGGTTGGCCGCTCCGGTGGCCAGCACGAGGGCGCTGTAGTGCAGCTCGTCGCCGTCGTCGAGGACGACGGTCCGGCGCCGACGGTCCAGGACCGTCGCGGTCACGCCGGTGCGCAGGTCGATCCCGTTCTCCGCGTAGAACCGGGCGCCACGCAGGGGCAGCGGTTCGGCCGTGTCGCCGGGGGCGAGGAAGTCCTTGGACAGCGGAGGGCGCTGGTACGGGAGGGCGTCCTCGTCCCCGACGAGGGTCACCCTCCCGTCGTGGCCGCCGGTGCGCAGGGACTCGGCGACCTGGACCCCCGCGTGCCCCGCCCCGATGACCACCACGTGCTGCACGGGGCGGCCCTCAGACCTGACTGGCCGGGACGTCGACCTCGATCTCGTCGAGGTCCGGACCGACGACGACCTGACAGCCGAGCCGGCTGCGGTCGGCGTCCCGCGGGGCGGTGGTGCAGTCCAGCATCTCCTCCTCGTCCTCGCTGATGTCCGGCAGCGCGCCGAGGTAGGGGTCGCGGACGTACACGTGGCAGGTGGCGCACATGGCCTGGCCGCCGCACTCGCCGACGATCCCGCGGACGCCGTTGCGGACGGCGGCGCGCATCAGGCTGGTGCCCGGCTCGACGTCGAGGACGTCGGCCGTGCCGCCGTCGTGGTGGTAGGTCACCGTGGGCATGTCGAACTCCTCGAGTTCTCAGGGCGTCTGGGGTTCTCAGGTCGTCTGGGGTTCTCGGGGCGTCCGGGTCTCAGGACCACAGGACCGGGAGGTGGGTCACGCCGCGGAAGACCCAGCCCTGGATCGTCGCGGGGGCGGCGGGGTCGAGGCGCAGCTCGGGCAGTTCCGCGAACAGCTGGGGCAGTGCGACACCGACCACCGACGCGCGGGCGACCCAGGCCCCGGCGCAGAAGTGGCTGCCACCGCCGAAGGCCAGGTGCGGCACCTTGGGCCGGTCGACGTCGTAGCTCTCCGGGTCGGCGAAGACCGCCGGGTCGCGGTTGGCCGCACCCACGTGCACGCCCAGCCGCGCGCCTGCGGGGATCTGCAGGCCGTCGAGCACCGTGTCCCGGGTGGCCTGCCGGGGGTACATCCCGATGGGCGCCACCCACCGGATCGACTCCTCGAACGCATCCGCCCACCGCGACCCCGCGAGCACCCGCTCCCGCTGCCCGGGGTGCGAGAGCAGCGCCCACAGCGTGGTGGCGATCGCGTCGCGCGGCTCGTTCAGCCCGCCGCCGATGGTCATCTTGAGGTTGGCGCGCAGCGCCTCCAGGGACATGGGCATGTCCGCCAACCCGGAGAGCAGCGTGTGGTCCGGCTCGTCCCGGAAGTGGGCGAGCATCTCGTCGATCGCGGTGTCGACCTCGGCGGACGAGCGCTCCGCCGCAGCCCACACGTCGGGGTCGTCGGCGTAGTTGCCGGTGCCGTCGATGAGGGTCTGCGACCACCGCTGCAGGTCGTCGGCGGTGGCGTTGTGGAAGCCCAGGACCAGTCGCAGGTTCTCGGCCGCGTACGGCGCCGCGAAGTGGGAGACGACGTCCGCGCCCGGTCCGGCTGCCTTCAGCTGGTCCAGGTGGACCCGGGCGTTGGCCTCGAAGACGGCGTTCCAGTGCGCCTTGATCGCCCGCGGCCGCAGGACGCCGCCGTAGGCCTGCCGCTCTGCCGCGTGCTCGGGGTCGTCCTTGCGGAGCATGCTGTGGCCCATCGACCGCTTCATCAGCGAGCCGGCCTCGTCGGCGGTGAAGCGCTCCGCGTCCTGCTCCACGTCGTGCGCGGCCTCGTAGCCGACGATCAGGTAGCGGTCCACCGCCGGCACCCAGTGGACGGGCGCCTCCGCCCGCAGCCGCTGGAAGATCGGGTACGGGTCGTCGAACAGGTCCGGGATGGTCACCCACTCGGCGGTGGGGACGGGCCGGACGTCGTTGGCCTGCGTGGTCATCCTGAGGAGGCCCTTCGTCGGTACGGGCGGTCCGATCACTGTGGCGCCGATCACCAGTCCAGGTAAAGTTCGAAGTCCTTGACAACAACCGAAGCTGAGGTGGGGTTCGCCGATGGCCGAGTACACGCTCCGCCAGCTCCACTGCTTCGTCGCCGTGGCGGATGCGGGTTCCCTCTCCGGTGCGGCCGCGACGCTGCGGGTCACCCCCACCGCGGTCGCCTCCGCGCTCACCGAGCTCGAGCGGATCCTGCGCACCCAGCTCGTGGTGCGCCGCAAGGCCCACGGCGTCTCCCTCACGCCCACCGGCGTCTACCTGCGGAAGCGGGCGGCGGTGCTCCTGCGCGACGCGGAGGAGCTGCGGCTGATGACGGCCAGCGGTGGCACCGAGCTCGCCGGTCCGCTGACCCTCGGGTGCTACGTGACGGTCTCGCCCACGATCCTGCCGCTGCTGCTGCGGTGGACCGCGGAGCACCACCCGAAGGTGCAGCTGGACGTCGTGGCCCGCAGCCAGCAGGAGATCACGGCGCTGCTCTTCGCCGGCGCCCTCGACCTGGCCATCGTCTACGACATGGGCCTGCCCGACGGCCTGGAATCGGTCCTGCTGTACATGGTCCGGCCCTACGTCGTGCTGCCGGCCGACCACCGCCTGGCCGGGGCGGGCTCGGTGTCCCTCGCCGAGCTGGCGGAGGAGCCGCTGATCCTCCTCGACCTCCCGCCCGCGGCGCAGCACACCCTGCGGGTCTTCGAGCAGGCCGGGGTCACCCCGCGGGTCGCCCAGCGCACGACCGACTTCGAGCTGACCCGGTCCCTCGTCGCCCGGGGTCTCGGCTACTCGGTCCTCGTGCAGCGCCCCGCCGTCGACCGCTCCTACGAGGGGCTGCCCCTGACGGCGCTGGAGATCGACCCGCCCGTGGCCGGCGTGGGCGTGCAGATGGTCTGGCCCTCGGGGGTGCGGCTCACCGACCGGGCGCAGGCACTGGCGGGCTTCGCCGCCGCCCAGGCGCGCTTCACCGACTACCGGCACCGCAACGCCGGCGCTGCCCGCCGGGCCGACGCCGGCCCGCCCTCGCCGTAGACGCGTCGCGCCGTCGTCCCGCGTGCGTGGCGTGCAGCACGGTGCTCGCCCCCAGGCCCGCGGACCACGACGAGGGCCCGGGCCGCCGGGCCGGGGGCGTCCACCCCGGTGTCCCCACCCGATCGACGGCGCGCACCTGGTGGAGCGACGCACAGCGCGGCCCCGACCCAGCTGGCCTCGCCGGCCAGCGTCCTGGGCTCCCGTGGCGTGGACGTCCCGGTCGTCGGGAGCACGCCGGCCTGCAACCCGTCGCTGCTGGACGAGCCGTGCCGGGCCCGGGCGGACCTGCGCGCCGACGCCAGGGAGGGCGCGTGCGCGTCGGGCGACCTGACCCCGGAGGGGGTCGTCGCGGGCCTCCAGGACCTCCGCGTGCCGGGAGACCGACGGTTGTTCCCGGCACCGCTGGACCACACCGACCCGACCCAGCCGCCGCTGCGCACGGTGCACCTCGCCACGGCCGCGCGGCGCTCCCGCCCGCGCGACCGCAGCCGGGTTTCAGTAGGAGGCGCGCTCGGTCGCGTCGGGAGCCGGCACCCACTGCGCGGCCAGGGCCTCGGACCCGCGGGCCAGCAGCGCGACGTCGGCGCCCACGAGGACGAACGACGCGCCTGCGTTGAGGTAGGTGCGGGCGACGGCCGGGTCGAAGGCGTTCACGCCGGCGGCAGCGCCCTCCGACCGGATCGCCGCCAGCGCCCGGAGCACGGCGGCCGTGACGTCCGGATGGGTCTGCTGGCCCAGCAGGCCCATCGACGCGGCGAGGTCGGAGGGGCCGACGAAGACGCCGTCGATGCCGTCCACCGCCGCGATCTCGGCCGCGTTGTCGACGCCGGCCACGGTCTCGACCTGCACGAACACCGACACGTGCGTGTCCGCCTCGGCGAGGTAGTCGTCGACCCGGTTCCACCGGGCCGAGCGGGCGAGCGCCGAGCCGACGCCGCGGCGGCCGCGGGGTGGGTAGCGCACGGCCTCCACGACGGCCCGGGCCTCGGTGGCGGAGGAGATCATCGGCACGAGGACGTTCTGCGCGCCCAGGTCCAGCACCTGCTTGATGGTCACCACGTCACCGATCGGCACGCGCACCACGGGGGCGACCGGGTAGCCGGCCAGCGCCTGCAGCTGGGCCAGCACCGACTCGAGCCCGTTGGGGGAGTGCTCCATGTCGACGAGCACCCAGTCCAGGCCGGCCCCCGCGCAGATCTCGGCGACCAGGGAGGACCCGGAGCACACCCACATGCCGGCGAGCGGTCGCTGCGCGTCGCGCAGGTCGTCGCCGAACGTCGGCCTCAGACGAAGCGGCACGAGATCGCCCCCATCGTCCCGTAGTCGCACACGACGCTGTCGCCGCGGGAGATCCAGACCGGCCGCGTGAACGACCCGGCGAGCACGATCTCGCCGGCGGCCAGGCCGGCCCCGTGCTGCCACAGCTTGTTGGCCAGCCAGGCCACGCCCACCGCGGGATGGCCGAGCACGCCGGCCGCCACGCCGGTCTCCTCGATGCTCTCGTTGCGGTAGAGCAGCGCGGACACCCACCGCAGGTCGACGTCGTCGGGGCGCTTCGGGGTGCCACCGAGCACCATGCCGCCGTAGGCGGCGTTGTCGCTGATGGTGTCGACGATGGTGCGACCCTCCAGCTCGATGTGGCTGTTGAGCACCTCGAGCGCCGGCGTGACGTACTCGGTCGCCCGCAGCACGTCGAACACCGTGCAGTGCGGGCCCTCGAGCGGCCGGCCGAGGACGAAGGCGAGCTCCACCTCGATGCGCACGTTGGTGTACGCGTCGAAGGGGAGCTGCGCTCCGCTCTCCCAGACGGTGTCGTCGAACATCACGCCGTAGTCCGGCTCGGTGATGCCCGTCGCCTGCTGCATCGCCCGCGAGGTGAGCCCGATCTTGCGGCCCACCAGCCGCCGCCCCTCGGCGAGCCGCCCGTCGCGCCAGACCCCCTGGATGGCGTAGGAGTCCTCGACGGTCGCCTCGGGGTGGCGTGCGGTGATGCGCGGGATGAGCCGCCGCTCTCGGTCGGCCGCGGCCAGCTCCTCGGCGAGCCCGGTGATCACCTCGGGTGCCAGCATGGGTGTCCTCTCCTGGTCCTGGGTCGTGTCCTGCCGGGGTCAGAGCTGGTTGCCCAGCTTGTACTCGCCCTGCTTCCACGACGGCATGGACTCCTCACCCTCGGTCGGCCGGGTGTAGGAGAACCCGTCGGCGCCGATGGTCACCGCCATCTCCGAGCTCTCGGTCCGGGCGACCACCGGCTGCGGGTTGCCGTCCAGGTCCAGCACCAGGGACGCCTCGGTGTACCAGGACGGCACCACCGGGTTGCCCCACCAGTCGCGGCGCTGGTTGTCGTGGACGTCCCAGGTGACGACCGGGTTGTCCGGGTCGCCGGTGTAGTAGTCCTGCGTGTAGATCTCGACCCGGTGGCCGTCGGGGTCGCGCAGGTACAGGTAGAAGGCGTTGGAGACGCCGTGCCGGCCCGGTCCCCGCTCGATGGCGTCGGAGCGCCGCAGCGCGCCGAGCTTGTCGCAGATGGCCAGGATGTTGTGCTTCTCGTGCGTGGCGAACGCGACGTGGTGCATGCGCGGTCCGTCGCCGCCGGTCATCGCGGTGTCGTGCACGGTCGGCTTCCGCCGCATCCACGCGGCGTAGACGATGCCCTCGCCGTCCTGGATGTCCTCGGTGACCCGGAAGCCGAGGTTCTGCATGTAGGCCACGGCGCGGGGCACGTCGGGGGTGACCTGGTTGAAGTGGTCCAGCCGGACCAGCGCACCCGGGGTGTACAGGTCGTAACGCCAGGCCAGGCGCTCGACGTGGGCCACGTCGTGGAAGAACTCGTAGGGGAAGCCGAGGGGGTCCTCGACGCGCACCGAGTCGCCGATGCCGGTGGTCCAGCCCTCCGTCCGGCGCTCCACCCGGCAGCCCAGCTCGGTGTAGAAGGCGACCGCCTTGTCCAGGTCCTCGGGGGTGCGCACGCGGTAGGAGAACGCGGCGACGGCGGCCACCGGGCCCTTGCGCAGCACGAGGTTGTGGTGGATGAACTCCTCCATCGACCGGAGGTAGACCGTCTCCTCGTCCTCCTCGGTGACGACGAGGTCGAGCACGTCGACGTAGAACTGCCGGGAGGCCGCCAGGTCGGTGACGACGAGCTCCATGTAGGCGCAGCGCAGCACGTCCGGGGGCTCCGCCTGCGGCGTGGGGATCGGGTTGTCGCTGTGGATCGGCGCCTCCTGGGAGACGTAGAAGCCCGAGGAGGTCAGGGTGCGGTCACTGGCGCGGGTCATGTCGGCGTCCTTGCTCGAGTGGTGGTCCGGCGGTGAGGGGGTGGGGCGCGGGGAGCGGCGGGTGGGGGCAGCTCAGCGGGGTTCCGGGTCGTCCAGCGACGGCTCGAGGTGCTCGTGCTTGCCGAAGGTCGGGTTGTGCACCTCGCCGAGGGTGATGTGCACGGCCTGCTGGTCGGTGTAGAAGTCGATCGAGCGGTACCCGCCCTCGTGGCCCAGGCCCGAGGCCTTCACGCCACCGAACGGGGTGCGCAGGTCACGCACGTTGTTCGAGTTGAGCCAGACCATGCCCGCGTCGACGGCCTGGGAGAAGTTGTGCGCCCGCTTGAGGTCGTTGGTCCAGACGTAGGCGGCCAGGCCGTACCGGGTGTCGTTCGCCAGGGCGAGCGCTTCCTCGTCGGTGTCAAACGGGGTGATCGCCACGACCGGGCCGAAGATCTCCTCCTGGAAGATCCGGGCGCTCGGCGGGACGTCGGCGAACACCGTCGGGGCGACGAAGTTCCCCGCGGGGAAGCCCTCGGGGCGGCCGCCGCCGGCGACGAGGCGCCCCTCGCTCTTCCCGATCTCGACGTAGCTCATCACCTTGTCGTAGTGCTCGGGGTGCACGAGGGCGCCGACCTCGGTGTCGGGGTCGTGCGGGAAGCCGACCTTCACGCGCTTCGCCTGCGCGGCGTACCGCTCGACGAACTCGTCGTACACGTCGCGCTGCACGAGGATCCGGCTGCCGGCGGTGCAGCGCTCGCCGTTGAGGGAGAAGACGCCGTAGACGGTCGCGTCGACCGCCGCCTCCAGGTCGGCGTCGGCGAACACGATCGCCGGGGACTTCCCGCCGAGCTCCATCGACAGCCCCTTGAGGAACGGGGCGGCGTTGCCGAAGATGACCTGCCCGGTGCGGCTCTCCCCGGTGAAGGAGATGAGCGGCACGTCGGGGTGCTTCACCAGCGCGTCACCGGCCTCCTCGCCCAGGCCGTTCACCAGGTTGAAGACACCGCTGGGGAGCCCGGCCTCGGCGAAGATCCCCGCCCACAGGGACGCGGACAGCGGCGTGAACTCGGCCGGCTTCAGCACGACCGTGTTGCCGGTGGCGAGCGCCGGGCCCAGCTTCCAGGACTCCAGCATGAACGGCGTGTTCCACGGCGTGATCAGGCCGGCGACGCCGATGGGCTTGCGGTTGACGTAGTTGATCTGCCGCCCCGGCACCTTGAACGTGTCGTCGGCCTGGGCGACGACCAGGTCGGCGAAGAACCGGAAGTTCTCCGCCGCCCGCCGCGCCTGCCCGAGCGCCTGGGTGATGGGCAGGCCGGAGTCGAAGGACTCCAGCTCGGCCAGCCGGGCGTCGCGGGACTCGACGATGTCGGCGATGCGGTGCAGCACCTTCGAGCGCTCACGGGGGAGCATCCGCGGCCAGGGCCCCTCGGTGAAGGCCCGGCGCGCGGCGGTGACGGCCCGGTCGACGTCGGCGGCCTTGCCGGCGGCGGCCTGCAGGTACACCTCGTTCGACACCGGGTCGAGCACGTCGAAGGTCGCACCGTCCGCGGAGTCGACCAGCTCGCCGTCGACGTAGTGCTGGATGCGGGTCGGCAGGTCGGCGGGGACGTGGCCCTGCGCGCCGAGCGTGGCGGTGTCGGTCATGGGGACTCCTCGGAGTGGGGGAGAGGCAACGGCCTCGCGGGGTGGGGGAGCGTCGGGTCAGCCGGGCGGGGGCGCCGTCAGGGCGTCGCTGTCCGGCCGTGGGCCGCGTCGTACCGGGCCCGCCACGCGGCGTTCATCGGGAACAGCCCGTCGACCGGGTGCCCCTCCGCGACCCGAGCGGCGATCCAGGCGTCCTCGTCCTCCTGGGCCAGGGCGGCGTCGACGACCTCCTCGACGAGCGCGGGCGGGATGACGATCACGCCGTCGGCGTCGCCGACGACGACGTCGCCGGGCTGCACCGTGGTGCCGCCGCAGCCGATCGTGACGTCGAGGTCCCACGGCACGTGGCGTCGCCCGAGCACCGCCGGATGCGCGCCGGCGGAGTAGACCGGGATGCCGACGGCGGCGACCGCGTCGTGGTCCCGCACCCCGCCGTCGGTGATGATCGCGGCGGCCCCGCGGGCGTGCGCCCGGATGGCGAGCACGTCACCGAGCGTCCCGGAGCGGGTCTCGCCGCGCGCCTCGATGACGACGACCTCGCCGCTGCCCACCGCGTCGAACGCGCGCTTCTGGGCGTTGTAGCCACCGCCGTGGGAGGCGAACAGGTCCTCCCGGTGGGGCACGAAGCGCAGGGTGCGGGCCGTGCCGACCACCTTGCGGTCCGGGTGCATCGGGCGGACGCCGTCGATCGTGACGTCGTTGAGGCCGCGCTTGCGCAGCTGCTGGGACAGGCCGGCGACCGGGGCCCGCTCCAGCTTGGCCCGCAGCTCGGGGGTCAGCGCGCCAGCGGGGTGCGGCTCAGCGGGGAGTCCGGCGGCCTCGCGCGAGCCCCAGGCCTCGGCGCGCTGCGTGTCGTCCACCGCGGGGAGCGACCCGAGGGACCCGTCGAAGGGCACGGCGCCCTGGGTCACCGTGGTGACGAGCCGCCCCGACGTCGGCGCGCCGGGGGCGCCCGGCGCGTCGACCTCGACCTCGACCACGTCTCCGGGGACCACGACCGAGGACCCCGCGGGGGTGCCGGTGAGGACGACGTCGCCGGCCTCGAGGGTGAGGTGCTGGGACAGGTCGGCCACCAGCTGGGGCAGCGGGAAGAGCAGCCCGGCGGTGGTGTCGTCCTGGGCGAGGTCGCCGTTGACCCACACGCGCACGCGGAGCGCGTCCGGCGCCACGGTCCGTGCGTCGATCAGCTCCGGCCCGATCGGCGTGAAGCCGTCGCCGCCCTTGGAGCGGACGTTCGAGCCGCGGTCGTTCGCGCGCAGGTCGTACAGGCCGAAGTCGTTGCTCGCGGTGACCCAGGCGACGTGCGACCAGGCGTCGGGAACGGAGACCCGGCGGGCGGGCGTGCCGATCACGAGCGCGACCTCGCCCTCGAAGGCCAGCAGCTCGGTGCCTTCGGGCCGCTCGATCGAGCCGCCCGACGCCGCGACCGAGCTCGACGGCTTGAGGAAGTAGGACGGGTGGGCCGGCCGTCGCCCCCGCTGGTCGGCGCGTGAGGGGTAGCTCAGGTGCACCGCGATGATCTTCCCGGGGCGCTGGGGGAGACCGCCGAACCGCGGGTCGGCATCGTCCGGGTGGTTGCCCTCGTCGGTGGTCATCGCCGTCCCTTCGTCACCCGCGAAATCGTATATAGTCCGCTCCGGGGCGGTCAAGGCGTGCCGACGGCTCCGTGCCAGGCAAGTCCGACGACGACGGAGGAACGCTGCCGTGAGCGAGAGTCGCGAGTCCGCCCTGCTGGCCGACGTGCCCGACGGGCTGTTCATCGGGGGGCGATGGCGTGCGGCCGAGGGCGGCCGGACGCTCACGGTCCGCGACCCGGCCACGGGGCAGCCGGTCAAGACGATCGCGGACGCCTCCGTCGCCGACGGCGCCGCGGCGCTGGACGCCGCCGATGCGGCGTTCCCCGCCTGGTCCCGCACACCGCACCGCGAGCGGGCGGAGCTGCTCCGCCGCGCCTTCGACCTGCTGCAGGAGCGCAGGGAGGACGTCGCGCTGCTGATGACCGTCGAGATGGGCAAGCCGCTCGCCGAGGCCCGGGGCGAGGTCACCTACGGCGGGGAGTTCCTCCGGTGGTTCGGTGAGGAGGCGGCGCGGATCCAGGGGCGCTACGGAGCCAACCCCGAGGGCACCGGCCGGATGATCGTCTCGCGGCACGCGGTCGGCCCCTGCTACCTGATCACGCCGTGGAACTTCCCGCTGGCGATGGCCACCCGGAAGATCGCCCCGGCGCTCGCGGCCGGCTGCACCGTGGTGATCAAGCCGGCCGAGCTGACGCCGCTCACGACGCTGTACTTCACCAAGCTCCTGCAGGACGCCGGCCTCCCGGCGGGTGTGGTCAACGTGCTGACCACGTCGCGGAGCGGCGCGGTGTCCGAGCCGATCATCCGCGACCCGCGGCTGCGCAAGCTGTCGTTCACCGGCTCCACCCCGGTCGGGCAGCGGCTGCTGGCGCAGGCCGCGGAGGGGGTGCTCCGCACCTCGATGGAGCTCGGGGGCAACGCGCCGTTCCTGGTGTTCGACGACGCCGACCTGGACCGGGCCGTCGACGGCGCCCTCGCCGCCAAGTTCCGCAACGTCGGTCAGGCGTGCACCGCCGCGAACCGCTTCCTGGTCCACCGCTCGGTCGCCGACGAGTTCGCCGCGCGGGTGACCGAGCGGGTCAGGGAGATGCGGATCGGGCGCGGCACGGAGGAGGGGGTGGTGATCGGCCCGCTCATCGACGACCGTGCCGTGGCCAAGGCCCACGCCCTCGTCACCGACGCGGTCGAGCGCGGCGCCACGGTGCGCACCGGGGGCAGGGAGGTCCCCGGGCCCGGGACCTTCTACGAGCCGACGGTCGTCTCCGACGTCCAGTTCGGATCGGACATCCTCCGCGAGGAGATCTTCGGCCCCGTGCTCGCCATCGTGCCCTTCGACGACGAGGACGAGGCGGTCCGCCTGGCCAACGACACCGAGTACGGCCTGGTCTCCTACGTCTACACCGAGAGCCTCGCCCGGGGACAGCGGATGATCGACCGCCTCGAGACCGGGATGATGGGGCTCAACGTCGGGGTGCTCTCCAACGCGGCCGCGCCCTTCGGCGGCTGGAAGCTCTCGGGGCTGGGCCGCGAGGGCGGCGCGGAGGGCATCGACGAGTACCTGCAGACGAAGTACACGCTGACCGCCGACCCCTACGCCTGACCGCACCCGCCCGTCCGGGCCCGCCCGGACGGGCGGGTCAGGGGAGCACGAAGGTCACGACGAGGTGGCCGTTGAGGGCGATGATCAGGAGGGCGACGACCGAGCCGGTGGCCGTCGTGACCCGCCGGTTGACCCAGCCGCCCATCACGTCCGCGCGGGAGGTCAGCCAGAGCAGGGGCACCAGCGCGAACGGGATGCCGAAGCTCAGCACGACCTGCGACCACACCAGTGCCGTGGTCGGGTCGGCGCCGACCAGCAGCACCGCCAGGGCGGGGGCGAGGGTGATCAGCCGGCGGGCCAGCACGGGGATCTGCCGGCGGAGGAACCCGGCCATCACGACCTGCCCGGCGTGCGTGCCCACCGACGACGAGGCGAAGCCCGAGGCCAGCAGCGCGAGGGCGAACGCCACGGCCGCGCCGGTGCCCAGCTGGTCGCCGAGGCCCGCGTGGATCCCCTCGAGGGTGTCCGCGTCGTCGCCGGCGGTGAACAGCTGGGCGGCGACCACCAGCATCGCGGCGTTGACCAGCCCGGCCACGCCCATGGCGAGCAGCACGTCCAGCCGCTGCGCACGCAGGAGCCCCCCTCGGCCCCGGGCGGTGCGCCCGGCGGAGACCGCGTCGCCGTAGCGGCCCGGGGTGAGCGCGGAGTGCACGTAGATCACGTGCGGCATGACCGTCGCGCCCAGGATGCCCGTGGCCAGGACGATGCTCTCGGCGCCCTGGAAGGAGGGCACCATGCCCCCGGCCGCGCCCGCCACGTCGATGCCGGCGCCGAGCAGCGTGTAGCCGAAGCCCAGGCCCACGACCAGCAGCAGTCCGGCGATCACCCGCTCGAAGGGCCGGTGGCCGCGGGACTGGGCGGCCAGCAGCACGAAGGCGACGACGGCGGTGATCAGCCCGCCGATCGGCAGCGGCACCCCGAACAGCAGGTTCAGCGCGACCGCGCCGCCGACGATCTCGGCGAGGTCGGTGGCGATGGCCACGGCCTCGGCCTGCGCCCACAGCCCCCAGGTGACCGGGCGGGGGAGCCGCTCGCGGCAGTTGGTGGCCAGGTCGCGGCCGGTGGCCAGGCCGAGCTTGGCGGTGAGCGCCTGGATGAGCATCGCCATCAGGTTCGCGGCGACGATCACCCACAGCAGCGTGTAGCCGAAGGAGGCGCCGGCAGAGAAGTTGGTGGCCACGTTGCCGGGGTCGACGTAGGCGACGGCGGCCACGAACGCCGGTCCCAGCAGCGGCCAGATGCGCCGCCGGGAGCGGTGATCGCCCGGGCGCGCCGCCGGGCCGGTCGGCTGACCGGAGGTGACTGTCTCCGACACGGACACCGGCAGGTCCTCTCGACACGTCGTTCCCGCTGGCCCGCAGGCAACGTGCCGAACAACGTATACGATCCCGGGCGCTCCGGGAAGAGGAACCGGACGCCTCGTATACGCTCAGTGCATGGCCTTCGGCGCTCGCGGTGCGGACGATCCCGGGTGATGACCAGCGCTGTCCCCGGGGTGTCGCCGAGCAAGGCGCAGCTCTCCTACGAGTGGATCCGCGAGCAGATCACCAGCGGGCGCTTCACACCCGGCTACCGGCTCGTCCTGGCCCAGATCGCCGGCGAGCTGGGCGTCAGCGTCGTGCCCGTGCGCGAGGCGGTCCGGCTGCTCGAGGCCGAGGGGCTGGTCACCTTCGTGAAGAACGTGGGGGCCCAGGTGGCCCTGGTCGACGAGGCCGAGTACATCAACACGATGCAGACCCTCGCGCTGGTCGAGGGCTACGCGACCGCGCTGGCTGCTCCGCTGCTGTCCGCGGAGACCATCGCCGCGGCGCGCGAGGTGAACGACCAGATGCGCGCGTGCCTGGAGGACTTCGACCCGCACCGGTTCACCGAGCTGAACCGGGCCTTCCACGGCCTGCTGTTCGAGCGGTGCCCGAACCCGCACGTGCAGGACCTCGTGGGACGTGGCTGGAGCCGGCTCGCCGCGCTGCGCGACTCGATCTTCGGTTTCGTCCCCGGCCGCCCGCCCGCCAGCGTGGCCGAGCACGAGGAGATCCTCACGGCGATCGAGGCGGGGGCGGACGTGCTCGAGATCGAGCTCGCGGCACGGCGACACCGGCTCGCGACCCTGCAGGCGTTCCTGGCCGCGCGGTCGTCGGTCGACTGACGACCGCCGGCCGACGCGGGTCAGCCGGCGGCGAGGTGGCGGTAGGCGCTCGGTGAGAGGTCGAACGCCTCCTTGAAGGCGCGGCTGAAGTGGGTCGGGTCGGAGAATCCCCGCCGGGCGGCGAGCGCGGCGACCGTCCTGTCGCTCTGCAGGGGATCGAGCAGGTCGCGCCGGCAGTGCTCCAGGCGACGCGCCCGGATCCAGGCGGCCACCGTGGTCCCCTCGGCGCTGAAGACGTTGTGCAGGTGCCGGGTCGAGATGTGGTGCGCAGCGGCGACCTTGTCCGGGCAGAGGTCCGGGTCGCCGAGGTTGGCCTCGATGTAGGCCCGGATCCGGGTCACCAGTCGGCGGTGCGGGTCGGCCTCGCGGTCGGCGCCGAGCTGTTCCCCCAGCAGCGTCGACACGAGGTCCAGGGCGCTGTGCGCCAGGCGGAGCCCGCTGGGTCCGGACACCTGGTCCATGTGCTGCGCCAGCTGGCTGAGGAACGGGCTGACCACCCGGGCCAGGCCGGCGTCGGCTGCCATCCGCACGGCGGTCAGCTGCCCGATCAGGTCGGCGGGGAGGTCGAGCAGGTCGCGGGGGAACATCAGCACCATCGACTCGACGTCCTCGTCGAAGGCCAGCGTGTAGGGGCGGCTGGTGTCGTAGACCGCGAGGTCTCCCGGGGTCAGGACGGCTTCCCGGCCGTCCTGGACGAGCAGGCACGTCCCCGCCAGCTGCACGCTCAGCTTGACGTGGACCGGCTGCGCCGAGCCGATCAGCGCCTGGGTGCGGCGGACGGTGTGGCTGGCTGCGCTGATCCGGCACAGCGTGGCGTCCCGCAGCTCACGACTCTGCAGCACGGCCCGGAACGGTGCCGGGCGGCGACGGGTGATCGAGAGCGGGACGAAGGAGCGGGACACCAGGTCCTGCCACTCCGTGAAGGACGAGGCGACGGAGACGGCGAGGGCGCCGGCGACGGGCTGCACCATTCTCTTCCCCTGACGGTGACACGGCCCGGCTCGGCCCCGAGCGTGGCGGGCAGCATATACGATCCAGCGCCGGAATCGGGAGGCCGCGAGCGCGCTCCCGCACGGGTCGCCGGCGCACCGCGCACGGCCGTCCGGTGACGGGCGCGACGGCCGTGCGCGGTGCGCCGGGTGTCTCAGGTCGCGCGGAGGGCAGCCACGGCCAGGTCGAGCATCTGCAGCTGGGTCTCCGGCGACGCGGGGGAGCCGGGGAGGAGCGCCAGGACCTGCAGGCCGTAGGCGGTCGCGAGCAGCTGCTCGGCGACGACGGTGTCGGGGGTGGCCACGGTGACGTCGCCGTCGGCACGGCCCTGGGCGAGGAGCGAGGCCAGTTCGTCGCGCCAGTGCTGCGCCGTGGCGTCCATCAACCGGGCGAGCCGGTCGTCGGTGACCATCCGGCTCCAGAAGGGCAGCACGATCCGGGCCTCCGAGCGGGTGAGCTCGGTGGTGGGCAGCACCTCCACGAGGAACGCGCGCAACGCCGCGACCCCCCGCAGGCCGGCGAGGGCGGACCGGATCCGGTCGTTGGTGCGCTCGAACACGAAGAGGTAGGCGGCCTCGACCAGTTCGTCCTTGTTCGCGAAGTACGGTGCGAGCGCGCCGTTGGCGTAGCCGGCCTCACGTGCGATCTCCCGCATCGTGGCGGACTCCGCGCCGCGCGTGGCCATGATGCGCCAGGTGACCTCGAGGATCTCCTGGCGCCGTTCGTCGCGGTCGACCATCTTCGGCATGGGACCCCCGTTCGTCGTCGGCGACCGGAGTCTTCCCCACGGCGGGATCAGCCGTGGCAGCAGCCGTCGTCCGGGCTGTCGCCGCCGCCGGCCGCCCGGGAACGGCAGTGCGAGCTGGCGTTCGGGGGCACGTCGAGGGTCGGGTTCCGGTCGAAGAAGCCGACCGGCTTGAGCCGGAAGCCGGTGTAGTCGACCGGCATGACCGGCCAGTCCTCGGGCCGGGGGACGTGGGTCAGCCCGAAGGTGTGCCAGACGACGAGGTCGGTGCCCTCCAGCTCGCGGTCGCCGGCCACGTACTCCGGGAGACCGGCACCGCCGGCGTGCTGGTTGACGAAGTCCCCGGCGGCGTACCGCTCGGCGGGGTCGTAGCGGGTGACCCACAGGTGCTTGGCGGCGAAGGTGGCCCGGCGGTGGATCGGGCTGCCCGGGTCGGCGAGCAGCGTCGGCTGGCCCTCGGGGAGGAGCGCGTAGGCGACCGGGTCGCCCAGGCGGTTGCGGCTCTGCGGGTTGGTGATGTGCCAGACGCGCCCGATGCTCTGGTCGGCCATCCGCTGTGCCTCGGACTCCCGGCGCAGCGGCGTCCGCTGCTGGCGGAAGGCGTTCCCGCGCGGGTTGTCCGGTCCCATCGGCACCCGGACGAAGTCGAGCTCCTCGACCGTGTTGGTCGGGCCGTCGACCATCATGTCCAGCCGCGCGCTGAACAGGTGCTGGTGGAACGGCGCCCCGAGCCCCGGTGCCAGCTGGGAGGCGTAGGGGTAGCCGGCGCCCGGGTAGGCGGAGGTGAAGACGACGCCGGTGGCCTTGACCTCGAACCCGATGGTTCCGTCGAGGTAGAGGTACCAGTAGAAGCCGTAGTCGTAGTTGCCGATGGTGGTGAAGAAGCTGACCACCATCCGGCGCTGGCGGCGGGTCTCCGCGGAGCCGGCCCACAGGTCGGTGTGCTTCCAGAGGACGCCGAAGTCCTCCTCGTGCATGCAGATGGCGTTGCGGAGGACCTGCGGCGCGCCGAGCTCGTCGGCGATGACGGCGTCCATGTAGGTGATGTCGCCGAGGCAGTCGCAGCCCAGTTCCAGGGCGTTGGCGTAGCGGCCGACCAGGTACTCGCCGGTGTCGAAGTAGTTCTGCCAGGACCGGACGGGGGAGGGGTCGGCGTAGGGCACCACCATCTCGGCGATGGAGGCCCGGTGGATGACCGGCCGCAGCCGGCCGCCGTCGGTGAAGCCGATCTGGTGGAGGGTCAGCCCCTCGCGGGCGTCGAAGCCGACGCGCAGCTGCCAGCCCTCCCAGGTGAGCAGGTTCCCGTCGAGGGTGAAGCTCGGCCCCTCGGGCTGGGTGATCTCGATGGGCTTCTGCGTGGTGCGCATCGGGCCGGTCACGCTGGGGTCGTTGAAGTTGCCCGACTCCTCGGGGACCGGCACCGGGCCGAGGTCGATGACCTGGTCGACGGTCCTGTTGACGACGTCCACGTAGGCGACCAGCCCGTCGATCGGGTGCGCCCACGGGTGGTCGGCGGGGTGGTCCTGGCGGAAGGCGAGGCCGCGCAGGATGCGCCGGCCCTCCTCCTCCGGGTACTCGAAGACCCCGGCGGAGAGCGGGGCGACCCGCACGTCGGCCACGTCGAGCTCGCGGGCGGCCAGCGCGGCCAGCCAGCGCGGGTCGGTGGCGAGCACCTCCTCGACCACGCCGAACTCGGAGTCCAGGACCGGCAGCTGCCCGTCGGTCGCCGCGTCCAGGTCGCGGCGGCTGACCACCTCCCGTCGCGTCAGCGACACGACGACGTCGCGCGCGGCCGGCTGCGCCGCGCCCTCGTGCAGGAGGGCCCGGACGGCCCGGTCCGGGGTGCCCGCGTCCGCGTACAGCACGTCCTTCGGTGGCTCCTCCAGCCCCAGGTAGACGAAGCGGGTCCCGTCGGTGACGAGACCGGCCTCCACGAGCACCGCGCGCGCCTCGACGACCTCGTCCGCGGTCAGCTGGGCGAGCGGGTGGGTGGCGGTCGTCGAACTGGGGACGGTGGTCATGACTCTCCCGATCGTTCGTCTACGCGTGTAGAAAGAAGGCGTGAGTCAGGTTACATCCCGCGCACCGTCGTGGGAAGGTCGTGCCACCACCTCCACCGCGGCCGGGCGGCCGGGCCGCGGTGGGTGGCTGGCGCTGCCGGCCGCCCTCGCGATGGCCGCGTCGGTGGCCGTCCACCTGGTGGCTGCGGCGGGCATGGCCGCCCACTCGACCGTCCACGCGCTCGCCGTGCTCGGCATGGCGGCGCTGTGCGTGCCCTGCCTGGTGCACCTGGTCCTGGTGCCCGGACCACGGGTCTGGCGCCGGGTCGCGGCGTGGTCCGCGGGGATGCTCGCCGGGCACCCGGTGCTCCTGCTCACGGCAGCGCACCCGCACGGGGCGGTGGCGCTCCCGGTGGCGGCCGGCATGGTGCTGGCGCCCGCGCTGGCCCTCGGCACCAGCGTCCTCGCCACCCGGAGCGGGGGGCAGGTGGCGCCCTGCAGCCCGGCGGTGGGTTGCTCGTCTCACCGGGCGGGTCCGGCAGGTGAGCACGTACCCGGCGGCCACCTCGGCGGCGCTGAGCTGGTGGTTGGTCACCAGCTCGACCTCGCAGTCGACGACCCGGGTCCGGCAGATCCCGCACGTGCCGCTCCGGCAGGAGAACGGGACGTCGGCGCCCGCGTCCCGCGCGGCGTCGAGCAGCCAGGTGGACCGGGGCACGGTCGTCACCGTCGCGGCACCGCCGGCCCGCACCCGCACCGTGCTCAGCCCTCCGACGGGCGCCGCCGCGGTGGGTGCGACGGCGAAGAACTCGGTGTGCACCCGCCGGTGCGGCACGCCCGGTGACGCCAGCACCGGCCGCAGCCCGCCCACCAGGCCAGCGGGCCGGCACAGCCACACGCCTGCCATCCGCGGCAGCGGGCCGTCGGCCGCGATCAGGCGGCGCCAGTCGTCCGCCGTCGGGCGGGTCGCACCCGGTGTGCGCGTGCAGACCCGGGTGACGGAGAGCCGCCCGGCGTGCTCCTCGGCCAGCCGGTCGACCTCGGCTCCGAACACCCGGGTCGACGGCGTCCGGTCCACCTGGACCAGCCGGATCCGGGCGCGGACGGCGACCCACCGTCCGGGCCGGAAGGCGAACCGGCCCCGGACGGCGGCCGCCACCTCGAAGGTGACGGCCGCCGCGTGCGGGCCCAGCCGCTCGACCCGGGCGACGGGCAGCGGGTGGGGGATGGGAGAGGCCCAGACCTGCCGGTACACGTCGCTGCGGGTGTCCCCGCCCCACAGCGACTCGTCGTCGAAGCTGGACTGGTCGACCTCCACCGAGTCGATGTGCGAGGCGTCGGACGTGCGGCTGGGTGCCCTGGTGGGGCGGACGGCTGCGGACCCACCGCGCCGGGGGCGGGGCCGCCCCCGGGTCCAGCACCCGGCCCCGCCTGGGTCACCACCGGGTGTCCGGAGGGGCCGCCACCTGCTGGTGCCGGGTCACATGAAGTTGCGGGTGTGCAGCGCGGAGAGCTCGGTGGCCTCGTCGTCGGGGAAGCCGAGCCGGTGCAGCCGCTGCCGCCGGCCGTCGTCCATGGTCGCGTGCAGCCGCTGCACCGCCGCGTGCCCGCGGGCGATCGCCTCCGGCGTCCACTCGCCGGCGGCGAGCACCACGAGGGAGTCGAACACGTCGGCGTTGAGCCCGGCGGTGTCCACCAGCGCGTCGTGCCGGCGTTCGATCGCCGCGCGCAGCCGGCCGCGCAGGGTCGGGTCCAGCGCGCCCTCGTGCTCCAGGTGCGCGACGCCGAAGGCGACGTGCCGCGCCTCGTCGACCCGCGCCAGCCGGGTCACCTGCCGGGTCACCGGGTCGGGGGCGTGCTCGTCGAGGAAGCCGAGCAGCGACAGGAAGCTGCCCTCGCCGAGCACCGAGAGCAGGAACGAGGCCAGGGAGAAGTCGGCCTCGTTGAGCAGCGAGTTCAGCGACTCCCGCCCGCCGGCCGAGGAGGTGCCCAGCTGCCCACCGGTCATCAGCGCGCGACGGGTGAACACCTCCATGTGCCGGGCCTCGTCCGCCGCCTGGACGGCGAGCAGCTGCAGCACTTCCCGGAAGTGCGGGTGCACCCGTGCCAGCAGCCGCGCCGGGATGACGAGCGCGGCCTGCTCGTTCTCCACCAGGTACGTCATCACCTGCACGACGGCCGCCTCGACCTCGTCGGTGAGCGGCTCGGGGATCGTCCAGTCGACGGCGGTGGCCGGGTCCCACTGGGCGGCCGCGGCGTGCGCGTACAGCCGGGGTGCGAGGTCGGCCCAGACGACGTCGCGGTCGGCGATGTCGAACCCCGGTGCCGGCCCACCGGCCTCGACGAGGGCCCCGCGGGCGGCCAGGCCCCAGTGCGCGGGCGGGCGCCGGACGACGCCCTGCGGGGACGGGTCCCCGGCCCGCTCGGCGCCGGCCCAGCGCAGCTGCTCGGCGTCCCCGCGCACGACGTCGTACCCGCCGTCGGGGTCGACGCCGAAGCCGTGGCCCTCCGACCGGCACCAGGCGCGCAGGTGCACCCCCAGGGCCGGGTCGTCGCCACGCACCCGCAGCCGCCCCCGATCGGCACCCCGCGCAGGCCGCGCCGCACCAGCAGGTGGGCGCCGGCGTCGAAGCCCAGCCGGTGCAGGTCGACCAGCGCCGCCGGGGTGCTCACGGCCGGTACCCCAGGGCCAGCACGCTCCCGTCGGGTCCGTAGAAGCCCGACTCGTCGACGGCGGTGGACAGCGGGCCGAAGCCGCTGGTGCGCCCCACCCGCCACTGGCGCAGCCCCTCCAGGTCCAGCAGCGGGCGCACGACCGGGTCGCCGTAGGACATCGACAGGAGCAGCTCGACGAACCGGTCGGCCAGCCCGGGTGGGGCGGTGTCGACGATCGCCATCGTGCAGTGGTCGAACACCGGGGTCTGGGCCAGCACGCGGGTGGCCCCGGCCGGCAGCACCCCCTCCTGGGTGAAGAGCAGGTGGTTGCCGTCGATCATGCAGGCGGCGTCGACCTCGCCGGCCATCAGCGCGCGGGCCGCGTCCCGCTCGCCGCCGACGTGGTCACCGTGCAGACCGACGCCCACGTCGAACCGGCGCACGGTCACGTCGGCGGTGTCCAGCCCCTGCCCGCGCAGGAAGGACAGCGGGAGCAGCGTCGCCTGCGGCGAGTCGACGGCGCCGGTGCCCACGGTGCGGCCGCTCAGCTCGGCGACGGCCCCGATGCCGGAGTCGGCGCGGACCACCACGACCGAGGTCAGGTCCTGGTCGGTGTCGCGCATGACCGCCGAGCGGACGCGGCGGCCCCGGGCGGCAGCCAGGCGCTCGGCGCGCACCCAGGCCAGCGGGGAGTTCCAGGCGGCGTCCAGCGACCCGGCGACCAGGTCCTCGACCTGCCGCTCGTAGTTCGAGTAGAGGACGAAGTCGAAGGGCAGGCCGGCGTCGGCGAGCCAGGCGCGGAACCCCGCCCAGATGGTGACCACCTTCGGGTCGTAGGCGACTGCGCCCATCACCAGCACGTCGCCGGGCATCAGGCGGCACCGTCCTGGTCGGCCGCGGCGTCGAACAGCGGGAGGCCGAGGCTGAGCCGGCCGACGAAGTCGTGCAGTGCGGCGGTGGTGGGGGCCATCACCCGGGCGGCCAGCGAGTCGCGGAACCGGCGTTCGACCCCCAGCTCCTTGCGGAAGGCGGCGCCGCCGCACAGCCTCATCACCCCGTCGGCGACCTCGGCGGCGGCCTCGGCGGCCACCGCCTTGACCTCCAGCACCCGCAGCGTCGCGTCCGGGCGGCCGGCGCCCAACGCGGCGAGCGTGTCGGCGAGGAACGCCCGGACGCCGTCGACCCGCAGCTTGAGCCGGGCGAACTCGGCGCGGGGGAGCGGCTGCTCGGCCAGGGTGACACCCAGGTGCTCGAGCCGGGTGCGGGTGAGGTGGGCGACGGCGTCGGCGAGCAGGGCCTCCATCAGGCCGAGGGAGAAGGCGGCGTTGCCGACGAGGAAGGTCGGCAGCACGGTGCCGAGCGCGATGTCCAGGCCGGC
Source organism: Modestobacter roseus (assembly GCF_007994135.1). Taxonomy (NCBI): domain Bacteria; kingdom Bacillati; phylum Actinomycetota; class Actinomycetes; order Geodermatophilales; family Geodermatophilaceae; genus Modestobacter; species Modestobacter roseus. The sequence goes on from NZ_VLKF01000001.1 coordinate 1,340,320, forward strand.
GCCGTCCGGACCGAGCTGCGCCGACGCGGGGACGAGCGCACCGGCGGCCCGCACCGGCCGGGAGCTGTTGCCGCGCAGGCCCACGCCGTCGAAGTCGCCGGCCACGGTGACCTCGGGGGTGTCGGACGGCACGAGCCACAGGGTCATCGGGCCGGGCGCGGCCAGTGGCCGGCTCGACCAGACGTAGCTGTCGGCCTCGCCGGCGGAGGTCACCCAGCTCTTGGCCGCGTCCAGCCGCACCCGGTCCCCGTCGGCGGCGGCGCTGCCCAGCGGCGTCCAGAAGTGGCTGCGCGACCCGGACTCGGAGAACGCCAGCGTGCTCAGGTGCTCGCCGCGGGCCACCGCCCGGCGGACGTCCTCGGGGCCGTGGGCCTCCAGGGCAGCGGTGGCCGCGTAGTGCATCAGCAGCACCATGCCGGTCGAGCCGTCCGCGGCGGCGACCTGCTCGACCACCTGCGCCACGTCGGCCAGCGTGCCGCCGGCCCCGCCGACCTCCGGCGCGCTGAGCAGGCCGAGCGCGCCCGCCCGGGCCAGTGCGTCGATGCCCTCCCGGGGGAAGCTCCCGGTCGCGTCGACCGTCGCGGCGGCGGGGGCGATCGTCTCGGTGACGACGGCGGTGACGCGGGTCAGGAGCTCCGGTCCGGGTGGGTTCGCAACGGTGATCATGACCCGATCCTGCCGTGCGGCGTCCCGCCCGCCCACCCCGGTTTCCGGTCGGTCCGGTCCGGACGCCGGGGACCGCTGGCAACCGTCCGGGCCGGTCGCGACGGGGCTGGTCACCGGCGAGCACTAACCTGATCCGCGAGGTGGAGGGGGAGCGGGGATGACGAGGGCGGACGACCAGGCGGCCGGGGTCCCGGCGGGGCCGGCGACGGCAGCCGGTCGGGCGGGGCAGTGGGACCGGGACCAGCTCGGCGACCGCGTGTTCACCCTGCCCAACGCCCTCTCGGTGCTGCGGTTGCTCGGGGTCCCGCTGTTCCTCTGGCTGCTGCTGGGCCCGGAGGCCGACGGCTGGGCCGTCCTCGTGCTGATGGTCGCCGGGTTCACCGACTGGGCCGACGGGAAGCTGGCGCGGGGGCTGGGCCAGGCCAGCCGGCTCGGCGCGCTGCTCGACCCGGCCGCCGACCGGCTCTACATCGTCGCCACCCTGGTCGCCTTCGCGCTCCGCGAGGTCGTCCCGCTGTGGGTGGTGCTGGCCCTGCTGGGGCGGGAGGTCGTGCTCGGGGTGACCCTGCTGGCGCTGCGCCGTCGCGGGTGGCCGCCGCTGCAGGTGCACTACCTCGGCAAGGCCGCCACGTTCCTGCTGCTGTACGCCTTCCCCCTGCTGCTGCTGGCCGACGGCGAGGGCGCGCTGGCCTCGGCCGCGCGCCCGGTCGCCTACGCGCTCACCGTCTGGGGCGGCGCGCTCTACGTCCTGGCCGGGGCCTTCTACGTCGTGCAGGCCGTCGGGCTGCTGCGCGGCGAGCGGCGCGGCGGGGCCCGGCGATGAGCGCACCGCCGCGGGGCCCCCGCTCACTGGGCTCCTCCCTGCTGGACCAGGTGCTCGCCGAGACGCTCGACCCCTCCTACGCGGAGGCCGCCGCCGCGCGGGCGGCCCGTGCGGCCGCCCAGCCCGGGCCCGGCGGCCCCGGCCGCGTCGCCGGCGGGGGCAGGTGCTGGTCGCCGCCACGCTCGCGGTGGCCGGCTTCCTCGCCGCGGTCACCTACCGCGAGGCCGCCGCCGGCGCCCAGGGCCGCGAGGTGGTGCGCGAGGCGCTGCGCGAGGACGTCCTCGACCGGTCGGAGACCACCGACGAGCTGGCCGTCCAGCTGGAGCGGCTGACCGGCGAGGTCGCCGACGCCCGGGAGGCCGCACTGGCGGCCAGCGTGGTCGGCCAGCGCGCGCTGGACCGGCTGGCGGTGGCCGAGCAGCAGGCGGGCACGGTGCCGGTCGAGGGCCCCGGCGTCGTGGTGACCCTGGGCAACGCGCCCCCGACGGCGGACAGCGACCCGGTGGGCGGGTCCGAGGAGGTCGAGTTCGCCGGCATCGTGCAGGACCGCGACCTCCAGCAGCTGGTGAACGCCCTGTGGTCCGTCGGCGCCGAGGCGATCAGCATCAACGGTCAGCGGCTGGGCCCGACCTCGGCCATCCGGCAGGCCGGCGACGCCGTCCTCGTGGACTTCCGCCCGCTGGCCAGCCCGTACGAGGTGTCGGCGATCGGCGACCCGGACACGCTGACCCGGGACCTGCTGAGCACGCCGGAGGCCACGCTGCTGGCGCAGTACACCCTCGACTTCGGCATCGTGTTCGAGTACGTCCGCGAGGACTCCCTGGAGCTGCCGGCGGGCACCGGCGCCGAGCTGCGGCACGCGACGGTGCTCGACCCGCCCACCGGCTCGGGCTCGTCCGCGCCCTCGACCCCCAGCGACGGAGGCTGACGCGTGATCCCGATCATCGGACTGGCGATCGGTGTGGTGCTGGGGCTGGTGCTGGACCCGAGCGTCCCGCTCTGGCTGCAGCCCTACCTGCCGATCGCCGTCGTCGCCGCGCTGGACGCGGTCTTCGGTGGGGTGCGCGCCCGGTTCGACGGCATCTTCGACGCCAAGGTCTTCGTGATCTCGTTCGTCTCCAACGTCGTCGTCGCCGCGCTGATCGTCTTCCTCGGTGACCAGCTCGGCGTCGGGGCGCAGCTGTCCACCGCCGTGGTCGTCGTCCTCGGCATCCGGATCTTCGGCAACGCGGCGGCGATCCGCCGCCACCTGTTCCGGGCGTGACCGAGCCCAGCCCGGCGCCGGGCACCCCGCCGGCGGACGGGCCGCCCGGCCCGACCCCGCTGCCGGCCCCGTGGCGGGGGCGGTTGGTCCGCGGGCGCCGGGGTCTGGTGGCCGCCGGCCTGATCAGCGTCCTGACCCTGCTGCTGGGCTTCGCCTTCGCGGTCCAGGTCCGCAGCGCCGACACGGCGGCCGCGCTGGCCGGCCAGCGGGAGGAGGACCTGGTCCGCATCCTCGACGACCTCACCTCCCGCGAGCAGCGGTTGCGTCAGCAGCTCGAGGACCAGCGGACCGCGCAGGAGCAGCTGGGGAGCGCCGACAGCGCGTCGGCGGCCGCCCTGGCCGAGGCCCGGGAGCGCTCCCGGACCCTCGGGCTGCTCAACGGGACGCTCGCGGCGCAGGGACCGGGGCTGGAGATCAGCATCGCCGACGCCGGCGACCGGATCGGGCCGGCCGACCTGATCAACCTGGTCCACGAACTCCGCGCCGCGGGCGCCGAGACGATGCAGATCGACGGGGTGCGGATCGGGGCCGACAGCGAGGTCACCGGCACCGCCGGGGACCTGTCCGTCGACGGCACGCCCGTGGAGGAGCCCTACACGGTGCTGGTCATCGGGCCCCCGCAGTCGATGGAGACCGCGCTGAAGATCCCCAACGGCTCGGTCGACCGGCTGACCCGGCGGCTGGGCACGGTCGCCATCCGGCAGTCCGACCTGGTGGTGGTCGACGCGTTGCGGCCGGTGCGCACGCCTCAATACGCTGAGCCGTCCGACTCGGACTGACCCCACCGCGGGGCGCCGTGCCGGCAGCCCGCGACCGACAGGAGCTGCCGCATGACCACCCCCGACGACCGTCGTTACACCGACCAGCACGAGTGGGCGCTGGTCCACCGGGCCGACGGCGGCGCGACGGTGGTCCGGGTCGGCCTCACCGACCACGCGCAGAGCGCGCTCGGGGACATCGTGTACGTCCAGCTGCCCGCCGTGGGCGACGACGTGGCGCCGGGGGCCCCGATCGGCGAGGTCGAGTCCACCAAGTCGGTGTCGGACGTCTACTCGCCGGTGGCCGGGGTCGTGAGCGCGGTCAACGACGCGCTGGCCGACACCCCGGAGACGGTCAACGGCGATCCCTACGGCGCCGGCTGGCTGGTGGAGGTCACCGTCTCCGGTGGCACCGGCGACCCGACCGAGGGCCTGCTCGACGCCGCGGCCTACCAGGCGCTCGTGGACGCCTCCTGAGCGCGCTGCCGGCGGGCTGAACGCGGCCCGGGCCCCTCCCGTCCCGCCACCGCGGGACGCGATCACTATCATCACCGCAGAGGTCGGGCGCTGCACCTGAGCGGCCGCACTCTCACCCTGTACGTGCGGTTGACCCTCGGGTCGGCCGCTGGTTCCATGATCCCCGGCCCGACCGCGACCCCGCGGTGGCCGACCAGCGACGGGCCGTCCGGCTCGTCGTCCGCCGGCCGACCGCGGCCCTCCAGGCCGCGGCGGTGCCGCCTGCACCGGAGGAGACCGACGTGCTCTGCACTCGATGTGGCCACCAGAACCCCGAGGGCAGCCGCTTCTGCGCCCAGTGCGGGGCGGCGCTGAGCCAGGAGCGCGTCGGAGAGTCGACCAGCATCATCCCGAAGGTCGGCGGGGAGGACTCCGGGGAGCAGGCCGAGGCGGTCGACACCACCGCCGACGCCCACGCCGGCGCCGTCGAGTCGCTGCCGGCCGGGTCGGCCCTGCTGGTGGTCAAGCGCGGGCCGAACGCCGGCAGCCGGTTCCTGCTGGACCAGGAGGTCACCACCGCCGGCCGGCACCCGGACTCCGACATCTTCCTCGACGACGTGACCGTCAGCCGGCGGCACGTGGAGTTCCACCGCGAGGGCGGCGGCTTCACCGTGCACGACGTCGGCAGCCTCAACGGCACCTACGTCAACCGCGAGCCGGTCGACGTGGCCTCGCTGGCCGGCGGCGACGAGGTGCAGATCGGCAAGTTCCGGCTGGTCTACCTGACCGGGCCCCGCACCGGCGAGACCGCCGGCGCCTGACCCGGCCGCGTCGCCCGGCGCCCGCTGGCGCCGGGCGGCGCACTGCCGCGGACGAGAGCCGCGGACGACGACCGCGGACGAGGCCGCGAACGAGGGAACGAGGGGCGGGTCGGGACGATGAGCGCGGTGCCCCGGCGGGACACCGGGGGCAACGGTGCCCTGCTGACGATCGGCGAGGTGCTCGCGGCGCTGCGCGGTGACTTCCCGGACGTCACGATCAGCAAGATCCGGTACCTGGAGTCCGAGCAGCTGGTGCACCCGCAGCGCACCCCCTCGGGCTACCGGAAGTTCTCCGCCGCCGACGTGGCCCGGCTGCGCTACGTGCTCGCCGCCCAGCGCGACCAGTACCTCCCGCTGCGGGTGATCAAGGAACACCTCGAGGCGCTGGACCGGGGTGAGCCGCTGCCCGGGCAGGCGGAGTCCGGGGCCGGGCCGGCCACCGACGAGGCCCTCGCGGCCGCCGGGCCCATGCCGGCGGCCGAGTTCGCCGAGGCCGCCGGCGTGGACGAGCGGCAGCTCGCGGACTTCGTCCAGTTCGGGCTGGTGGGCACCGACCGGCGCGGCCGGCTGCAGGCCGTCGACCTGCCGGTGGCGCGGGCGGCCGCCGCCCTGGCCCGGCACGGCCTGGAGGCGCGGCACCTGCGTGCCTGGCGCACCGGGGCCGACCGGGAGGCAGCGCTGCTGGAGCAGCTGGTGGCCCCGGTGCTGCGTGCGCGCTCGGACGAGGCCCGTGGCCGGGCCACCGAGCAGGTGCAGGAGCTGGCCGGGCTGTCCGCCCAGCTGCACACCGCCCTGCTGGAGGCCCGGCTGCGCGAGGTCCTCGGCGGCTGAGGCGGCAGGGGCCCTGGCGTACCGTTGGCCGCAGCGGAGCGCCGCGGACACCGGCCCGGGCGGGCCGTCGTCGGCACGGTCCGGGCAGGTCAGCAGAGCGGGAGGGGAGCCAGCCGTGCAGGAGCTCAGAGTCGTCGGCGTCCGGGTCGAACTGCCCGGCAACCAGCCGATCCTGCTGCTGAAGGAGACCCAGGGGGAGCGCTACCTCCCGATCTGGATCGGTGCGGTGGAAGCGGCCGCGATCGCCTACGAGCAGCAGGGGGTGCGCCCGGCCCGGCCGATGACGCACGACCTGCTCAAGGACGTCGTCGCCGCGCTGGGGGCCAGCCTCGAGGCGGTGCACATCACCGAGATGCGCGACGGCATCTACATCGCCGAGCTGCAGCTGGGGGAGGGGCGCACCGTCAGCGCCCGTCCCTCCGACGCCGTCGCCCTCGCCGTCCGCACCGGGGCACCGATCTTCGGTGCGGAGACGCTGCTCGACGAGGTCGGCATCGAGATCCCCGACGAGCAGGAGGACGAGGTGGAGAAGTTCCGCGAGTTCCTCGACAACATCAGCCCGGAGGACTTCGGCGCCGGTTCGGGTTCGGGCGGGGCGCCCTCCTGAGGGGTCACGTCACGGGCTGGGACTGCCGAGGTGGATGGTGCCACCCCTCCGGGTGAGCACCACGACACGCCGCCCGCCGCGGTTGACCGGGTGTCCTGCCCCGGCCTACCGTCAGGCGAATTCACCCAGCTGTGACTCCACGGTCGCGCCCGGGTGGCCGACCCGGCGCGAGCCGGGCACGGCCCCCGTGCTGGGTGCAGATCTGGAGGAGGCGCTGACGTGAGCGACCTGGACAACGGTTCCGGCCGCCGGCCGTTCAGCGGGGACCAGCAGGGGCAGCTGTTCAGCGACGCCGCGGTGGGCGCGCTCTCCTACGACGAGGTCGACACCGACGAGGTCGGCTACCGCGGGCCCACCGCGTGCGCCGCCGCCGGCATCACCTACCGCCAGCTCGACTACTGGGCGCGGACCGGACTGGTCGCCCCTTCCGTGCGCACCGCCACCGGCTCGGGCACCCAGCGGCTGTACTCCTTCCGCGACATCCTGGTGCTCAAGGTGGTCAAGCGGCTGCTGGACACCGGCGTCTCGCTGCAGAACATCCGCAAGGCCGTCGACCACCTGCGCACCCGCGGGGTCAAGGACCTCGCCAACATCACGCTGCTCTCCGACGGCGCGACCGTGTACGAGTGCACCTCGGCCGAGGAGGTCGTCGACCTGCTCGCCGGCGGTCAGGGCGTCTTCGGGATCGCCGTCTCCGGTGCGCTGCGCGAGCTTTCCGGCGAGCTCGCCGAGCTGCCGGCCGAGCGGCTGGACGGCAACGGCCAGCAGGTGGACGACGAGCTCTCCGCCCGGCGCCGGCGGCGCGCCGCCTCCGCCTGACGGTCCGCTCGCCCGGCCCACCGCCGGGGCGCAGCCGTCGTCCCGCTTTCCGTGACACGGAAGGTTCGGCTGGGTAACGTTCGCCCGGTGCCCGACCTGACCGCTGGTCCCGATGCCGTCGCGTCACCCCCGCTGAGCGGTTCCCTCCCGGCGCTCGCCGAGCTCTCCCCGAGCGGCTCGTTCGCCGGCCGGCACATCGGTCCGCGCCCGGCCGAGACCGCCGCGATGCTCGAGGCCGTCGGCCACCCGTCGCTGGCCTCGCTCGTCGACGCGTGCGTGCCCGAGGCGGTGCGCGACCGCAGCGCCCTGCGCCTGGCCCCGGCCGCCGACGAGGCGACCGTGCTGGCGGAGCTGCGCGAGCGGGCCGCGGCCAACGAGGTGTTCACCTCGCTCATCGGCCTCGGGTACAGCGGCACGATCACCCCGGCGGTCATCCAGCGGACCATCCTGGAGAACCCGGCCTGGTACACCGCCTACACGCCCTACCAGCCCGAGATCAGCCAGGGCCGGCTGGAGGCGCTGATCAACTTCCAGACGATGGTCGCCGACCTCACCGGGCTGCCGGTCGCCGGTGCCTCGATGCTCGACGAGGCGACCGCCGCGGCCGAGGCGATGACGCTGGTCCGCCGGGCCGGCCGCGCACGGGCCGACGCCGTCTTCGTCGTCGACGCCGACACCCTGCCGCAGACCCTGGCCGTGCTGCGCACCCGCGCCGAGCCGCTGGGCATCGGCCTGCACGTCGCCGACCTGTCCGCCGGCTGGCCCACCGACCTGCCCGGGGCCGGCGCGTTCGGCGTCCTGCTGGCCTACCCCGGCGCCAGCGGCGCGGTGCGCGACCACCGGGCGCTCGCCGCCGCCGCGCACGAGGCCGGCGCCGCGGTCGTCGTCGCCGCCGACCTGCTGGCGCTGACCCTGCTGGAGGCGCCGGGGGAGTGGGGTGCCGACGTCGCCTGCGGCACGAGCCAGCGCTTCGGCGTCCCGATGGGCTACGGCGGCCCGCACGCCGGTTACCTGTCCGTGCGCGAGGGGCTGGCCCGCCAGCTGCCCGGCCGGCTGGTCGGGGTCTCGGTGGACGCCGACGGCGCCGTCGCCTACCGCCTCGCGCTGCAGACCCGCGAGCAGCACATCCGCCGGGAGAAGGCCACCAGCAACATCTGCACCGCCCAGGTGCTGCTGGCCGTCATGGCCGGCGCCTACGCGGTCTACCACGGCCCCGAGGGGCTCACCGCCATCGCCGCCCGGGTGCACCGGACGGCGCTGGCGCTGGCCACCTGGCTGCGCGCCGGTGGACTGGCGCTGGACCATGCGGAGTTCTTCGACACCCTCAGCGTCTCGGTGCCCGGACGAGCCGACGAGGTGGTCGCCGCGGCGGCCGCCCGCCGGGTGAACCTGCGCCGGGTCGACGCCGACACCGTCGCGGTCGCCGTCGACGAGACCACCACCCTCCCGACGCTGGAGCTCGTGGCCGAGGCGTTCGGCGTGACCCCGGACCACGCGGTGCTCGACGACGGCGGGGCCGACGCGCTGCCCGCCGCGCTCCGCCGCCGCACCCCGTTCCTCACGCACCCGGTGTTCGCCGAGCACCGCTCGGAGACGGCGATGCTGCGGTACCTGCGGCGGCTGTCGGACAAGGACCTGGCGCTGGACCGCACGATGATCCCGCTGGGCTCCTGCACGATGAAGCTCAACGCCGCCACCGAGATGGCCGCGATCACCTGGCCGGAGTTCGCCGGCATCCACCCCTTCGCCCCGTCCGCGCAGGCCCGCGGCTACCGGCAGCTGATCGACGAGCTCTGCGCGTGGCTGGCCGAGGTCACCGGTTACGCCGCGGTCAGCGTGCAGCCCAACGCCGGGTCGCAGGGCGAGTTCGCCGGCCTGATGGCCATCCGCGGCTGGCACCACAGCCGGGGCCAGGCGCACCGCGACGTCTGCCTCATCCCGTCCTCGGCGCACGGCACGAACGCCGCCAGCGCCGTGATGGCCGGCATGCGGGTGGTCGTGGTCGGCTGTGACGAGGCGGGCAACGTCGACCTCGCCGACCTGCGGGCCAAGGTCGACGCCCACGCCGAGCGGCTCGCCGCGATCATGATCACCTACCCCTCGACGCACGGGGTGTTCGAGGTCGAGGTCCAGCAGATCTGCGCCGCGGTGCACGACGCCGGCGGGCAGGTGTACGTCGACGGGGCGAACCTCAACGCGCTGGTCGGACTGGCGCGGCCGGGCCGGTTCGGCTCCGACGTCAGCCACCTGAACCTGCACAAGACCTTCTGCATCCCGCACGGCGGCGGTGGCCCCGGCGTCGGCCCGATCGGCGTCGCCGAGCACCTGGTGCCCTTCCTGCCCGGCCACCCGCTGGTGGAGACCGGCGGTACCGGGGCGCCGGTCTCCGGGGCGCCGTGGGGCTCGGCCGGCATCCTGCCGATCTCCTGGGCCTACCTGCGGCTGATGGGGCCCGACGGACTGCTCCGGGCCACCGAGCACGCCATCCTGGCCGCCAACTACGTCGCCGAGCGGCTCCGCCCGCACTACCCGGTGCTCTACACCGGGGCCACCGGCCTGGTGGCGCACGAGTGCATCCTGGACGTCCGTCCGCTGACCAGGTCGACCGGCGTCACCGTCGACGACATCGCCAAGCGGCTGATCGACTTCGGGTTCCACGCGCCGACGGTCAGCTTCCCGGTGGCCGGGACGCTGATGGTCGAGCCGACCGAGAGCGAGGACAAGGCCGAGCTCGACCGCTTCGTCGAGGCGATGGTGGCCATCCGCGGGGAGATCCAGCAGGTCGCCGCCGGGGTGTACGACCGCACCGACAACCCGCTGCGCAACGCCCCGCACACGCTGACGATGCTCGCGGGGGAGTGGGACCGGCCCTATCCGCGGGAGGTGGCCGTGCACCCCGTCCCGGGGCTGGTCGGGCGGAGCTACCTGGCGCCGGTCCGGCGGATCGACGGCGCCCACGGCGACCGCAACCTGGTCTGCTCCTGCCCGGCGCCGCAGGCGTTCGAGGAGCCGCTGCCGGTGCGCTGAGGAGGCGGGCCGCTCAGATCTTGCGCAGCAGCACCCGGCGCACGGAGTGGTCGGCCGCCTTCTGCAGCACGAGCCGCGCCCGGGAGCGGGTGGGGGCGATGTTCAGCCGCAGGTTGGGCTCGTTGACCGCCGACCAGATGCCGCGGGCGGTGGTCTGCGCCTGGTCGTCGGTGAGGTCGGCGAAGCGGTGGAAGTAGGCGGCGCTGTCGGCGAAGGCCGTGCGGCGCAGCGCCAGGAACCGCTCCACGTACCACTGCTGGATGTCGGCCTCGGTGGCGTCGACGTAGACGGAGAAGTCGAAGAAGTCCGAGAGGAACACCTCCGGCACGCGCCCGTCGCCCCGCCCGCCGCCGGCCTGGAGCACGTTGAGGCCCTCCAGCACCAGCACGTCGGGCCGGTCGACCACCTGCCGGGTGCCGGGCAGCACGTCGTAGGCGTGGTGGGAGTACGTCGGCGCGCTCACCTCCCGCTTGCCCGACTTGACGTCGGCCAGGAAGCGCAGCAGCGCACGTCGGTCGTAGCTCTCCGGGAAGCCCTTCCGGCCCAGCAGCCCGCGGGCCTCCAGCTCGGCGTTGGGCAGCAGGAACCCGTCGGTGGTCACCAGGTCGACCCGCGGGGTGTCCGGCGCCGCGGCCAGCAGTGCCTGCAGCAGCCGGGCGGTGGTGCTCTTGCCGACGGCGACGCTGCCGGCCACCGCGATCACGAACGGCACCTTCTCCGTGGGCGAGCCGAGGAACGCGGTCTGCGCGGCCCACAGCCGGCGGCTGGCGGTCACGTGCAGGTGCAGCAGCCGGGCCAGCGGCAGGTAGACCGTCGCCACCTCGTCGCGGTCGATGCGGTCGCCCAGCGTGGCCAGGGCGCGCACGTCGGCGTCGTCCAGCGGCAGCTCACCTCCGGCCGCCAGCGCCCGCCAGGAGTCGCGGTCGAAGGCGGTGAAGGGCGAGACCTGGGCTCGCGTTCCGGCCGTCACGCCGCCCATCGTGCCGTCCGTGCCGTTGCCGCCCCCCGACGGGGTGGTCCCCGGACGGCTGCCCACCCCTCCCGGACGCCGGGGCGGCTAGGGTCCAGGGCGTGTCGTCCACCGGGCTCCTCGACCGGATCGAGCGCTACTTCTCCCTCGCCCCGGAGGCCGACGGGCTCACGCGGATCGAGTCCGTCGGCGGGCTCGTCGTGCCGGTCGGTTCGCCCGAGTGGCCCTACCCGGCGCGTCCGCGTCCCGGGCAGGAGGACGCCGTGAGCGTCGAGGACGTGCGCGCCGCGGTGGAGCTGCAGGAGTCGGCGGGGCTCCCGGCGTCGGTCGAGTGGCTGGGTGACCGCTGCCGGGGGCTGGCCGGGGTGGCCCGGGCCGCCGGCCTGCACGTCGAGGAGCTGCCGCTGCTCGTCGTCGACGACCCGGTCGAGATCCTGCTGCCCGACGAGGTCCGGCTCTACCTGGTCGGGGCCGACGACCCGCGGCTGGGCCTCTACCAGCGGCTGGCCGCCCTCGCCTTCGCGGCGCCCGCGGACCGGCCGGACGCCGGTGCGGGCCGCGCGGGTGTGCCCGAGGTGGCGGTGGGCGATCCCGGCCCGGCCGAGGTGCCGCCGACGGAGCTGCTCCGCGAGCGGGTCGCCTCCGGCCGCACGGTGATGATGGTCGCCGTCGACGGCGGGGAGCCGGTGGCGATCGGCTCCCACCAGCCGGTCGACGTCGACGGCAGCGAGGTCAGCGAGGTGGTCGGGGTGGCGACGCTGCCCCGGTTCCGTGGCCGCGGGCTGGGCGCCGGGCTCACCTCGGCGCTGGTCGACCACGCCCGGCAGACCGCCGACCTGGTGTTCCTCTCCGCCGGCGACGACGACGTGGCCCGGGTGTACGAGCGGGCCGGCTTCGCGCGGGTCGGTACCACCTGCGTCGCGGAGCGCCCGTCCCGCTGAGCGGTCACCCCGGCAGCGACCCGTGCACCACCCGGCCGCGGGAGACGACGGCGACGATCCGCCCGACGTCCAGCGCGGCGAGGTCCGCGGTCGGGTCGCCGTCCACGACCACCAGGTCGGCGGCCGCGCCGGGGACCAGGACACCGAGCTGCCCGGCCCGGCCGATCGCGGCCGCGGCGCGGGACGTCGCCGCCTCAAGCGCCCGGGCCGGCGACCAGCCGAAGACCGTGACCATGGCGCGCACCTCCGCCAGCTGGTCACCGAACTGCACGTGGTGACCGTTCGCGTCGGTGCCGAGCACGAAGTCGACCCCGGCGTCGGCGGCGGCGCGGAGCCGCGCGTCCCGGCGGTTCACCAGCTCGGCCGCCTTGGCCACCTGCTCCGGCCCGCTGCCGGTGAGCCCTTCGGCGATGCGGTCGTTGATGAGCAGCGTGGGGGCGACCGTCACCCCGGCAGCGACGGCGGCCTCGGCCTGCGCACCGGTCATCAGCGTGCCGTGCTCGATCGAGTCCACCCCCTCGGCCAGCGCGACGTCGACGCCGGTCTCGGTGTGCGCGTGGGCGGCCACCCGCATGCCGAGGGCGTGCGCCTCGTCCACGATGGCGGCGATCTCCGCCCGGGTGTGGTTGCGCCAGGCGTGCCGGTCGCCGACGGACAGCACCCCGCCGCTGGTGGCGATCTTGATGCCGTCGGCGCCGGCCCGGGCCCAGTGCCGGACCAGCGCCCGGCACGCGTCCGGGCCGTCGGCCACCGGCTTGCGCACCGGGGCGGCCGGCGGGATGAACATGTCGCCGTGACCGGCGGTCATCCCGACCATGCCGTGGGCCAGCAGCCGGGGGCCGGTGACCACGCCGTCGTCCAGCGCCCGGCGCAGCGAGAACTGGACGTCGTCGGCGGCGAGGTCCCGCAGCGTCGTCACCCCGGCGCGCAGCGCCGCCGTGGCGTGCGCGAGGGCGTGCAGCACCTGCTCCTCCGGCCGGGTCATCAGCGGCCAGGTCAGGAAGTCCGCCGGCCGGGCCGAGGCGTTGCCGACGAGGTGCACGTGGGTGTCGATCAGCCCCGGCAGGACGGTGAACCGCGCAGGCGGACCCGCGTCGTGGGCGGCGTCGACGGCGGTGAGGGCGCCCTCGGCGGACCACGTGACCGTCCCGGTGCCGCGGTGGTCGGTGCCGTCCCAGACCGCGACCCCGGACAGCGCGCCGCCGGTGGTCACGACCGCACCCCCGACCGCGGGAACAGCGTGCCGAGCGCCGCCGGCGGGCGCATGGCCGTGCCGGCCACCACGAGCACCGCCAGGGTGACCAGGTAGGGCGCGGCCGTGGCCAGGCCGGAGGGGAGCGGCACGAACAGGAAAGCGACCAGCAGCAGCCCGCCCAGCACCACCGGGGCGAGCCCGGCCCGCGCCGCGCCCCGCCGCAGCCGGAGCGCGCCCAGGGCGAGGAAGGCCACCGCCAGGACGAGCAGCAGCGCCCGGAACGTCGGTGGTCGGCCCAGCCCGACGGCGTCGCTGAAGCCGAACAGCGAGGCGCCGAAGAAGACCCCGGAGGGCATCCAGTTGCCGAAGATGAGCGTGGCCAGCCCGATGAAGCCGCGGCCGGCGGTCTGGTTCTCCACGTAGGCCTGCGAGATCAGGACCAGGTAGCCGCCGGCGAACCCGGCGAGCCCGCTGCCCACCAGCACGGCGACCCAGCGGGTGCGGTGCACCTGCCCGCCCAGCGCCTGCAGCGCTGCCGGGCGTTCCCCGGCGGCGCGCCAGCGCAGGCCGAAGGGCGTGCGCCAGAGGACGTAGGCGGTGAGCGGCACCAGCAGCAGCCCCAGCACCGCGGCCAGCGAGACGTCCCGGGTCAGCCCACCGACGATGCCGCCCAGCTGGCCCACCACCGGCAGCCCGGACTCCTCCATGCGCCGGGTGAGGTCGGGGGTGCCCCAGCCACCGGAGAGGAACGGGACGCCGAGCACCGGCAGCGAACCGTCGATGCGGGGGGAGCGGGAGATCGACCCGCCCGCCACGCCGGTGAAGACGATGTCGGAGGCGAACCGGGCGAGCGCGGCGGCGACCACGTTGATCGCCACGCCGACGACCAGCTGGTTGAGCCCCAGCTCGATGCAGAGCACCGCCATGAGCAGACCGAAGACCAGGCCGCCGAGGACGCCGCCGGCCAGCGCCGCCCACGGCCCCCACAGCCAGCCGAAGACGCCGGCCATCCAGGTGCCGCCGATCATCATCCCCTCGAGCCCGACGTTGATCACGCCGGCGCGCTCGGAGAAGAGCCCGCCGACGGCGACGACGGCGATCGGCACGGTCAACCGCAGCGCCGACCCCCAGGTCGACGAGGCGGCGATGCCCGGGGCGGACGCGGCATAGGAGGCGATCACCACCAGCCCGAAGCCGAGCAGGGTCCACAGCAGCCCGGCGCGCAGCGGGCTGCGGCGGGAGGCCGGTGCGGTCGTGGTCGTGGTCGCGGTCGGGTCGGCGGGCAGTACTGCGGTACCGCCGTCCGGTGGGGGAGCGGGGACCGGCGGGGTGCTCACGGGCGGCCTCCACGGGGGCGCGGTCGGGGGTGCCGGTCCGCCGCCGGCGGAGGGCGGCCCGGAGGGTCAGGTGCTGGTCGGCGCGCTCGGCCAGCCACCAGCCGATCGCCGAGCTGAGCAGGATCACGGCGAGGAACACCGAGCCCACCTCGGTGGGCAGGTCGACGAGGCCGAGCACCTGCGAGCTGCGCTCGACGAAGGCCAGCACGAACGCGCCCAGGGCGATCCCGAGCGGGTGCGACCGGCCCAGCAGCGCCGCGGCCAGACCGGTGAACATCAGGTCGGTGGGCAGGGTGCCGTCGAAGCGGTGCGCCACGCCCAGCACGTGCGGCAGCCCGACCAGCCCGGCGATGGCACCGGAACCGAGCATCGCACCGATCACCCGGCGGTCGACCCGGATGCCGGCGGACTCCGCCGCCTCCGGGGAGAGGGCGGCCACCCGCAGGGTGTAGCCCCCGACGCTGCGGTCCTGCACGAGGTGGAAGAGCACCCCGACGGCGACGGCGACGAGCACGAAACCGGAGACGGTGGTGCGGTTGCCCAGCCCCAGGTCGAGCACGTCGGGCATCAGCCCGCCGGCGTCGATGACCGCCGAGCCGGTGTTCTGCCCGCTGCCGGAGCGGAAGACGTCGGCCAGGAGGATGGCCACCAGCGTCGTGGCGATGGCGTTCATCAGGATCGAGGTGATCACCTCGCTGACGCCCCGGTGGATGCGCAGCAGCGCCGGGACCAGCGCCCACAGCGCGCCGACCAGGCAGCTGAACAGCAGGGTGATCGGCAGCCGCAGGGCCAGGGGCAGCGGCAGGTTCGCCGCCAGCACCGCCCCGGCCAGCGCGGCCACCCGGTACTGGCCGTCGATGCCGATGTTGAACAGGCCCATCCGCAGGGCGAAGGCGGCCGCGATGCCGGCCAGGTACAGCGGGACGGCGTTGTTCAGCGCCGACACCAGCGACGCCGGCTGGGTGCCGTAGTCCCACATCACCGAGTAGGCCGAGGACGCCGAATAGCCGCCGGCGGTCAGGAAGAGGGTGGTGACCAGCAGCGCCAGCAGCACCGAGATGACCGGGCCGGCGGCGGTGAACCCCGTCCGCCGGGCGGTCGCTGCCGCGCGGTTCACGCGGCACGTCCGCGTCCGGGCGCCTGCCGCGCCCCGGTCATGTGCTCGCCCAGCTCGGTGGCGTCGACGGTGCGCGGGTCGAGCTCGGCGACGACCCGACCGCGGTAGAACACCAGCAGGCGGTCGGAGAGGGCCAGCAGCTCGTCGAGGTCGGCGGAGACCAGCAGTGTGCCCAGGCCGGCGTCCCGGGCGCGCACCAGCTCCGCCCACACGGCCGACTGCGCGCCGACGTCCACGCCCCGGGTGGGGTGGGCGGCGATGAGGACGCGGGGGTCGGACCCCAGCTCGCGGCCGACGATGAACTTCTGCTGGTTGCCGCCGGACAGCGCGGCGGCCGGCGTGGCCGGGGTCCCGCCGCGCACGTCGAAGCGGGCGATCACGTCGGCGGCGAGCGCGGTCGCCGCCGCGCGGCTGAACCACGGGCCGCGGCGCACCGGCGGCCGGGAGTGCTGCCCCAGCGCGGCGTTGTCCCGCAGCGGCAACGGCAGCACGAGCCCGTCGCGGTGCCGGTCCTCGGGCACGTAGGCCATGCCGCGGGCCCGGCGCTGCTCGGTGGTCAGCGCGGTGACGTCGGCGCCGGCCATGTGCACGGTGCCGCTGCTGGACACCCGGCCCAGCAGCGCCATCAGCAGATCCGACTGCCCGTTGCCCTCGACCCCGGCCACGCCGAGCACCTCGCCGCTGTGCACCCGGAGCGAGACGTCGTCCAGGGCCGGCACCTCCCCGGGCGCGGCGACGGTGAGGTGGTCGGCGGCCAGCACGACGTCGGTCCCCGGTGCCACCGCCCGGGGCGCGACGCTGGGCATCGCCACCTTGACCATCAGCGCGGCGAGCTCGCGCGACGTGGTCCGCGCCGGCGTGGTGTGCCCGACGACCGCGCCGGCGCGGATCACGGTGATCTCGTCGGCGAAGTCGAGCACCTCGTCGAGCTTGTGCGAGATGAAGACGACGGCGACGCCGACGCGGGTGAAGGCGCGCATCGCGGCGAACAGCGACTGCGCCTCGCTGGGCACCAGCACCGCGGTGGGCTCGTCCAGGATGATCACCTGCGCCCGCCGGTACAGCACCTTGAGGATCTCCACCCGCTGGCGTGCCCCGACCCCGAGCTCCCCGACCACCGCGTCGGGGTCGATGGGGAAGCCGTGCTCGGCCGCCAGCTCGGCCACCCGGGCCCGGGCCGCCCGGGCGTCCATCCGGAACCGGCTGCCGGGCTCGTCGGCCAGGACGACGTTCTCCCAGACACGCAGGGCGTCGGCGAGCAGGAAGTGCTGGTGCACGATGCCGATCCCGGCGCGCTGGGCGTCCCGGGGGTTGCGGAACCGCGCGGACCGGCCGGCGATCTCGATCGTCCCCTCGTCGGCCTGCTCCTCACCGGCCAGGATCTTCATCAGGGTCGACTTGCCCGCGCCGTTCTCGCCGACCACGGCGTGCACGGTGCCCGGCCGCACGGCCAGGTCGATCCGGTCGTTGGCCACGAACGTGCCGAACCGCTTGACGATGCCGGTCAGGCGCACCAGCGCCTCCTGCTCGACCACGCTCAGACCGCCGAGGGAACGGTGACGGTGCCGTCGATGATGGACTGCTCGGCCTGCTCCAGCTGGTCGGCGATGCCGTCGAGGAAGCCCCCGGAGGTGGTGTAGCCCACGCCGTCGTTGGACAGGTCGAAGGTCTGCTCACCCTCCTCGAGCGACCCGTCGAGGAAGGCCGCGATCGAGTCCTCGACCGCGACGTCGACGTTCTTGATCGCCGAGGTGAGGATGAACGGCTTGATCGAGTCGTCGACCTGCTCGTACACGTCACCGTCCACGCCGATGGCCCAGTTCTTGCGGTCGGCGGAGCTGGCGGCGGCCTGCTCGTAGACGCCCTGGCCCGAGCCGCCGGCCGCGGCGTAGATGACGTCGGCGCCGTCGGCGTAGAGCGAGGCGGCGGCCTCCTTGCCCTTCGTCGGGTCGGAGAAGCCGGTGAAGTCGCCCAGCGGGGCCAGGTAGGTCGCGTCCACGGTGATGTCTGGGTCGACGCTCCGGGCGCCGGCCTCGTAGCCGACGAAGAAGTTCTGGATGCTCGGCTGGTCCACGCCTCCCACGAAGCCGATGTGCCCGGTCGTGGAGGTGAGCGCGGCGGCGACCCCGACCAGGTAGGAGGACTGCTCGGCGGCGAAGCTGATGGTGGTGACGCCAGGGATCTCGGTGCCCCGGTCGGCGTCGACGGCGACGAACCGGGTGTCCGGGTGGTCGGTGGTCTCGGTCATCGGTGTCACGTACTGGAACCCGATGCCGATGGCCAGGCCGGCCCCCTGGGCCATCGCCAGGTCCAGGCGGTCCTGGTAGTCGTCGGTGTTGGGGCTGGAGAAGTCCAGCGGGGTGAAGTCGAGCTCGTCCTGGGCGGAGGTGAAGCCGCGGTAGGCGCTGTCCATGAAGGAGTAGTCGCCCGTGGTGCCGTACAGCATGGCGACCTTGGGGGCGCCGCTGTCGGCGTCGGTGGCGGTGTTCGCGGTCTTCCCGCCGCAGGCGGTCAGGACGACCGTCGCGGCCAGGACGATGCTGCCCGCGGTGAGCAGGCGGGAGGGCAGGGCGTGGCGCACGGGGTTCTCCTTCATCGCGGTGGACGCCCGACGCTAGAGCGCAAATCGCTTTGCTCCGTGTCGCCGATGTTTCTGCCAAGCAACAATCTTCCCCAGTCAGCCCAGGCAAGAGGTCGAATCGCCGCTGCTCTTGTGTGGACAAAACGTTTCGCGGTAGGCATGGCGGCATGGCCCCCGACACACCCCGGCACGCGCCGACGATCCGAGACGTCGCCCGGGTTGCGCAGGTCAGCGTCACCACGGTGTCGCACGCCCTGTCGGCCAAGCGCCCGGTCAGCCGGGAGGCAGTGGAGCGGATCCAGGCGGCCATCGAGCACCTGGGCTACGTCCCGTCGTCGGCGGCGCGCACGCTGCAGCGCGGCCGGACCGGGATGCTCGGGCTGGTCGTGCCCGACGTGTCCGACCCGTTCTTCGGCCGACTGGCGGTCAGCGTCGAACGGGCGGCCGACGCCGAGGGGTACGGCGTGGTGCTCAGCAGCTCCGGGGTGGCCCCGGGCCGGGACGTCCGGCACTTCGACCTGCTCCGGTCCCGCTCCATCGACGGGCTGGTCTACGTCGCCGGCGAGGTCCGGCGGGAGGACGAACTGCAGCGGCTGGCCGGCGCCTACCCGATCGTGCTGGCCGACGAGTCCTCCCCGGCGCTGGCCGGCCTCCCCTTCGTCGGGGCCGACCACGCCGAGGGCGGCCGGCTGGTCGGCCGGTACCTGGACGGCCTGGGCCACACCGACGTCGCCGTGGTGACGGGGCCGCGCGGGCTGCGGTCGGCCGAGGAGCGGGTCGCGGGCTTCGGCGAGGTGCTGCCCGGCGCGGCGGTCATCGACGGGGACTTCACCGAGCGGGTGGCCGCCGAGCGCACCGCCGCGCTGCTGGCCCGTGGTCGCGTGCCCACCGCGGTGTTCGCCTGCAACGACGTGATGGCGCTGGGCGTCATCGACGCCGTGCGCGCCGCCGGGCTGTCGGTGCCAGCCGACGTCTCGGTGGTCGGGTTCGACGACGTGCCGCTGGCCCACCGCGTCGTCCCGGGGCTGACCACGGTGCGCCAGCCGATCGACGAGGTCGGGCGGCTGGCCACCGAGGTGCTGATCCGGCTGATGGCGGGGGAGGACCCCGATCCGCCCTCCCCGCTGCCGGTCGAGCTGGTCGAACGCGGCACCGTGGCAGCGCCCCGCGCGACGGAGCCGGCCCGATGACCCGGGTCCTGCTGTTGGGGGAGTCGTGGTTCGTCCACTCGATCCACCAGAAGGGCGTGGACAGCTTCACCACCAGCGAGTTCACCCTGGGCGGTGCCGAGTTCGTCGTGGCGCTGCGCGGCCGGGGCCACGAGGTGCGGCACGTGCCCGCGCACGAGATCGTCGACGTCGTCCCGGGGACCGGCGCACAGCTGCGGGAGCTCGCCGACGTCGTGGTCGTCTCCGATGTCGGCGCGAACACCTTCCAGCTCCCACCGGCAACGTTCACCCGCTCGCTGGCGCAGCCCGACCGCACGGTGGTGCTGCGCGACTTCACCGCCGCCGGCGGCGGGCTGCTGATGGTCGGGGGCTACCTGACCTTCGCCGGCATCGACGCGCGGGCCCGCTGGGGCCGCACCCCGCTGGCCGAGGCGTTGCCGGTGACCGTGCTGGACCGCGACGACCGGGTCGAGCTGCCGGCCGGCGCCGCCCCCACCCGGGTCGGTGACCACCCGGTCACCGCCGGCCTGCCCGCCACCTGGCCGGCGCTGCTCGGGCTCAACGAGGTGCTCGCCCGCCCGGGGGCCGCGGTGCTGGCCGAGTGCGCCGGGCACCCGCTGCTCGTGGTCGGCGCCCACGGGGCCGGCCGGACGGCGGCCTTCACCTCCGACCTCGCCCCGCACTGGGCACCCCCGGGCTTCACCGGCTGGGCGCACTACCCCACGTTGTTCGACCGGACGGTGCGCTGGCTGTCCGGGGAGGAGATCGCATGACCGTCGACACGATCATCACCCACGCCACGGTGCTGACCGGCACCACGCGGCCCGCGGCGGGCTACCCCGCGCTCCCGGCCGAGGACACCGCCGCCCGCGGCACCGCGACCTTCCTCCCCGACCACGCCATCGGCATCACCGCCGGGGAGATCGCCTGGGTGCTGCCGACCGGCGAGGTCGACCCGGTCGACCTGGCCGGGGCCACGGTGCTGGACGCCGGGGGGCAGGTGGCCGTCCCGGGCCTGGTCAACACCCACACCCACTCACCTATGACGATGTTCCGCGGCTCCGCCGAGGACGTGCCGACCGCCTCCTGGTTCAACGAGCACATCTGGCCGATGGAGGTGAACCTCACCGAGCGCGACGTGACCCTCGGGGCGCGGCTGGCCGTGGGGGAGATGCTGCTGGCCGGGGTGACCAGCTTCGCCGACCACTACTTCATGGCCGACCGGATCGCCGAGGTCGTCGCCGACAGCGGCGCCCGCGCCCTCCTGGCCTCGACCTACTTCTCCAGCCAGGGAACCGAGGGCATCGCCCGGTCCGCGGAGTTCGCCGAGCGGTGGAACGGCGCCGCGGACGGCCGGATCACCACCGCGATGGGGCCGCACGCGACCTACACCGTCGACGACGCCGACCTCGAGGCGACCGCCGAGCACGCCCGCCGGCTCGGCGTCCGGGTGCACGTGCACGCGGCGGAGAGCATGTCCCAGACCCGTTCCAGCCTCGCGAGGCGCGGGGTGACCCCGGTGCAGGTGCTGCACGACACCGGTGTGCTGGAGGCCGGCGCGATCATCGCCCACGGCACCGGGATCATCGAGGACGACCTGCGCTGGCTGACCCCCTTCGCCGACCGGGTGGCGGTCGCCTCCTGCAGCAAGGTCTACCTGAAGCACGCGCACTCGGAGACCCCGGTGCGGATGCTGCACGACGCCGGCATCACCGTCGGTGTCGGCACCGACGGGCCGGCGTCGAACAACACCCTCGACGTGCTGGAGAGCATGCGGGTGCTCTCGCTGGTGCAGAAGATGGTGCACGCGGACGCGACCTGGCTGACCTCCGCGCACGCGCTGGACCTGGCCACCCGGCAGAGTGCTGCTGCCCTCGGCCTGGGCGACCGGTTGGGCGCCATCCAGCCGGGCTTCCGGGCCGACGTGGTCCTGCTCGACCTGGACAAGCCGCACCTGCAGCCGATGCACGACCTGGCGGCGGCGCTCGTGCTGAGCGTGCGGGCCAGCGACGTCACCACCGTGCTGGTCGAGGGCCGGGTGGTGGTCCGGGACGGCGCGTTGACCACGATGGACCTCACCGACACCATCGCCGAGCTGAACGCGCGGCTGCCCGGTCTCACCGACACCGCGCACGGCCGGACGATCCAGGACTACGCCCCGTGAGCCGCCGCACCGGGGGCCGCCGCACCGGGGGCCGCCGCACCGGGACGGCCCGGTGATCGACGCCGCCCGGTCACCCTGGCCGGACGTCGCGGCGCACCTGGCCGGCCCGAGCGGGCTCGCCGTCCTGCCGTTCGGCGCGCTGGAACAGCACGGTCCGCACCTGCCGCTGTCGACCGACACGCTGACCGCGGTCGAGCTGGCCCACCGGCTGGCCGGCCGGCTGGACGCCGTGCTGCTCCCACCCGTCCACTACGGCGACACCTGGAACAACGCCGGCTACCCGGGAACCGTCTCCCTCGCCCCGGGCACGGTCACCGCGATCGCGGTCGACGTCGGGCGGGCGGTCTCGGCCGCCGGCGGCCGGGCGCTGGTCGTGGTCAACGGGGACTGGGGCAACCGGGGCCCGCTGTACTCGGCCATGCGCACGCTGGCCGCCGACGGCATCCCGGCGATCACCCTGGACCACCCCGGCATGGCGGCCGCCATCGAAGCCGTGCGGGAGAGCCGGGAGGCGGCCCCGGGGCTGGCGCACGCGGAGGAGGTGGAGACTTCCCTCGTGCTCGCGATCGACCCTGCGATGGTGCGCACCGACCGGTACGTCGCCGAGTACCCGGACTTCCCGACCGACTTCGGCACCCGGCCGATGCAGCTCCACCCGTTCTCGGCGTCCGGCGTCTTCGGTGACCCGAGGACCGCGACGGCGGCCAAGGGGGAGACGCTGCTGGCGGCCACGCTCCAGGGCTGCCTGGACGTGCTGGCGGGCTTCGTCGCCGGCCTGCCGCCGCGCTGAGCCGGTGCCGCCGGCCCAGCGCGACCGGGCTCAGTCGACGCTGTAGGTGGCGACGAGCTCCCCGCGGGCGAGGGTGTGGCTGAACAGGGTGAAGCCGAGGAACGCCGGGGTGGCCTCGGCCGGGACGCCGAGGTCGTCGGTGTCCAGCGCGTGCACCACGACGTGGTAGTGGTGCGTGCCGTGCCCGGCCGGCGGGGCGGCGCCGACGAACCGGGCGAGGCCCGCGTCGTTGCGCAGCTGCACCGCGCCCTCGGGCAGACCGGAACCGGCGTCGTCGCCGGCGCCGCTGGGCAGCTCGGTGACCGCGGCGGGGATGCCGGCCACGGCCCAGTGCCAGAACCCGCTGCCGGTGGGCGCGTCGGGGTCGAAGACGGTGACCGCGAACCCCTTGGTCCCCTCGGGGAAACCGGACCAGGACAGCTGGGGGGAGACGTCCTCACCGCCGGGGCCCATGAGGCCGCTGACCTGGGCCCGCGCCAGCCGCTCGCCGTGCGCGACGTCGGTGCTGGTGACGGTGAACGAGGGCACCTGGGGGAGGAAGTCGTAGGGGCTGGGCGGCGAGGGCCGGTCGGCCATGCGGGGTCTCCTGGGCTGGGAGCTGCCCGGTCGGTGCCGGGGGAGCAGCGGGTGCCGCGCCAGCCCCGACCCTAGGCAGCCCGCACGGCACCTGCGCGTCGACAGCGAGCCCTCACCCGCTTCGACCGTTATCCCCAACAACTGGCCCGAGCAGTCACGGTTGGCGCGTCACCGATCGCCCTCCGGGCGGGAGCCCCGAAGCCGGGGCAGGGGGCCGGTGACCGGGGTGGCGCAGTTGCCGGCGTGATCCTTGACACAGCCCACGGAGCCTCCTAGCTTTCATGTCGTTCGGCCCCGAACGATCTGGCGCGGCTTCCCCTGGCGACGCCCGGACGGCGAGCCCCGCGCACGGACCGGACTCCACGAGTGACCTCTCCAGAGTGAGGACGACAGGATGACGAGCAGAGGCAGGACGCCCTCCCGGGCGAGGACGTCGTCCCCAGCGAGGCTGGTGACCGCGGTGCTGGCCGTGCTGCTGGCCGCCACGGGGTGCAGCTCCGGGAACGGGGGAGCGGTCGAGGGGACCGCCGTGGCGGGGGACGCGACGCCGCAGCGCGGCGGCAGCCTGCAGGTCCTCGAGGACGCCGGCTTCGCCGGTGCCTGGCCCACCGGACTCGACCCGGCCACCAACACCAACGGCAGCGCCACGTCCAACCAGATGCAGGCGATCTTCGGCGGGCTGTTCCTCATGCGCGCCGACGACGACGGCAGCAACGCCGCGGTCGTCGGCAACCAGGCCGAGAGCGGAGTGCTCAGCGAGGACGGCCGCACGCTCACCATCACGCTGCGCGAGGGCATCGAGTTCAGCGACGGCACCCCGATGGACGCAGCCGCGGTCATCTGGAACTTCGAGCGCGCCAGCTCCGCGACGTGCACCTGCGCGCCACGGTGGGACCTGCGCGACGACGAGCCGTTCACCTCCCCGGACCCGTTGACCGTCGAGGTGCACCTCGATCAGCCCAACGCGGCCCTGCTGAACGGCTTCCCCGCCACCAACGTCAACTGGATCGCGTCGCCGTCGGCCTTCGAGGAGCTGGGGCCGGACCGGTTCATGATCGAGCCCGTGGGCGCGGGCCCGTTCACCGTGGTGAGCAACCAGCCGAGCACGGAGCTGGAGCTGGTCCGCAACCCGAACTACTTCGAGGAGGGGCGGCCCTACCTGGACGAGCTGACCTTCACCTCCATCGGGGGCGACCAGCCGGCCCTCCAGGCGCTCCTGGCCGGTCAGGCACACGTCTACGAGGGGATGACCTCCCCGGCCATCATCGAGCAGGCGGCAGCGAACCCGCAGCTGCAGACCGTCGTGCAGCCGGGGACGTCGCCCTACCTGGTGCAGATGAACACCCGGATCGCCCCCTTCGACGACCAGCGGGCGCGCGAGGCCATCTACCTCGCCACCGACTGGGAGGCCATCAACGAGGGCCTCTTCGGCGGCGAGCCGACCATCGTGCAGGGCTTCACCACACCCGTCGACCTCTTCTACGAGCCGACCACCCCGGGCTACCGCACGTACGACCTCGAGGCGGCGAAGGAGCTGGTGTCGGAGCTGGGCGGTCTGACCGTGCAGCTGGACACCCCGGCCATCCAGACGGCCACCCAGATCACCACCGCGCTGCAGACCCAGTGGGAGGAGGCCGGCATCGACGTCGAGCTGGTGACGTTCCCGGGCAGCAGCCTGATCCAGCGGCTCACCAGCAAGGAGTGGCAGGCGGTGATCGGGACCGCCGGGGCCTGGGACCCGGCGGTCGGCACGGGCGTCGCCTTCCGCTTCGAGTCGACCTCCCCGTACTCCGGGGTCGAGGACCCGCAGCTGGACGACCTGCTCGACCAGGCGGTCGCCACCACCGAGCTCGACGAGCGCGACCAGCTGTACCAGGAGATCGCCCGGTACCTCAGCGACAACGCCTACGGGACCTTCGGGTTCGCCTTCGCGCCGACCAACGTCTCCGTGGACGGCGTGCACGGCCCCGGCCTGACGACCCAGATCCCGTCGCTGTCGATCAACACCGTCGTCCCGTGGGACGAGGTCTGGCTGGAACAGGACCGATGACCCGGCACGCGTTCCCCGCGGCCACCCCGACCCCCACCCGAGAGGACCACGCATGACCGCCACCGCCCCCGCCGACCTGGTGATCCGCAACGCGCGCGTGTTCACCGCCGCGGCCGGCGACGACCGGCTCTACGCGGGTCTCGCCGTGACCGGCGGCCGCATCACCGCCGTCGCCGCGGCCGACGCCGAGCTCGATGCGCACGTGGGCCCCGGGACGACGGTGCACGACCTCGGCGGCGCCTCCGTCGTCCCCGGGCTGTTCGACGCGCACTGCCACTACAACCACGGCGGCATGATGGTGCTGCGCGAGCTGGTGTTCCCCTCCCACGCCAGCCTGGACGAGGTGCTGGCCGCCGTCGACACCTTCGCCCGGGACCTGCCCGAGGGGGCGTGGGTCTCCGGCGGCAGCTGGGGCAGCACGCTGCTGCCCCAGCTCTCCAGCCTCGCGGCCCGGGCCCGGCTCGACGCCGTGTCGCACGGGCACCCGGTGCACCTCTACGACGACAGCCACCACAACGCCTGGGTCAACACCGAGGGCATGCGCGTCTCGGGCATGGTCGTCGACGGCAGCGGGGAGTACCCGGAGGGCACGCTGCAGGACCCGCGGACCGGCGAGCTGCTGGGGGTGCTGCTGGAGCGGGCCACCGACACCGTCCGCACCTACCTGGCGCAGGCCCAGGCACCCACGCCCGAGGAGCACCTGGAGTTCGCCCGCAAGGGGATCGAGGTGCTGAACAGCTTCGGGGTGACCGGCATCCAGGACGCCCTGATCCGGGAGGCCGACCTGGTCACCGGCCATGCCCTCGAGGAGGCCGGCGAGCTGACGCTGCACATCTCCTCGTGCCTGTGGAACCCCGGCCCGGGACGCCCGGGCCACGACGTCGCCGCGCTGGAGGCGCTCGCCGACGAGCTGGGGTCCGACCTGCTGCGCACCGACTTCGTCAAGCTCGCGCTGGACGGCGTGCCCCCGGCGCAGACGGCGGCGTTCGAGGAGCCGTACGTGCCGTCGCAGCAGTGGGGCGACCACCACTGCGGGCACGTGACCATGGACCCGGCGGAGCTGGTGGGGGTGCTGCGGCACAACTGCGAGAACGGCCGGTCGACCAAGATCCACTGCGCCGGTGACGCCAGCGTGCGTGCCGCGATCGACGGCTTCGAGGTCATGCGCCGGGAGGGCTTCGCCGACGTGCGCTTCCACATCGCGCACGGCCAGTTCGTCCGTCCCGAGGACCGGGTGCGGATGGCGGAGCTGGACGTGGTCGCCGAGATCTCCCCGTTCCTCTGGTACCCCAACGTGATCGTCTCGGCCATCTCCGAGGTGCTGACCGAGGAACGCACCGCGCGGATGCACCCCAACCGCGAGCTGACCGACCGCGGCGTCCTGGTGGCGGGCGGCTCGGACTGGCCCGTGGAACCCCTGCCCAACCTGTGGCTGGGCATCGCCGGGCTGGTGACCCGGGCCGATCCGGGATGTCGCTTCCCGGGGACGCTGTGGTCCGAGGAGGCGCTCACCGTGCCCGAGGCGCTGCGCGCCTTCAGCCTCAACGGGGCGGTCGCCGCGCGCCTCGACGACGAGATCGGTTCCCTCGAGGTGGGCAAGTGCGCCGACTTCGTGGTCATCGACCGGGACCCGTTCGCGATCGAGCCCGCCGAGATCGCGGGCACCCGGGTCCTCTCCACCTGGTTCGCGGGAGAGGTCGTGTACGAGGCCGCCTCGGTCGTGCCGGCCTGAGCGGGCTGCCCGGGCGCCGGTGGACCCGCCGGCGCCCGGGCCACGCTGGACCGCGACCGTACGATGCCCCGGTGCGGGGACAGCGGCGGCAGGGCGGCTCGCGAACGGGCAGGTGCCCGCGGTGAGCCGGTCGGAACCGGACGCGGACCCGGACTTCGTCCAGGCGCAGCAGGCACTGGCCGAGATCGAGCGGGCGGTCGCCGACCGCATGACGGCGCTGCCGTTGGGCGGGACCGACCTGGCGGCCATGGCCGCGGTGCAGGGGATCTACCGGGCTGCGACGGCGGTCCGCTACCACCTGGAGCGCGTGGTCCTCGCGCCGCACGACCTGACCTGGACCGGCTGGGTGGTGCTGTGGGTGGTGTGGGTCTGGGACGAGCTCGAGACCCGGCACGTGGCCGCCCACGCGGGCATCTCGAAGGCCACCCTGACCGGGGTGGTCAAGACGCTGGGGTCGCGTGGCCTGGTGCACCGGCGGGCCCACCCCGACGACGGGCGCCGGGTCCTGCTCTCCCTGACGCCGCAGGCACGGGAACTGATGGCGACCCTCTTCCCGCGGTTCAACGAGGAGGAGGCCTTCGTGGTCGGTTGGCTGGACGACGCGGAGTCCACCGCGCTGACCGGTGCGCTGCGGAAGGTCGTCGCCCGGGTGCAGGGCACGCGGCCGGCCGTCGAGATCCCCGGGCCGAGCGTGAGCTGAGCACGCCGCTGCTCCTGCCCGTAGCGTGAGATCCGTGCTGGGACTCCCCGACGACATCCAGGCCTGCCTCTTCGACCTCGACGGCGTGCTGACCCGGACCGCGACCGTGCACCAGGCCGCGTGGAAGCGCACCTTCGACGAGTTCCTGCGCCGGCGTGACCCGGCCGCGCGGGAGTTCAGCCCCGACGACTACAACCGCTACGTCGACGGCAAACCGCGCGAGGACGGCGTCCGCGACTTCCTGGCCAGCCGGGACATCACGCTGCCGGAGGGCACCGCCGACGACCCGGCCGACGCCGCGACCGTCCGCGCGGTCGCCACCCGGAAGAACGTGCTGCTGCTCCGCGAGCTCGACGAGCACGGGGTGGAGGTCTACGAGGGCTCGATGCGCTACCTGCGTGCGGTCAAGGACGCCGGCCTGGCAACCGCCGTGGTCACCGCGTCCGCCAACGGGGCGCACGTGATCGCCAGCGCCGGGTTCGCGGACCTCGTCGATGCCCGGGTCGACGGCGTGGTGGCCACGCAGGAGGGGTTGCGTGGCAAGCCGGCGCCGGACACCTTCCTCGCCGGCGCCCGGCTGCTCGGGGTCGAGCCGGCCCGGGCGGTCGTCTTCGAGGACGCCCAGTCCGGGGTCGCTGCCGGGCGGGCGGGGGAGTTCGGCTTCGTCGTCGGTGTGGACCGGGTGGGCCAGGCGGCGGAGCTGCGCGAGCGCGGCGCCGACGTCGTCGTGACCGACCTGGCGCAGCTGCTGGAGGGCCGGCCGTGACCGAGGGGCGCGCACACTTCCCGGTCGAGCCGTGGTCGCTGACCGAGGTCGGCGTCGACATGGCCTCGCTGGCGGTCAACGAGTCGGTCTTCGCCCTGGCCAACGGGCACATCGGCATGCGCGGCACGTTCGACGAGGGCGAGCCGATCGTGGTGCCCGGCACCTACCTCAACGGCTTCTTCGAGGAGCGGCCGATGCCCTACGCCGAGGCCGGGTACGGGTTCCCCGAGATGGGCCAGACCGTGGTCAACGTGACCGACGGCAAGCTGATCCGGCTGCTGGTCGGCGACTCCCCGCTGGACCTGCAGTACGGCGACGTCGTCGCCCACCGGCGCACCCTGGACCTCCGCGCCGGGGTGCTGCGCCGGGTCACCGACTGGCGTTCCCCGGCCGGCCGGGAGGTCCGGGTCACCAGCACCCGGCTGGTCTCGCTGGTCCGCCGGTCGATCGCGGCGATCGAGTTCCAGGTCGAGTGCACCGACGACCACGGCGACCTCTACATCGCCCTGCAGTCGGACCTGCTGGCCAACGACGACGTGATCACCACCTCCAGCGACGACCCGCGCTCGGCCGCCGCGCTGGACCGCCCGCTGGTCGGTGAGCTGCACGAGGGCCGGGGCCGGCACGCGGTCCTGGGGCACCGCACCCAGCACAGCCGGCTGCGGATGGCCGCCGGGATGGACCACGACGTCGACGTCCCGGACACCGCGACCGAGGACCTGCTGGTCTCCCCGGACCTGGCCCGGTACACCCTTGCCGCCCGGCTGAGCAACGGCTCCCCGGTGCGGCTGCGCAAGTACCTCGCCTACGGCTGGTCCAGCCGGCGCTCCGCAGCGGCGGTCCGCGACCAGGTGGAGGGCGCGCTGGCGACGGCGAAGCTGGCCGGCTGGGACCGGCTGGTCGCCGAGCAGCGGGAACTGCTGGACCGGCACTGGGACGAGGCCGACGTCGAGATCGAGGGCGACGACGAGCTGCAGCAGGCCGTGCGGGTCGGCATGTTCCACGTCCTGCAGGCGGGGCTGCGCGCCGAGCGGCAGCCGATCCCGGCCAAGGGCCTGACCGGTGACGGGTACGACGGGCACACGTTCTGGGACACCGAGACCTACGTCCTCCCGGTGCTGACCTACACCGCTCCCGGCGCGGTGCGCGACGCGCTGCTGTGGCGCCACTCGATCCTGGACATGGCCCGGCAGCGGGCGCGGGTGCTGGGCCACGACGGCGCGGCGTTCGCCTGGCGCACCATCCGCGGGGAGGAGACCTCGGGCTACTGGCCCGCCGGCACCGCGGCCTTCCACATCAACGCCGACATCGCCGACGCCGTCGCCCGCTACTGGTGGGCCACGCTGGACTCCGACTTCGACCGGGACCACGGCACCGAGCTGCTGGTGGAGACGGCCCGGCTGTGGGCGTCGCTGGGGCACGTCAACGGTGAGGGCGAGTTCCGCATCGACGGGGTGACCGGGCCGGACGAGTACACCGCGGTGGTCGACAACAACGTCTACACGAACCTGATGGCGCAGCGGAACCTGCGCGAGGCGGTGGCCGCGGTGGCGCGCCAGCCGGAGACCGCCGGCCGGCTGCAGGTGGACCCCGAGGAGGTCGACCTGTGGACCCGGGCGGCCGACAGCATGCGGGTGCCGTTCAACGAGAAGCTGGGCGTGCACGAGCAGAGCGAGGGGTTCACCCACCACGAGGAGTGGGACTTCGAGGGCACCGCGCCCGACCAGTACCCGCTGCTGCTGAACTTCCCCTACTTCGACATCTACCGGAAGCAGGTCATCAAGCAGGCCGACCTGATCATGGCGCTGCACCTGCGCGGGGACGCCTTCACCCTCCCGGAGAAGATCGCCGACTTCGCCTACTACGAGGCGCGCACCGTGCGGGACTCCTCGCTGTCCGCCGCCCAGCAGGCGGTGGTGGCCGCGGAGACCGGGCACCTGCAGCTGGCCCACGACTACTGGGGCGAGGCCGCCCTCACCGACCTGCAGAACCTGCACGGCAACAGCGGCCACGGGCTGCACATCGCCTCGCTGGCCGGTGGCTGGACGGTCGCGGTGGCCGGGTTCGGCGGCATGCGCGACCACGACGGTCGGCTGACCTTCGCACCCCGGCTGCCCCCGCGCCTGCGCCGGCTCGCCTTCCGGGTGGTCTTCCAGGGCCGGTGCCTGGCCGTGTCGGTCACGCAGCAGCAGGCGACCTACCGGCTGGTCTACGGCGACGAGCCGCTGCAGATCGCGCACCACGGCGAGCCGTTCACCGTCACCGCCGAGCCGGTCACCCGGGACGTGCCGCCGGCCCCGGACGTCGAGCCGGTGCGCCAGCCCCCGCACGCCTCGCCGCGCCGCCGGCACCGCCCCACCAGCGACTGAGGACGCCCTCGTGCCGACCGACGATCCCGAGCACCCGCACGTCGGGCGGCCGCAACGGGCGTTCGGGGGGCCGGGTCGCAACGGGCTGGGCATGACCCGTGGCCACCGCCGGGGCGTGGCCGACGACGTCTTCGCCAGCAGCGCCGACCGGCCGGGGGTGGCGGACTGGGCCTGGCGCGCCGGGTGGACGCGGGTCGAGGCGACCGGTCCCCGGTACGGCGTCGCCCAGGAGCTCGTCCGTTCGGCGCCTGTCCGCCGGATCGACGCCGACCACCGGCCTCGCGACGTGATCGCCGGCTCCGCGGGGGACCTCGACCTGCTGGCCTTCGACATCGCGGTCCGCGCGCGGACGGGGGCGATCCCCGAGTGGGCGGTGACGGCGGTGCCGCTGCCCGACGGTGCGCCGGCCGTCCGGGTCAGCCCAGCCCGGCTGTGGAGCCACGGTGCGCAGGAACTGACGCAGGCCGCGACCGGCGACGATGCACTCGATCGACGATGGCGCATCCTCGGCGACGACGACCGCGTCGCGCAGCTGGCCGGGGACCCCGCACTGCAGCAGGCGCTGCTCGCCACCGACGACGGCGACGACATCTGGACGGCAGCGGGCCACGTCGCCGCGCTCCGACCGGACGGCCACCGGCCGCAGCTGCTGGAGCACCACGCCCGCCTGCTCGCCGTCGTCCACCGCGCGCTCACCCGGTACGCCGGCTGACGACCGGCGTCAGCGCAGCAGGGCGCTCTCGCCCACCAGCCACCAGGTGCCCAGGACCAGGGCACCGACGTCGACCAGCAGGAACACCCCGACCCACACCACCCCGGGCACCCGGGTCAGGCGGGCGAGCTGGTCGGCGTCGGAGTCCCGCGCGGCCCCGCGGCGCCGCTTGGCCTGCAGCTCCCACACGGTCACCGGCGCGGCGACCAGCAGGAACCACGTGACGCCGTGGGCGAAGACGGCCTGCCACTGGGCCGGGAGCCACCAGGTCGCCGCGAAGACCAGCGTGCCGGTGACCAGCACCGACCAGAGCCCGTACCAGTTGCGGATCTGCACGAGCAGCAGCGCCAGCAGCCCGAGCAGTGCCCAGAGCAGGCCGACGGCGTACCCGGCCGCCAGCAGTGCGGCGGCCCCGAGCCCGAACAGGCCCGGCCCGGTGTACCCGGCCGCGGCGGTGAACACCATGCCGGCGCCGGTGGGGCGGCCGGCGGACACGGTGACCCCGGAGGTGTCCGAGTGCAGCCGGATCCCGGCCAGCCGGCGTCCGGTGGCCAGCGCGGCCAGGCCGTGGGCGCCCTCGTGCGCGATCGTCACCGCGTGGCGGGTGTGCCGCCACAGTCCGGGGGCGAGCACCAGCAGCAGCGCAGCGGCGGCGCTGAGCGCCAGCAGGCCGGTCGACAGCGGGGGAGAGGTGGCGCTGACCTGCCGCCAGAACTCCTCGACCACCGTCACGCCGGGCATCATCACCGTTGCGCCTGTGCAGCGCCCGTGCGCCGCGCGGGACCCTCGTCACCTGCCCGTCACAGTGGGCGGCGATCCTGGGGGCATGACGAGCACGCAGCAGGCGGTGACCGCGGACGATCTCCCGGTCACCGTCTCCTTCACCCGGCGCGCCGACCCGGCGCACGCGGTGCAGATGAGCGCCTGGATCCGGGCCGGGCTGACCCTGGCCGAGGGCGCCCCCGGCTTCCTCGGCGGTGGCTGGGTCCAGCCCCGCAACGGTGCGGACGAGTGGCACATGCTGTGCCGGTTCGACTCCCCGGCCACCCTCGCCGCCTGGGAGGCCAGCCCGGAGCGCCAGTGGTGGCTCGGCTCGGCGCAGGGCCTGGCCGAGATGACCCGCACCGAGCGGCGCACCGGCATCGAGGGGTGGTTCGACGCGCCGGTCGCCGCGGCCGAGGAGGTGGCGCCGCAGCCGGCGCCGCCGCGCTGGAAGCAGGCGACGACGATCTGGCTGGTCTTCTTCCCGCTCAACCTGCTCGCCACGGTCACGCTCGGGGCCCTGCTCGCCGACGTGCACGTGGTGGCCCGGGTCGCCGCGCTGACCATCGTGCTGACGCCGCTGATGACCTACCTGCTGCTGCCCTGGATCACGCGGCAGCTGTCCTGGTGGCTGGCCGGCCGCCGCTGGCGCGACCGCCGGGTGGGCTGACCACGGGCGCCGGCGCCGTCACACCAGGTCGGCGTCGTGGGTGAGCAGGGCGACCTGCACCCGGTTGGTGAGCTCGAGCTTCACCAGCAGCCGGGAGACGTGCGCCTTGACGGTGGCAACGCTGAGGTACAGCTGCGCACCGATCTCGGCGTTGGACAGCCCCTGCCCGACGGCGAGGGCCACCTCGTGCTCCCGGTCGCTGAGCAGGGCCAGCCGGGCGCGGGCGCGGGTGCGTCGGTCGTCGGTCGCCGGGGCCGCGGCGTCGGCGACGTGCGACATCAGCCGGCGGGTGACGGTGGGGGAGAGCATCGGCTCGCCCGCGGCCACCCGGCGCACCGCGTCCACGATGGCCGCGGGCGGGGTGTCCTTGAGCAGGAAGCCGCTGGCCCCGGCCCGCAGTGCCCGCAGCACCTGGTCGTCGGCGTCGAAGGTGGTCAGCACGATCACCTCCGGACCGCCGGACTGGTGCCGCAAGCGCTCGGTGGCGGTGAGCCCGTCGACGCGGGGCATCCGGATGTCCATCAGGACGACGTCGGGGGAGGTGGCCGCCACCGCCGCCGGCACCTCGGCGCCGTCGGCGACCTCACCGACGAGCGCCAGGCCGTCGGCACCGCCGAGCACCATGGCGAGGGCCGCGCGGACGAGCGGGTCGTCGTCGACGACGAGCACCCGGACCGGTCCCGTCACGCCGGGTGCTCCGCCGGCCAGGGCAGCTCCGCGCGCAGCCGGAACTCCCCGTCCGCCGTCCAGCCGTGCTCGAGGTTGCCACCGCCCAGGCTGACCCGTTCCAGCAGGCCCACCAGGCCGGTGCCGGCCCCGGGCAGCGCGGGTGCGGTGTCGCGCCCGGCCGGGGCCGGGTTGCGCAGCTCCACCACCAGCCCGGTGCCCGGGGCGCCCTCGACCAGCACGGTGGTGACCGTGCCGGGAGCGTGCTTGCGCGCGTTGGTCAGCCCCTCCTGCACCACCCGGTAGGCGCTGCGGCCCAGCCCCGGGGGTGCGGCGGCCAGCTCGGGCACCCGGTACTGCACGCGCAGTCGCACCCCCGCGCGGCGGCTCTCCTCGACCAGCACCGGCACGTCGGCGAGCGTGGGCTGCGGACGGGTGCCCGGGTCGCCACCGCCCGCACCACCATCGCCCTCACCACCATCGCCGTCCCCGTTGTGCCGGAGCACCCCGATGACCTCCCGCAGGTCCTCCAGCGCCTGCCGGGCGCTGGCCCGGACCACCCCGGCGGCCTGGGCGACCTCGGCGGCCGGGGCGTCGGGGCGGAACTCCAGCGCCCCCGCGTGCATGCTCAGCAGCGACAGCCGGTGGGCCAGCACGTCGTGCATCTCGCGGGCGATCCGGGTGCGCTCGGTGTGCCGGGCCTGCTCCACCCGGAGCTGCTGCTCGTGCTCGGCGCGCAGCGCCCGGTCGTGCAGCGACAGCACCAGCTGCCGGCGGGCCCGGACGAACATGCCCCAGGCGACGACGGCGGCGGTCGCGACGAGCCCCAGCAGGGTGAGCGCCCAGGTCGGCACCTCCGGGTCCGGCCGGACCAGGAGGTACACCGAGAAGGAGGCGACGCTGATCCCGGTGACGGCCGCGACGGTGGGCCAGCGGCGGTGCACGGCCACGGTGAAGAGGCTGAACAGGCAGGCGATCGCGACCATGTCGGAGAAGGACGCGACCAGCGCCAGGGCGACGGCCACGCCGACCGGCCAGCGCCGCCGCAGCCACAGCGCCGCGCAGCCGAGCGAGCCGAGCACCAGGTCGGCGAACAGCAGCCCGTCCGGCGGCGGCTCGGGCTGGCTGAGCGCGCTGCCCAGGAGCACCAGCCCGACCAGCACCGACACCACGAAGGCGGTGACGTCGACGGTCCAGTCGCGGAACGACCGGCGCACCCGGCGCCGGCCGGCCGTGCTGCCGCCGGTGTCCGGGCCGCGCTCCGGAGCCGCACCCGGATCGGCCAGCAGCTGGGCCGGCACCAGGAAGGGGTGCTCGACCCCCTGGTCCGCCGCCCCTCCGCCCTCTGCGGACCCCGGGTGGGTGGTCATGGTCACCCCCGGAGGCTACGGGCGGGGACGTGCTCCCGGAACCGACCAAGGTCTACCTCCCGGACGCCACCGGTCGGACGCCGGAGGTGATCAGCTACTTCCGGCCGATGTGCGGAGCCGATCGGGTGGAGCAGGGTCTGGCCCATGATCACCATCGAGCACCTGACCAAGAGGTACGGCGCCCAGGTCGCCGTGTCCGATGTCTCCTTCACCTGCCAACCGGGCACGGTCACCGGCTTCCTCGGCCCGAACGGCGCCGGGAAGTCGACCACCATGCGGTCCCTGGTCGGCCTGGCCACCGCGACCAGCGGCACGGCGACCATCGCCGGCCGGGCCTACCAGGACCTGCCCAACCCCGGTCGCCAGGTCGGCGTGCTGCTCGATGCCGGCGCCCAGCACGCCGGCCGCACCGGCCGCGAGGTGCTCACGCTGTCCGCGATGACCCTCGGGGTGGGGCGCCAGCGGGTGGACGACGTCCTCGGCCAGGTGGGCCTCGCCGGCCGGCCCGCGGGCAAGCGGCTGGGCAACTACTCCCTCGGCATGCGCCAGCGCCTGGGCCTGGCGACCGCGCTGCTGGGTGACCCGCAGGTGCTGGTGCTCGACGAGCCGGCCAACGGCCTGGACCCCGAGGGGATCTTCTGGATGCGCGGCCTGCTGCGGGGCTTCGCCGACCGCGGTGGCACGGTGCTGCTCTCCTCGCACCTGCTGCACGAGGTGGAGGCGGTCGCCGACCAGCTGGTGGTCATCTCCGGCGGGCGGATCGTCGCGCAGGGGACCAAGTCCGAGCTGCTCGCCGACACCGGCGGCACCCTGGTGCGCGGACCGGACCGTGCCCTGCTCGCCAAGGCGCTGGAGACGGCCGGCATCGGCGTCTCACCGGGCCCGGACGACGCCCTGGTGGCCGACGCCGAGGCGCTCGCCGTCGGGCAGGCGGTGGCGGCGGCGGGCGTCGTCGTCACCGAGCTGCGGCCGGCCGGGGGAGCGGGGCTGGAGGACCTCTTCCGGTCGCTCACCAGCTCCGACTCCGGCAACGGCCAGCAGGTGCAGGAGGTGCTGGCATGACCGCCCTGTCGTCGAACACCGCGACCCTGGACGCCGATCGGCCCGGGACCGGGGCCACTCCCAGAACGCCGTCCCTGGCCACGCTGGCCCGGGTGGAGCTGCGCAAGTCCTACGACACCCGCGCCGGACGCTGGCTGCTGATCGTCATCGGTCTGGCCGTCGTCGCCGTCCTCACCCTCGCGCTGTTCGTCCCGGACATCCCGAAGAGCTTCGCCGACCACCTCGAGTTCACCCAGTTGCCGATGAGCATCCTGCTGCCGGTGCTCGGCATCCTGCTGGTCACCAGCGAGTGGTCCCAGCGCACCGCGATGACGACGTTCACCCTGGTGCCCCGCCGGTCCCGGGTGCTCGTCGCGAAGATGCTCGCCGGTGCCGCGCTGGCCCTGCTGGGCGTGGCGGTCGCGACGCTGGCCTCCGCGCTGACGACGGTGCTCACCCCGGTGTTCACCGACGTGGCCACGGACTGGAACGTCAGCGGCGTGCTGCTCGGGCAGGTGCTCGTCGTGCAGGTGGTGTCGGTGCTGGCCGGCATCGCGTTCGGCATGCTGCTGCTGAGCTCGCCACTGGCGATCGTCACGTTCTTCGTGCTGCCGACCGTGTTCACCATCCTGGTCGGCGTGGTGCCGGCGCTGGACTGGGTGCGCGACTGGCTGGACCTCGGGACGACGTCGATGCGGCTGTTCCAGGAGGGCCTGGACGCGCAGGACTGGGCGCAGTTCGGCACCTCGGTGGCGCTCTGGGTCGCGCTGCCGATGGTGCTCGGCTGGATCCGGATCCAGCGCAGCGAGATCAGCTGAGCGCACCGGACCTGACCCGCCGGCCGGCGGCGGGGACGACCCCGCCGCCGGCCGGCTCAGGCGTGTTCGCCGGGCATGCGCCGTTCGCCGCTGAGGTGCCGGGCGGTGTTGACCAGCCCGACGTGGCTGAACGCCTGCGGGGTGTTGCCCAGGTGCCGGCCGGTGCGCGGGTCGTACTCCTCGCTCATCAGGCCCAGGTCGTTGCCCAGGCCCAGCAGCCGCTCGAACAGCTCCCGTGCCTCGGCCGTGCGGCCGATGCCGTTCAGCGCGTCGGCGAGCCAGAAGCTGCACAGCAGGAACGGCGCCTCGTCGCCCGGCAGGCCGTCGACCCGTCCGTCGGCGTGGGTGTGGTACCTCAGCAGGAACCCGTCGTCGGTGAGCTCGCGCTGGACGGCCTCCACGGTGCCCACGACCCGCTCGTCGTCCCAGGGCAGGAAACCGACCTGGGGGATCAGCAGCAGGGCCGCGTCGAGCCCCTCGGACCCGTAGAACTGGGTGAAGGTGCGGCGCACCGGGTCGTAGCCGCGGGCGCAGACGTCGTCGTGGATCCGCTGGCGCAGCTCCCGCCAGCGCTCGACCGGCCCGTCCAGCCCGTGCCGTTCCACCGCCTCGACCGCGCTGTTGACGCCGGCCCAGGCCAGCACCTTGGAGTGCACGAAGTGCCGGGGCTCGCCGCGGACCTCCCACAGGCTGTTGTCCGGGGTGTCCCAGACGCTCTCCAGGAAGGTCATCAGCTCCTTCTGCACGGCCCAGGCGTCATCGGTGGGGCAGAGGCCGGACTCGCGGGCCAGGTGCAGCCCCTCGAGCGTCTCGCCCCAGACGTCGAGCTGGAACTGCCCGGCGGCCGCGTTGCCCACCCGCACGGGAGGCGAGTCCTCGTAGCCGGGCAGCCACGGCAGCTCGTACTCCGGGATCCGCCGGGAACCGTCCAGCGCGTACATGATCCGCAGGTCGCTCGGGTCACCGGCGACGGCGCGCAGCAGCCAGTCCCGCCAGGCCCGGGCCTCCTCCAGGTAGCCGGTGCCGAGCAGCGCCTGCAGGGTGAACGTCGCGTCGCGCAGCCAGCAGTACCGGTAGTCCCAGTTGCGGCTGCCGCCGAGCTCCTCGGGCAGGGAGGTGGTCGCGGCGGCGACGATCCCGCCGGTGGGCTCGTAGGTCAGCGCCTTGAGCGTGATCAACGAACGGCGGACCGCGGGCCCCCACTCGCCGTCATAGCTGCAGTGGCCGATCCACTCGGCCCAGAACTCCTCCGTGCTCGCCAGCGCGCTCTCGGCCTCGATCGGCTCGGGCCGCGGCAGGTGCGAGGGGGAGTGGGTGAGCACGAACGGGACGCGCTCGCCGGCCACGACCTCGAACTCCGCCGCCGTGGTGTGGTCCTGCCCGTGCAGGTCGACCGGCGTCGCCAGGGACACCTGGTCCGGGCCGGCCACCGCGACCAGGACGCCGTCCACCGACCGCACCCAGGGCACCAGGTGGCCGTAGTCGAACCGCAGGACCAGGTCCATCCGCATCGCCACCCGGCCGGACAGGCCCTCCACGATCCGGACGACGTCGGCCCCCTCGCCCCGGGGTGGCATCAGGTCGATGACCCGGACGCTGCCGGTCGGCGTCTCCCACTCGGTCTCCAGGACCAGCGAGTCACCCCGGTACTGCCGGCGGGTGCAGGCACCGCCGGTGGCCGGCGCGAGCTGCCAGCGGCCGTTGCGCTCGTCGCCGAGGAGGGCGGCGAAGCAGGCGGCGGAGTCGAACGACGGCAGGCACAGCCAGTCGATCGAGCCGTCCTTGCCGACCAGCGCGGCGGTCTGCAGGTCGCCGATCAGGCCGTAGTCCTCGATCGGGCTGGGCATGGTCGTCCTCCTGGGGGTGGGTGGCCGGGGCTGGGCCGCACCGGTGGCGCACGGACGACGCCCTGGTCCACCTACCGACCAGCTCTCGTCGGCAAACCACGTCGTACGCCATCGTGACCGTTATCCCCAACTATTTGTCCAATCAAGGCTGACAGGCCACAACCGCAGCACTGAGACACGAGGCTTGCCTGCAAGCGGCCGGCTGCACGGACCGACAGAACTGTCGGCCCCGCTCACTACCGTCGCCGCATGGCGGCTGCAGCTGGCGACGGGGGAGAAGCGGTGTTCGGTGAGGACGCCGACGAGTTGGGCCGGGAGCTGATGACCATGCGGTTCGACCCCGGCAGCGGTTCTCGAGTGGTGGCAACCGGGACGTTCCGACCTGACAGCCCGCTGCTGCGCGCCATCCGAAGGGCCGAGTTCGTGGAACTGTTGAAGGACACGCGGTCCCTGGCCGACGGCGCGCGCGAACTCCGGAGCCGGGACGAGCGACGGGTCGACGCGTTCGTCGCAGTCGCGCTCGCGGTGGGAGAGGCTGCTGCAGCTCGACGATGACGATTCTGCGTGTCTCACCGGTGAGACATTGAGTGCCATGGACTCGGTGAGCGTGCGCGAGCTGCGGAACCATGGGGGAGAGGTGCTGGACAAGGTCGCCCGTGGGGCGGTCCTCGCCGTCACCCGGGACGGCACGGAGGTGGCCGAACTGCGCCCGCGGCCCCGCCGGGGACCCTCGCCGACGGAGCTGGTCGCCCGGCGGCGGTCGCTGCCGCTCGTCGATCCCGACGGTGATCCTGCTGGGCCGCCTGTCGGACCCGCAGGTCCTGCCGGATGAGTCGGTCATCAGTGCCGTGACGCTCGCCGAACTCTCCCTCGGTCCGCACGTGGCGCGATCAGAGCGGGAGCGGGTCGCGCGTCAGGCGCACCTCCAGCAGGCGGAGGCGGACTTCGATCCGATCGCCTTCGACGCCACCGCTGCCCGGGCGTTCGGGCGGGTGGCTGCCTCGCTGCGATCGGCTGGTCGGAAACCGGCGGCACGGGCGTACGACGCGCTGATCGCCGCAGCGGCCATCGCCGAGGGCCTTCCGCTCTACACCTGCGACCCGGACGACATCACCGCGATCGACGACCTCGATGTCCGTCCGGTGCCACACCCCGACCGTTCGTCGTCGATGGCCGGGCGGCCCGGCGCACAGCACGGCTCGGATGTCGGTGGTCGGGTCTAGCGTCGGCCCCCACCGCACCAGCCGCTGACCAGCAGGGAGACCGCCGTGAGCACGCTGCTGGACCGTCCGGAGTCCGCCCTCCTCGTCGTCGACGTGCAGAACGGCGTGGTGGACGGCGCACCTCGCCGCGACGAGGTGGTGGCAGCCATCGGCGGGCTCGTCGGCCGGGCCCGGCGCGCGGGCGTGCCGGTCGTCTGGGTGCAGCACTCCGACGACGAGCTGGCGCAGGGGAGTGACGCCTGGCAGCTCGTCCCAGAGCTGTCCCGCCGGGAGTCCGAGCCACTGGTGCACAAGAGCCACGGCGACTCGTTCGAAGGCACCGACCTCGAAGGTGTGCTGGCAGCCCTGGCCGTCGGGCACCTGGTGGTCACCGGCGCCGAGACCGACGCCTGCATCCGGTCGACCATTCACGGCGCGTTCACCCGCGGCTACGACGTCACGCTGGTCGCCGACGCGCACACCGCCGGTGACAAGACCGCGTGGGGAGCGCCGCCGGTCGACCAGGTCATCGCGCACACCAACCTGTACTGGGGCTTCCAGTCGGCGCCAGGACGCACCGCGGACGTCGTGCCCGGCGCGGAGGTGTCGTTCAGCTCCTGAGAGCGGGTCCGCCGTCCACTACTTGACATAATGTCGATTATCGGCGCGACGTTGACCTGGGCGGAGAGGGGTTGCCGACCCGTCGAGACCTGGCACGTCCGCCGACGTCGATCGAGTCGTCCACCCGGCGCCGACCCGTCTCGTCGGGTCGACCGGCCTGGCCGGTCCTCGCGGTCCGACGCCACCCGGCGGCCTGGCGTGTCGGTCCAGCCGTGCCGGTCCAGCTGTGGTGCCGTCCGGCGGACCGGCTGTCGTCATCCGTCGCGAGCCGATCACGATCGCCGGAGTCTCGACCGCTCGGTGATGATCGACATGGGCTCCTCGGCGTCCAACGGCCCCCTGGGGCCACTCCCCTCTGGTCCAGGGCACCACCCGTCATTACGTCAGAGTGACGTAATGACGGGTGGTGCCTCCCGTTCGACGGGCGGTGTGCCGGGTGCGTCCTTAGGCTCGCGTCATGAAGACCCCACGTCCGGTGACCGCACTGTTCCTCGCGTTGACCCTCGCGGCCGGGCCGGCGGTACTGACCGCCTGTGGCAGCAGCGAGGAAGGCGTCCTGGAGACCGGCACGATCGACGACAGCGAGGTGCAGAACACCTCGGGCGCGGACGAGGGCGACGTCGAGCGGGGCGGCGTGCCCGACGTGGACGACTCGGGGACAGGCGAGGGCGACGACTCCGACGACTGATCCTGCGGGGGTGTACCGCTCCCCCGGCGGTGCACTCGGGCGCAGTGAATTACGTCACGGTGACGCTTTCTGACGTGCTGCCGGGGTCGGCCTGGCTCAACCAGCGTTGCGCCCGTTGAGCCAGAGCCGGTCCAGCCGGCCGGTCGAACGGACCAGCTCGGCGAAGGAGCGCTCCATCTCCGCCTTGGTGGGCTTCTCCGTCAGCATCGTCTGCACGTCCTCGATCGCGCAGCGCAGCTGGTACAGCCGATCCTGGAGGGCGTCGAGCTCGGCGCGGGTCACCAGGACCACGTCGTCGGACAGGCCGGCCTTGGCGCTGGCGGAGCGCTGCTCGTAGGCGCGCTGTCGACACGCCTGGCCGCAGTACAACCGGGGCCGCCCGACGGACTCCTGGGTGGGCAGCGGAGTGCGGCACCACCCACAGCGGCGCTCCTCGCCCTCGCGCTGCCGCCGGCGCACCGGACGGCTGCCGACCTGCTGCTCGACCTCCACGACGGCGACGGTAGACGGACGGTCCGACAGCTCCGGGCGGACACGCCCGCCGCCGTGCACCAGTTGGTCGTCCACGAACCGGTCGACCAGCACGCCTCGTCGGGCACCCTGCGCGGAGCCGGCGGGCGACGCCGCTAGCGTGTTGGGGTGCCCGGCCCGCGCTTCGCCTTCCTCGACGGGCCCACTCCCCTCGCGATGGCCCACCGCGGGGGCGCCATCGAGCACGTGGAGAACACCGCCGGGGCCTTCGAGGCCTGCGTGGCGCTGGGTTACCGGTACCTGGAGACCGACGTCCGCGTCACCTCCGACGGCGTCCCCGTCGTCTTCCACGACGCCACCCTGGACCGGGTCACCGACCGCACCGGCCGGGTGGACGCCCTGCGCTGGAGCGAGCTGCGCACGGCGCTGATCGGCGGCCGGGAACCGATCATGGCGCTGGAGGACCTGCTGGGCGCCTGGCCGGACGTCCGCTTCAACCTCGACGTCAAGGCTGCCGGGGTCCTCGCCCCGCTGGTGCGCACCGTGCGCCGGCTGGCCATCGAGGACCGGATCTGCCTCGGCTCCTTCTCCGACGCGCGGATCGCGGCCGCCCGCAGGATGTTCGGGCCCGAGGTGTGCACCTCCCTGGGGCCCAAGGGGGTGGCCGCGCTGCGGCTGTCCTCCTACTCACCGCGCGCCGCGGGGCTCGTGCGCATCGAGGCCGGCTGCGCCCAGGTGCCACTGGCACTGGGTGGGCGGCCGCTGGTCGACGAGCGGTTCATCGAGGCGGCGCACGCCCGGAGCCTCCAGGTGCACGTGTGGACCGTCGACGACGAGGGCGACGCGGCGAAGATGCTCGACCTCGGGGTCGACGGGGTGATGACCGACCGGCCGGCGATGCTCCGGGACGTGCTGGTGAACCGCGGTCAGTGGACCGGCGCGTGATCGGCCGGCTGGGCGCCCGCATCCGTGACTGGCGTCCTGCCCCACCACCGCTGCCGCCGGAGCTCGCCGGGCTGGCCGGCCCGGACGACCCGGACTGGTTCGCCCGGGAGCTGGCCATCGCCGCCGCGCCGCCGTGGTGGTTCTGGTGCGGGCTGCTGCGCACCCTGCACCGGGTCCCGGGCCTGTTCGGCCGTCTGGAGGTCACCGGGGGCATCCCCGAGGAGTGGCTGGACGGTCCGCTGCTGCTGGCGGTCAACCACATCGGCGACTTCGACACCTTCGTCGTCGCCGCCGCGCTGCACCGGGCCGGGGTGACCCCGCGCTTCATGGCGACCCGCGGCATCATGACCGCGCCGGTCGCCGGCGCGCTGCTGGAGCGATCCGGCGGCATCCGGGTCGACCGCGGTACCGACGTCGCCGCGCACGCGCTGCGGGTCACCCGGGTGGCGCTGGCCGCCGGCGGGCACGTCGTCGCCTACCCCGAGGGGCGGGTCGGGCTGACCGCCGACGGCTGGCCGGAGCGCGGGCGCACCGGGCTGGCCCGGATGGCGCTGGCCGCCGACGTGCCGGTGATCCCGGTCAGCCAGTGGGGCGCCCACGAGGTGCTGCAGTACGCCAACGACTGGGGCAAGCTGCGCACCGCGCTACGGGCGCTCTGGCGGCAGCCGGCGCTCCGGGTGCACATCGGTGCCCCGGTGTACTTCGAGGACCTGGCGCCGGGCCGGGTGGGTGACGCCAACCGGGCCCGGGTGCGGATCGCCGCGGCGCTGACCCGGGGTCTGGCCCCGCTCCGGGCCGGGGAGCCGGCCGACCGGATCGCGTTCGCCGACCCCACCCGACCCACCAGCGCGGTGGCCGCCTTCCCGGGCGGCGTCGTGCCGGAGGACATCCCGTGACCGGACATCCCGTGACCGGTCGGTGCTGGACCCGCCCCCCGGCGGCTGACACCCTGCGCCCGTGACCGACGCACCCCCGGCCCCCACCGGGTCCGCCGTCCCCCGTGCCGACCGTGCGCTGCGCCGGGAGCGGGGCGGCTGGTACTCCTACGACTGGGCGATGTCGGTCTTCAACACCTCGGTGACGACCGTCTTCCTCGCCCCGTACTTGACCTCCATCGCCGAGGCGGCCGCCGACGCCGATGGGCGGATCCACCCGCTGGGCATCAGCGTCCCGCCGGGGAGCTGGTTCGGCTACGTGCTGTCGCTGTCGGTGGTGCTGCAGGTGCTGGTGCTGCCGATCACCGGCGCGATCGCCGACCGCAGCGGGCACAAGCGCCAGCTGTTGGCCGGGTTCGCCACCGTCGGGTCGGTGGCCACGATGGCGATGTTCTTCGTCGCTGGTGAGCGCTACCTGCTGGGGGCGGCGCTGTTCGTCGTCGCCAACCTCTGCTTCGGGGCGGCGACCGTCGTCTACTACTCCTGGCTGCCCGACCTGGCCGGCCCCGACGAGCGGGACGCCGTCTCCAGCCGGGGCTGGGCCTTCGGCTACCTCGGCGGGGCGCTGCTGCTGGCGGCGAACCTGGCGCTGTTCACCCAGTACGAGTCCCTGGGGCTCACCGAGGGCGAGGCGGTGCGGATCTGCCTGGCCTCGGCCGGGATCTGGTGGGCCGGGTTCACCGTCGTCAGCGTCTCCTTGCTGCGGAACCGGCCACCGCGGGAGTCCGCCGTCGTCCCGGGCGGCGGGGCGCTGTCGGGGGGCTTCCGGCAGCTGGCCGCCACGCTGCGGGACATGCGCCGCTACCGGCTGACGCTGTGGTTCCTCGGCGCCTACCTGCTCTTCAACGACGGCGTGCAGACC
Source organism: Modestobacter roseus (assembly GCF_007994135.1). Lineage (NCBI taxonomy): Bacteria > Bacillati > Actinomycetota > Actinomycetes > Geodermatophilales > Geodermatophilaceae > Modestobacter > Modestobacter roseus. Next base: position 1,384,459 of record NZ_VLKF01000001.1, read on the forward strand.
ATCATCGGCGTCTCGGCCCAGTACGGCGCGGAGGAGCTGGAGCTCTCCCAGACGACGCTGGTCTCCACCATCCTGCTGGTCCAGGTGGTCGCCTTCTTCGGGGCGATGGGGATGGGCCGCATCGCCGCGGTGATCGGCGCCAAGCGCACCGTGCTCGGCGGCCTGGTCGTCTGGACCGGGGTGCTGGTGGCCGCCTACTTCGTCCAGGCCGGCGCGGCCGTGCAGTTCTACCTGCTCGCCGTCGTCATCGGGTTCGTGCTCGGGGGCACCCAGGCGCTGTCCCGGTCGCTGTTCAGCCAGCTGATCCCGCCGGGCAAGGAGGCGGAGTACTTCGGCTTCTACGAGCTCAGCGACCGCGGTACGAGCTGGCTGGGTCCCTTCCTGTTCGCCCTGACCTACCAGCTGACCGACTCCTACCGGTACGCGATCTTCAGCCTCGTCCTCTTCTTCGTCCTCGGCGGGTTCCTGCTGGCCCGGCTGGACATGCGCCGCGCCATCGTCGAGGCCGGCAACACACCACCGGAGCGCCTGTGACACCCGCCCCCCTGGCCGGCCCCACCGACCTGCTGGAGGTGGTGCCCGTCGCCGGTGACCGGCGTCGGCACCCGGCTCCGGCGCACCTGACGTTCTTCCACGGCCCGATGGACTGCGGGAAGTCGACCCTGGCGCTGCAGGTCGACCACAACCAGAGCCGGCAGGGCCGCCACGGGCTGCTGCTCACCCAGGGCGACCGCTCGGGTGCCGCGCAGATCAGCTCCCGGGTCGGGCTGCGCCAGGCCGCGGTGGAGGTCGACGCCGGCACCGACGTCCGGCTGCTCGTCCGCGACCGGTGGGCGGCCGGTCAGCGGGTCGACTACCTGATCGTGGACGAGGCGCAGTTCCTCACCGGCGAGCAGGTCGAGCAGCTGGCCGAGCTGGTCGACGAGTCGCACGTCGACGTCTTCGCCTTCGGGCTGACCACCGACTTCCGGGCGCGCCTCTTCCCGGGCACGCAGCGGTTGTTCGAGCTCGCCGACGACGTCCAGCGGGTGCAGGTCATGGTGCTGTGCTGGTGCGGGCTGCCGGGGCTGCTCAACGCCCGGGTGGTCGACGGCGAGATGGTCCGCGAGGGCGCCACCGTCGTGGTCGCCGACACCGAGCCCGCCCTCCCGCCGGATGGCGCCGGGAGTGAGCCGGCCGTGCGGTACCAGGTGCTGTGCCGCCGGCACCACGCCAACGGCCAGCTCGGCCCGACGCCGACCGGGCCGGGGCAGCTGGCCCTCCGCTGACCGGCGCCACTCCCCCCGTGGGGGTGGTTGATCGCTGGTTCATCACCCCATGCGATGATGAGCAGTCGAACGACACGGAATCTCTTTCCGTCATCTGTCGTTGACCTCTGCGACACCCCGAGCCGGATGCGTGAGCAGTCGGCCGTCCGGGCAGTCTCAGACCAGACCGAGATCAGCACGAGAGGACGGTGTGCCATGGGCGAGCGTTCCCTGCGCGGAAGCCGACTGGGCAGCGTGAGCTACGAGACCGAGCGCAACACCGCGCCCATCGAGCGGCAGTACGCCGAGTACAAGTGCGCCCAGGGTCACCTGGTCACTGTGCCCTTCGCCGACGACGCGGAGCTCCCCGACACGTGGGAGTGCAAGTACGACGGCTCGGCCGCCAAGCTGGTCGGTGGCTCCGAGCCCGCCCCCAAGAAGGTCAAGCCCCCGCGCACGCACTGGGACATGCTCCTGGAGCGTCGTTCGGTGGACGACCTCGAGGAGGTGCTCGCCGAGCGCCTCGAGGTGCTCCGCGGGCGGCGCACCCGCGCCAGCTGACGCAGCAGCACGACAGCGAACGGCCCCGGTGGGAGATCTCCCACCGGGGCCGTTCGGCGTCCGGGCCCGGTCAGCGCCCGGACGGGCCGTCCTCGACCTCACCCTCGACCACGCGTCCTTCGACCACGCGCCCCTCGATCACCCGGTGCGCCGGGCCCGCGCGGTACACGTCGGTCCCCCGCACGTCGGACGGGGCGTCGGCCACGGTGCCGTCGACGGTGCGGGTGGCCTGCACGCGCACCGGGCCGAGCCAGCGGGCGGGCAGCCGGTGGGCGATCCCCCGGGCGATGAGCGCGCGCGGCAGCGCCCGGGTGCCCGGCAGCAGGCACATCAGGCCCAGGACGTCGCCGATGAAGCCGGGCAGCACCATCAGCAGCCCGCCGAGGGCGACCAGTCCGGCGTCCCCCAGGGCGCGGCCCGGCGCCCGGTGCTCCTCGGCCCGCAGCCGCAGCTCGGTGAGCGCCCGGGTGCCCTGGCGGGCCAGCAGCAGCCCGCCCAGCGCGCTGGTCGCCAGCGCCAGCAGCAGCGTCCAGCCGACGCCGATCCAGCTGGCGACGAGCACGAAGACGACGACCTCGGCCAGTGCGCCCAGTCCCACCGCCGTCCGCCAGCGCGAGGACGCCCGCCGCCGCGGGGTGTGCCCGCCGATCGCGGAGCCCATGGCCATGTGTCTCTCCTCTCCGGCCGCGGAACGGGTGGCCGGCGCTCCTACTGGAGCGCCTGTGTCCGCCCGTCGCGGCTGCGCGCGGGCACCGGACGGGGCACCCGCCCGGGCAGCCGGTCGGCCAGCCGGTCGAGCACGCCCCACCAGGTGACCCGTGCCAACGCCTCTCCAACGATCGAACCGCTCATCTTGCTCCGGCCGACCGTGCGTTCGGTGAACGTGATCGGCACCTCCACCACCCGGGCGCCGGACCGTACCGCCCGCCAGGCCCAGTCGACCTGGAAGCAGTAGCCCTGGCTGGCGACCTGGTCGAAGGGCAGCCGGGCCAGCAGGTCGGCGCGGGCGGCCCGGAAGCCGCCGGTGGCATCGGCCAGCGGCAGCCGCAGGGCCCAGCGGGTGTAGACGTTGCCGATCCGGGAGATGGCCTGCCGCCGGCGGGGCCAGTCGCGCACCTGGCCGCCCGGCACCCACCGCGACCCGAGCGCCAGGTCGGCGTCGGCCAGCGCGGCCAGCAGGGCGGGCAGCCGCTCGGGTGGGTGCGACCCGTCGGCGTCCATCTCCACCACCACGGCGCAGCCGTGCTCGGCGGCCCAGCGGAATCCGGCGACGTAGGCCGGCCCCAGCCCCTGCTTGCCGGCCCGGTGCAGCACGTGCACCCGGTGGTCGGCGGCGGCCCGGGCGTCGGCCAGCTCGCCGGTGCCGTCGGGTGAGGCGTCGTCGACGACCAGCACGTGGGCCGCGGGCACCGCGGCGTGCAGCCGGTCGAGCACCGCGCCGAGGCTCCCCACCTCCTCGTAGGTGGGGATGACCACCAGCACGGAGCCCTCCGGCCCGGCTCCGTCGGTCACCGGGCCCTCCGGCGGGCCCGGCCCGTCGTCAGGGCGGCGAGCACCGCACCGACGCCGATCGCGGTCAGCAGCCACTCGGGCGCGGCGCCGAGCCGCTCGGCCACGGTGCGCTGGTCGCGCTGGGCGATCGGCTCCACGAAGGAGTCGGCGGTGAACAGCTCCGAGCGGTGCACCAGCGTGCCGTCGGGGGCGACGATCGCGCTCACCCCGCTGGTCGCGGCGACCACGACCGTCCGGCCGAACTCGACCGCCCGCAGCCGGCTCATCGCCAGCTGCTGCTCGGTCTCGTCGGTGTAGCCGAACGTGGCGTTGTTGGTCTGCACGACGATCATCCCCGCGCCGTCGTCGACGACGTCGGACACCAGTCCGTCGTAGGCGATCTCGAAGCAGATGACGTCGCCGACCCGCGCTCCCCCGATGTCCAGCGTGCCGACCTCGGTGCCGTGGGCGAAGTCGGTGACCCGGTCGACCAGCGGGCTGAAGAACCGGAAGAACGGCCGCGCCGGCACGTACTCGGCGAGCGGGACCGGGTGCCGCTTGACGTAGGTCTCCCCCGGCCCGGTGACCGGGTCCCACACGATGCCGGTGTTGGAGATGAGCTCGCCGGGCCCCTGGACGACGGCGCCGACCAGGATCGGCGCGTCGATGGCCGCGGCCGCGCGGCTGATCACCCGGGCGGCGTCGGCGTTGGTGTACGGGTCGATGTCGGAGCTGTTCTCCGGCCAGATCACCAGGTCCGGCTGCGCGGCGTCCCCGGCGGCGACGGCGTCGGCCAGCCGGATCGTCTCCGCGGCGTGGTTGTCCAGCACCGCCCGGCGCTGGGCGTTGAAGTCCAGGCCGGCCCGCGGCACGTTGCCCTGGATGACGGCGACGGTCCGGGTCGGGCCGCCCTCGGTGAGCGAGGAGCCGGCCAGTGGCAGCCAGGCCAGCCCACCGACGGCCGGGACGGCGAGGGCGGCGACGAGCGGTACGGCGGCGGCGCGCAGCACGGGCCGGGCGCCCCTCCCCTCCCCCACTGCCCGGGCGCGGACGACGGCCGCGGCCAGCAGCGTCCCGGTCAGCGCCACGGCGAAGCCGACCAGCGGCACGCCGCCGTAGGCGGCGAACGCGGTGAAGGGCCCCTCGGCCTGGCTGAAGCCGAGCCGGCCCCAGGGGAAGCCGCCCAGGGGCCAGCGGCCGCGGAGCGCCTCCTGGGCCACCCACAGCGCGGCGGCCCACACCGGCCACCCCGGCAGCCGGGAGGTGAGCGCCGTCGCGCCGCCGAGGAGGGCGAAGTAGAGCGCCTCGGTCACCGCGAGCGCCAGCCACGGGAAGGACCCGACGTACACCCCGCTCCACGACAGCAGCGGCACCATGGTGACCAGCCCGAGCACCAGGCCCAGCCACAGACCGGCGCGCACCCGCTGACCGCGGACGGCGAGCGCCAAGGCGGCCGGGCCGGCCACCGCGAGGGCGGACAGGTCGTGGGCCGGGAACGCCAGGTAGACCGCCAGTCCGCCGAGGGCGGCGAGCGCGGTGCGCCAGGGCCACCGGACCTGCCGCGCGGGCGTCGGGCGTCCGACCGGGAGCCGGGCCGGGTCGGCCGTTGCCGTGCCGCTCACCGTCACTGCCGGCACCGCCGCCCTCCGCGCAGCCCGGGACGGGAGCCCGGGAGGTCGCCGACCGCGTGGGAACCGGGCCGGGGCCGCCGCACGGGGTGCGGCGGCCGCCCACCAGCATCCCATCCCGGGACGCCGGCTGGTCCGACCCGGCTGGGTCGACCCGGCCGGTCCCCCTGGGGGCTCCGCGCCTTCGGGCCGGTGCAGCGGCGGCTGGGTGCGGCCGTTGCGCCGTTGTCTGGTGACGCGGAGCCCCGGAGGGCGGGACCGGAGTGAGAGCCGGTCTGCCCAGATGGACCGCGCCGAGACTAGGGACCGGCGACGGGCGAGGGAACCACCGGGGGCCCTCCGGTGACGAACGGGTCAGACCGTTACCCGACCGTTACCCGGCTGCGGGCGTGCCGGGTCGACATGGCGACCCGGCGGCGTCGACGAGGCGACATGTCGACACGGGATCAGCTGTCCGCACCCGGCACCACCAGCGTCGCGACCGCTTCGACGACCCGCAGCGGCGGGTCGAGCACCCGCGCCGCCGAGGCGCCGCGGGACGGCTCCGCGCGGGCCACGACATCGGCCCAGCAGCGCAGCTCACGGCTGCGCCGGCCCACCCGCACCACCTCGCAGGAGGCCTCCAGCACGTCCCCGGCCTGCACCGCAGCGAGGAACCGGACCTCCGAGTAGCCGGCCAGCAGGCCCTCGTCGCCGTCGGCCCGGATCGCCACCTCGGTGGCGACGTCGCCGAACAGACCGAGGGTGTACGCGCCGTCGACGAGGTCACCGCCGTAGTGCGCGTGCGCGTGCGGCACGTACCGGCGGTGGGTCACGGTCAGGCCCAGACGTGGGTCGGTCGAGCGTGGGTCGGTCACGACGTCTCCTCCGGGGGTACGAGTGCGTGCACGAGGTAGCTGGCGACCTCGCCGGGCGTCGTCCCCCGGCCGAAGACCTTGTCCACGCCCAGCTCGGCGGCCATCGCCGGGTCGAAGCGCGGGCCGCCCACCACCAGCAGCGGACTGGACTCCCCCATCGCCTCCCGGAACGCCCCGGCGAGCTCGCGGGTGTTGCGCAGGTGGGCGTCCTTCTGGGTGACCACCTGGGAGACCAGGACGGCGTCGGCCTTGCGGGCGCGGGCCGCGCGGACCAGCTCCGGGACGCTGACCTGGGCGCCGAGGTTGGCCACCTGCAGCTCCCGGTAGTACTCCAGCCCCTTCTCCCCCGCGAAGCCCTTGAGGTTGAGGATCGCGTCGATGCCGACGGTGTGCGCGTCGGTGCCGATGCACGCCCCCAGGACGACGAGGCTGCGCCGCAGCCGGGTCTTCACCGCCGCGTTGACCTCGCTGGGCGACAGCAGCGGGTAGGCCCGCTCCTCGACCTCGACGGCGTCGAGGTCGACCAGGTGACGCACGCTGCCGTAGACCACGAAGAAGGTGAAGGCGGCGTCCGCACCTCCCGCCCCGCCCCCGCCACCGATCCCGGTGCTGTGCACCACCATGGCCGGCTCGATGCCCATCTTGGCCGCCAGCTGCAGCGCCGCCCCGTCGGCCCGCGGCCCGGGCGGCACGGGCAGGGTGAACGACGTCTGCACCATCCCGTCGCCGGTGGTGTCCCCGTAGGGCCGGACGATGCCCTCAGGCATGGACGCGCTCCAGCAGCTCGGTGGCCGGGTCGTAGTGGTCGGCGGCCTTGACGACGACGCCGTCCAGGCCCTTGCCGCCGTCCGGGGACCGCCGGGTGATCCCGAACGTGCCGTCGGCGATCGCCTGGATCAGCCCCTGCGGGTGGTCGGCGATCCGCTCCAGCAGGTCGACGGCCTCGGTGAGCACCGTGTGCGCGCGGCGGTCGATGAACCCGCCGGGCTGGGGGTGGAAGTCCTCGTGCAGGTTGCCGGCGGCCTCGAGCACGTAGCGCACGTTGCGCAGCGCGAGGTCGCGGTCGGACAACCAGGGGGTGACCACCGCCTCGGTCATCATCCCGACCAGCAGGATCCCCTGGCCGGTGAGCGCCCCGGCCAGGTTGAAGAAGCCGTCGAGCAGGTAGCCGCGGAAGACGTCGCCGGTCATGTGCTTCGTCGGCGGCATCCACTTCAGCGGCGCGTCGGGGAACAGCTCCCGGGCCAGCAGCGCGTGCGCCAGCTCCAGCCGGAAGGACTCCGGGACCGCCGGGTCGATCTCGAACGCGTGGCCGAGACCCAGCTGCCAGTCGGCGAGCCCGGCCTCCTTCGCCAGCGTCTCGTTGAGCAGCTGGCTGACGGTGACGGTGTGCGCCTCGTCGACGGCGTCGGCGGTGGTGAGGTAGTTGTCCTCGCCGGTGTTGATGACGATCCCGGCGCGGGCGTGCACCATCCGGCTGAACCGCTGGTCGACGAAGGTGCGGCGGGGGTTGATGTCGCGGAAGAGGATCCCGTACATCGCGTCGTTGAGCATCATGTCCAGCCGCTCCAGCCCGGCCAGCACGGCGATCTCCGGCATGCACAGCCCGGACGCGTAGTTGGTCAGCCGGACGTAGCGACCCAGCTCCGCGCTGACGTCGTCCAGCGCGGCGCGCATCAGCCGGAAGTTCTCCTGGGTGGCGTACGTGCCGGCGTAGCCGGTGCGGGTGGCGCCCTCGGGCACGTAGTCCAGCAGCGACTGCCCGGTGGAGCGGATGACGGCGATGACGTCGGCGCCCGCCCGGGCGGCAGCCTGCGCCTGCGGGATGTCCTCGTGGATGTCGCCGGTGGCCACGATCAGGTAGATCCACGGGCGGCGCGGCGGGTCGCCGTGGGTGCCCACCAGCTCGTCGCGGCGGGCCCGGTTGGCGTCGATCCGGGCGATCCCGGCGCCGACGGCCGCGCGGGCGGCCTCGCGGGCACGCTCGGCGGCCGCCCCCTCGGGCACGGTGAACCGGGCGGTCCCGGCGCCCACCTGCTCGGCGAGGGCCTGCAGGTCGCCGTCCCCGGTGGCCAGCGCGTGCCAGACCGGCAGCGCGACGCCGTGCTCGAGGCCCACCTGGTCGCGGACGGCGTCCACCACGCGGTTCACCCACGGCACCCGGTCCTGCTGCTCGGTCCCACCCCCGGTCACCGGGTCGGTCCCGGTCAGCCCGGCAAGCCGCAGCACCGCCCGCTCCACCGAGACCGTGGTGTGCGCCGTGGCCAGGTCGACCACCGGGGCGGCGGCCCGCGCGGCCAGCTCCCGGGCCCGGACGACCAGCGCCGGGTCCAGCGTGAGCTTCCCGCTCATCGGACGATCCGGCTCTCGGCGCCGGGGTGGTGGGTCACGGGGCAGCTCCGATCGGGTGGCCGGCGACGACCAGCTGCCGGCAGGCGGGACGGACGCGGCCGGCGAGCACCGCGGACAGGGTCAGCTCGGTCGCCCACAGCGCCAGGTCCGCCGGCGCGCCCACCGCCAGCGGGCCCTCCGGGTGCTCGGCGCGCGCGGCCACCCAGCCCCCGTGGGTGGCGGCGTCGAAGGCGTCGAAGGGGCGCATCCCCGAGCCCGGGGTGGTGTGGTCGACCGCGGCGTACACCCCACCCCACGGGTCCATCGGGGTCACCGGGGCGTCGCTGCCCAGCGCGACCGGGACGTCGGCGTCGACGAGGTCGGCCAGCGGGTTGGTGGCCACCGCCCGGGCGACCCCGAGCCGCTCGGCGTACATCCCCTCCGCGCCACCCCACAGCGCGTCGAACGCCGACTGCACGCTGGCGACCATGCCCCAGCGGCGCAGCTGGTCGATCGCCTCGGCGTCGACCATCTCCACGTGCTCCAGCCGGTGCCGGCAGGCCCGGACGGCGTCGCGGCCGAGCTCGTCGACGACGGCGCCCACGGCGGTGAGCACCTGGGCCACCGCGGCGTCGCCGATGACGTGGAAACCGGCCTGGACGCCGGCGAGGGTGCAGGCGCGCAGGTGTTCCACGAGCTGACCGGTCTCGAACCGCAGCGCGCCGGTGGTCTCCGGCCGGTCGGTGTACGGGCTGCTCAGCGCGGCGGTGTGCGAGCCGAACGCGCCGTCGCAGAACAGGTCGCCGCCGGCGCCGGCCAGGCCCAGCTCGGTGACGACGTCGAGTCCGCCCCGCTCGAACAGCTCGCCCCAGTACCCGAGCACCCGCAGCCCGGGCTGCTCGGCCGCCAGCTCCAGCAGCCCGGCCAGGTCGTCGGCGCCGGAGACCTCCGGGCCGGCCATCTCGTGCACCGTGCCGATGCCGAGCGCCGCGGCGGCGTCGAGGGTGGCGCGCTGGGCGGTGCGCCGCTGCACCGGGTCGACCGAACCGTAGGCGAGCACCCGGGCGGCGTGGTGGGCGTCCAGACGCAGCCGGCCGTCGGCGGAGAAGCCGGGCAGCTCGGTGACGTCGCGGAGGCGGTCGAGCAGGGCGGTGGAGACGGTGGCCGAGTGCACGTCGATCCGGGCCAGGTACGCCGGCCGGTCCCCCACCGCGGCGTCCAGGTCGTGCCGGGTCAGCCCGCGCCCCTCCGGCCAGGCGGTCTCGTCCCACCCGGTGCCCAGCAGCACGCCGGTCGGCGTCGCCGTGGCGTGCCCGGCGACGCGGGCCAGCGCCGAGCGCAAGCTGTCGGCACCGGCCAGGTCCAGCCCGGTCAGCGCCAGCCCGGTCGCCGTGGCGTGCACGTGGGCGTCGACGAACGCCGGGGTGAGCAGCGCTCCCCCACCGTCCACGACCAGGTCGGCCCGCGGTGCGTCGGCGGCGTCGCCCAGCCAGGCGATCCGGCCGTCGACGACGTGCACCGCCCGGCCGGGGCGGTCGCCCACCGTGACGCCGGTGACCAGCAGGCTCACCGGGCCACCCGCGGGTCGATCAGTGCCCGGACCCCCGGCGTCCGCCGGTACAGGTCCAGTGCCAGGGCTGCGTGCCCCGGCGTGTAGCCGTTGCCGACCAGCATCGTCACGTCCGCCGCCATCCCCTCAGCTCCCAGGGCCGCCGCCGAGAAGGACGTGGCCATGGAGAAGAAGACCACGGTGCCGCCCTCGGCCGTCGCGAGGACCGCCCCGTGCTCGGCGCCGGGCACGTCGACGCAGACCACCGTGACGTCGACCGGCTCCCCGACCGCGGCCGCCACGGCCAGCGGGTCGGTGGCGTCGGCGACGACCACGTCGTCGGCCAGCCCGGCCGCGCGCAGCGCCGTCGCCTCGGTGGCGTCCCGGACGACGCCCACCAGCCGGCCGGCCCGGGCGTCGCGGGCCGCGGCCAGGCTCAGGCAGCCGGACTTGCCCGCCGCGCCCAGGACGGCGACCGACGGGCGGTGCCCGGCCCGGTGCACCACCCGTTCGGTGGCCGCCGGCGCCCCGCAGACGTCGAGGACCGCGAGCGCCACCTGCTGGGGCACGTCATCGGGCAGGACGGCGGCGATGGAGCGGGCGAACAGGATCGCGGTGCCGGAGGTCGGCACCTGCTCACCGCGCCCGTCCCAGCGGGCCAGCCCGTCGGTGATCCGCAGCGGGGTCAGGGTGAGCGACACCAGGGTGGCCACCGGGTCGCCGGGCACCAGGCCCAGCGGCGAGCGGGGGCCGACCTCCTCGACGACGCCGACCAGCATGCCGCCGGAGCCGGTGACCGGGTTGTGCATCTTCCCGCGGCTCTCGACGATGCCGAGCACGGCGGCCCGGACGGCGTCCCCGTCGCCGCCGTGGGCCTCGGACAGCTGGCGGAAGGACGCGGCGTCGAGGTTCAGCCGGGAGACCGCGATGCGGACCTCGTCCGGGCCGATCCGCGGGTCCGGGTCGAGCCGGGTGGCCGCCTGGGGCAGCACGCCGGGCGGTTCGAGCACCCGGTGCACCCCCAGGGTTCGGTGCAGCGCGTCGATCGCCACGGACGCTCGTCCCTCCACTGGTCGGCGCTGACAGGCGGAGAACCTATCGGCAATGTCATCAAAACCCGAAGAACTTCCCGTATGGTCGCCGCACGGTGTCGCCCGGCCGCCCGCCACGGGTGGCCACGGAGGACGGAGCAGCGGTGCTGGAACAGCCCTACGAGTACCTCGCCCGGGAGCTCGTCGAACCGGACTGGCGCCGGCTGCCGGGGTTCGCCGACGTGACCGAGGCCGAGTGGCGCAGCGCCCAGTGGCAGCGCGCGCACTGCGTGAAGAACCTGCGGCAGCTGCGCGGCGTGTACGGGGACCGGCTCGCGGAGTCCTTCTACGCCGACGTCGAGGCCGACCAGGCCGGGCGGGCGACCATGTCGCTGCTGCTGCCGCCGCAGATGCTCAACACCATGGTGCCGGCGGCGGTGCCCACCACCGCCGCGATGCTCGCCGACCCGGTGCGGCGCTACATGCTCCCCGTCGCCTCCGACCGGCTGCCCGGTGACCTGGCCAGCCACCCGCACGCCGCGCGCGACTCGCTGCACGAGCACGAGATGTGGGCGGTCGAGGGGCTGACCCACCGCTACCCCACCAAGGTGCTCGCCGAGCTGCTGTCGACCTGCCCGCAGTACTGCGGCCACTGCACCCGGATGGACCTGGTCGGCAATTCCACCCCCGCCGTCCCCAAGCTCAAGTTCGAGCTCAAGCCGGTCGACCGGCAGGCAGAGATGCTGGCCTACCTGCGCCGCACCCCCGGCGTGCGCGACGTCGTCGTCTCCGGCGGTGACGTGGCGAACCTGCCGTTCAAGAACCTGGAGGCGTTCGTCGCCGGGCTGCTGGAGATCGACTCGGTGCGCGACGTCCGGCTGGCGTCCAAGGCGCTGATGGGGCTGCCGCAGCACTGGCTGGCCGATGACGTCCTCGCCGGCATGACCCGGCTGGCCACCACCGCCCGCGAGCGCGGGGTGGCGCTGGCGGTGCACACGCACGTGAACGCGGCGCAGTCGGTGACCCCGCTGGTCGCCGAGGCGTCCCGGGCACTGCTGGCCGCCGGGGTGCGCGACGTGCGCAACCAGGGCGTGCTGCTCGCCGGGGTCAACGACACCGCGGGGCAGCTGCTGGACCTGTGCTTCGCCCTGCTCGACGGCGCCGGCATCACGCCCTACTACTTCTACATGTGCGACATGATCCCCAGCGCCGAGCACTGGCGGGTCTCCCTCGCGCACGCCCAGACGCTGCAGCACGACCTGATGGGCTACCTGCCCGGCTTCGCCACCCCGCGGATCGTCTGCGACGTGCCCTACGTCGGGAAGCGCTGGGTGCACCAGTTCGCCGAGTACGACCGCGAGCGCGGCGTCAGCTGGTGGACGAAGAACTACCGCACCGGCATCGAGCGCACCGACGCCGGGGCGCTGGACCGGCGGCACGTCTACTACGACCCGGTGCACACCCTGCCGGCGTCCGGGCAGGCGTGGTGGTCCGAGCAGCGCGCCGGGGCCCTGACCCCCGTCGGCTGCTGAAGGACCCCACTGCCCCCCACCACTCGCGGGCTCGCGGCGGGCCCCTGCTGCGGGGCCGGAGGCTGGCGTTTCCGCGGTGGCGGACAGCGGTAGCCAGGACCGGTGGAACTGCTGTGCACCGACCGGCTGCGGCTGCGCGCCTGGACGACGGACGCCGTCGACCTGGCCCGGCTGGCCGACCTGTACAGCCGCGAGGAGGTGACCTGCTGGCTCGGCGGCCCGCCCACGGTGCCACCGGCGGAGCTGGTCGCCCGCTGGGAACTCGTCCACCGGCTGGACGCCCGGCACGGGTGCTGGGCGATCGAGCCCCGGGACGGCGGACCGGTGGCCGGCACCCTGCTGCTCAAGCCGCTGCCCAACGGCGTCGGCGAGGTGGAGGTCGGCTGGCACCTGCACCCGGACAGCTGGGGCGCCGGGTACGCCACCGAGGCCGCCCACGCCGTCGTCGACCGCGCGTTCACCGAGGGGCTGGCCGAGGTGTACGCCGTGGTGCGGCCGGACAACACCCGCTCGCTGGCCGTCTGCGCCCGGCTGGGCATGGCGCCGCTGGGCCGCACCCGCCGCTGGTACGGCACCGAGGTGGAGGCGTTCCGGCTCAGCGCGCCGGAGGAGTGAGCGACGGGTGGACTGGTTCAGCGACCCCGGCGCCTGGCTCAGCCGGCTGGTGCTCACCCGGGGCGTGGCGGTGGTCTACCTGCTCGCCTTCGTCGCGGCGCTCCGGCAGGGGCCGGCGTTGCTGGGCTCCGCCGGGCTGACCCCGGTCCCCCGCTTCCTGCGGCACAGCTCGTTCCGCCGGGCGCCCAGCCTGTTCCACTGGCGCTGGTCGGACCGGCTGTTCGCCGGGGTCTGCTGGACGGGCACCGCGCTCTCGCTCGCCACGCTGGCCGGGCTGGCCGACCGGCTGCCGGTGGCCGGCTGGATGGTGCTGTGGCTCGGCCTCTGGGCGCTGTACCTGTCGATCGTCAACGTCGGCCAGATCTGGTACGGCTTCGGCTGGGAGACGCTGCTGCTGGAAGCGGGCTTCCTGATGGTCTTCCTCGGCCCCGCGCACGTCGCACCCCCGACGCTGGTGCTGTGGCTGGTGGCCTGGCTGCTGTTCCGGCTGGAGTTCGGCGCCGGGCTGATCAAGCTGCGCGGTGACCGGTGCTGGCGGGACCTGACCTGCCTGGACTTCCACCACGAGACCCAGCCGATGCCCGGCCCGCTGAGCTGGTGGTTCCACCGGCTGCCGCGCCGGCTGCACCGGGTGGAGACGGTGGCCAACCACGTCACCCAGCTGGTCGTCGTGTTCGGCCTGCTCGCCCCGCAGCCGGTCGCCGGCGTCGCCGCACTGGTCGTCGTCGTCACCCAGGGCTACCTGGTGGTCAGCGGCAACTTCGCCTGGCTCAACTGGCTGACCCTGGTGCTCGCGCTCGGCGTCGTCGACGGTGGCTGGTACGCCGCCGTGCTACCGGTCGACCCGCCGGCGCAGCTCGACTCCCCCGCCTGGTTCACCGCCGTCTCCATCGGCCTGGCGGTGCTGGTCGCGGTGCTCAGCGTGGCGCCGGTGCGCAACCTGCTCTCCCGGCAGCAGCGGATGAACACCAGCTTCGACCCGCTGCGGCTGGTCAACAGCTACGGCGCCTTCGGCTCGGTCACCCGGGTGCGCCGGGAGCTGGTGGTCGAGGCGACCGACCGGCCCGACCCGGACGCGGTCTGGCGGGAGTACGAGTTCCGCGGCAAGCCCGGCGACGTGCGCCGCCGTCCGCCGCAGTGGGCGCCCTACCACCTGCGGCTGGACTGGCTCATGTGGTTCGTCGCGCTCTCCCCCGCCTACGGCCGCACCTGGCTCAGCGCGTTCCTGGGCAGGCTGCTGGACGCCGACCCGGCCACGCTGCGGCTGCTCCGGTCGGCCCCGTTCGGGGACCGGCCGCCGGCCGCCGTCCGCGTGCTGCTCTACCGGTACCGGTTCACCACCCGCGCGGAGCGGCGGGCGTCCGGTGCCTTCTGGCACCGGACGTTCGAGCGGGAGCTCGTGCCACCGGTCACCCGGGAGGAGCTGGGGTCGATCCGCTGAGTCAGCGGCCGCGGCGGGCGAACCGCCGGCGCAGGCGGGCCACCGGGTGCGGCGTCTCCGGCTCGCCCTTGTGGCCCGTGGCGTGCCCGGTGTCCAGCGCCGTGGCCTGCTCCGGCGTGGGGGCCGTGCCGCCGAGGTGGGCCGGCAGCCACCAGCGGTCGTCGTCGCCGGCGGGCTGGTCGGGGTAGGTGCGCTGCGCCTCGGCCAGCAGCTCCTCCATCGCGGCCCGCGTGCGCCGCAACAGCGCCTGCGCCTTCTCCCCCGGCTCGGGGACGATGGGTTCGCCGACGACCACCGTCACCGCCACCCCGCGCTTGAGCACCACCGGGTGCCCCTTGGTGGCGATCCGCTGCCCGCCCCACACGGCGGCCGGGAGGATCGGCACCCCGGCGTCCAGGGCCATCCGCGCCGCGCCGGCCTTCAGGTCCTTGACGGTGAACGAGCTGCTGATGGTCGCCTCGGGGAAGACGCCGACGACCTGGCCGTCCTTGAGCGAGCGGACCGCGGCGTCGAAGGCGGCAGCGCCGGCCTTGCGGTCGACCGGGATGTGCTGCATGGCCCGCATGAACGGCCCGGCGAACCAGTGGTCGAAGACCGACGCCTTCGCCATGAAGCGGACCAGGCGGTGCTGCGGCAGCGCCGCGAGGCCCAGGAAGGTGAAGTCGAAGTAGCTGACGTGGTTGCTGCACACGATCGCGCCGCCGGAGGTGGGCACGTGCTCGCCCCCGCGGACGTCGAATCGGAAGCCGAAGAGCCGGAACACGACCAGCGCCATCCGGATGACGAACCGGTAGGGCCGGTCACGCTTGTCCGGGCGGGGCCCGAAGAGGTCGCGACGGACGATGTCGCCCCAGCTGGCGGTGTACATGAGCGGACCCTAACCAACGGTTCCGGACGTCGACCCGCTCACCCGACGTGGGACGCGGCGACCGCCTCCCGGACGACGGCGCCGAGGTCCCCGGACCGGGCGAACGCGGCCCGCTGCAACCGGGCCCCGGTGCCACGCCGCCGGATCTCGGCGAGGCCGTCCTCGACCCGCTCGAGGTCGCCGGCGTCGGCCAGCGCCGGCCGGACGTGTCCGAGCAGGGCGTCCAGCACCTCACCGGCCGGCGCGGATCGGCCCGACCGCGGGTCCACGAGGACGTCGTCCAGGCCGGAGCGGCCGGCCCGCCAGGCGGCGACGCGGACCAGTTCGGTCGGCACGTCGGGGGCGGGCACCCCGGCGCGCCAGTCACGGGCGGCGGTCTCGACCAGTGCCCGGACGAGCCCAGCGTGCACGACGGCGTCGCTCACCCGCAGCACGACGTCGGCGACCCGCACCTCGACCGTGGGCCAGGAGGCCGACAGGCGGGCGTCGAAGTAGACCATCCCCTCGTCGAGCACCGTGCCGGTGGCGGTGAAGTCGGAGATCAGCCGGTGGTAGGCCTCGGGTGTGCCGAACCGGCCGGTGGGGCCGGCCGAGGGCCAGCGGTTCCACACCTGGGAGCGGAAGCTGGCATAGCCGGAGTCCCGGCCACCCCAGAACGGGGAGTTGCTGGTCAGCGCGGTCAGCACGGGCAGCCAGACCCGGATGCGGTCGAGGACGGCCACGCCCTCCTCGTCGTCGGCGACCGAGACGTGCACGTGGCAGCCGCAGGTCAGCACTTCCTCGGCCGTGAGGCCGAACGCCTCCGCCATCCGGGCGTACCGGCGCCCCGGGGTGGCGACCGGCTGCACCGGCACCGGTGAGGTGGCGAGGGCCGCCACGCGAGCGCCCACCGATGCGGCGGCGGCATCGGCCCGGGAGCGCCACCAGATCAGCTCCGCGGTCACCTCGTCGAGGTCGCGGCAGACCCGGGTGCCGAGCTCGATCTGCTGCTCCTTCAGCTCCGGCACCAGGTGGGCTCCCGGATCGGGGTCGTCCTCCCCCTCCTCGATGCGGTCGTGCTCCTCGACCGTCTCCCCCTCCCCGCGGCGTGCGGCGGCCTCCAGTGCCTCGGGCCCCAGCGGTACCGGGGTGCCCGACTCGGCCACGACCAGCAGTTCTTCCTCGACTCCCACGGTGCGCACCCCGCCATGATCACCGGTGCGGTCGCCGTTCTGGCGGGTGCGCGGCGGCTGTTCACCGGGTGGGGTCACTGCGCCTGCGGCGCCCGGAGGGTGGCGCGTCGCCTTGTCTGGCAGGTGACCACGAAATGTGTCCGGACTTTTGTTGGGGATAACGGTAGTGTCCGGTCATGTCCGGTCGGTGGCAGCCTCCGCTGCCGCACATGCCTGCCCCACCACCCGAGCGCGCCTGGCAACGGCTGGCGGTGCCCCGGGGGTACGAGGTGCAGTGGCGCCGCCTGGTCGATGCGGCGCTGGAGCTCGACCTGGGGCCCGACGACCTCGCGGCCGGGGGGTTCGCGGAGCTGGCCGCGGCGCGGGAGTGGAAGCCGGCGACCGTGACGCTCTACAGCAAGGTTGGCCGGTACGGCGGGCTGGACCTGCCCCTGCCGCACACGCCCGAGCCGGATCCGCCGGTGCTGGACCTGCGGCCACTCACCGAGATCCGCAGCGACGACCCCGAGCACCTGCGCACGGTGGCGTGGTGCTCACTGGCGCTGCAGTGGCCGGCGACGGTCGGGCAGTTCCGGTCGCTGCGCCGGGACCAGGTCGACGTCTCCGGGGACGCGTTGCGGATCAGCACCGAGGACGGCGCGTGGACGGTTCGCGGCGCCACCGCGGCGTGGAGTGCCTGGGAGGCGACCCGGGACCGGTTCCCGGCGCTGGCCGCCAGCTCCTGGGTGCTGCCGGCGTTGCGCCGGGGTCCGGGCGTGGACAGCCGGATCGGTGGGCGGCTGTCGACCCAGGCGCTGCAGACCACGTTCGCGAAGCACGCGGCCAACACGGGGCGCCACCTGCAGGCGACGGCGCTCCCCCGCCACCGGGAGGCCGCCGACGCCCTGGCCGCGGTGTACCTGACCCTGTCCTACGACTCCTACCGCCGCCTGGCGCTGGCCACCGGCGCTCCGCCGGTCGCCGTCCGGGGCACCGTGCGGGCGCTGCGCAGCGTGCACCGGACGTCCCGGCTGGCCGGCTGACCCGGGGCGGCCCGGCCCGGGTCAGCAGAGCGCCAGCTGTTCGGGCTCCTCGGCCGGCGCCCGAACAGCTGGCGCGCGCACCGGCAGGCTGCCGGCGGGGAAACCGGCCGACTCGTCACCGGGCAGGCCGGTGTCGGAAGCGCCGTCGACGCCGCGGGCGAGGCCGCCGCTCTGCCGGTCCAGGCCGTGGCGGGCGAGCAGCGGGGCGACCCGCTTGGTGAGCCAGGTGCGGTAGTCGGCGGGCACGTAGGCACCCCGGCCGTAGAGGTTGCGGTAGCGCGGCACCAGGGTCGGGTGCTCGCGGGCGAGCCAGGCGGTGAACCACTCCCGCGCGCCGGGGCGCAGGTGCAGCGGCAGGACGGTGACCCCGGTGGCACCCGCGTCGGCGATCGCCCCGATCGCGGCGTCGAGGTGGTCGAGCTGGTCGGTGAGCCCGGGGAGCACCGGGGCGAGGAACACCCCGCACGGCAGCCCGGCATCGGTGATCGCCCGCACCAGGTCCAGCCGCGCCCGCGGGGTGGGGACGCCGGGCTCGAGCGCCTGGTGCAGCTCGTCGTCCCAGATCGCCATCGACACGCCCATCCCGATCGGCACGTCCCGCGCGGCGGCGGCGAGCAGCGGGACGTCGCGGCGGGCCAGTGTGCCCTTGGTGAGCACCGAGAACGGGGTGCCCGAGGTCGCCAGCGCGCTGATGATCCCTGGCATCAGCCGGTAGCGGCCTTCGGCCCGCTGGTAGGGATCCGTGTTGGTGCCCAGCGCGACGTGTTCTCGCCGCCAGGAGGGCCGGGCCAGCTCCCGGCGTAGCACCTCGGCGATGTTGGTCTTGACCACGATCTGCTGGTCGAAGTCGTCGCCGCTGTCCAGCTCCAGCCACTCGTGCGTGCCCCGGGCGAAGCAGTTGTGGCTGACCACGCCGTTGGCGATGAAGTCCCCGGTGCCCGTGGTGATGTCGTACATCGGCATCTCGAGACCGAGGTCCTCGATCCCGGTGACCTGCAGGTCGGCGTTGCTCTTGATGGCGATGCCCTGGACCGAGCACTTGCGGCGGATCGCCGGGTCGACGAGATGGATGAACCGCAGGTGTTCCGACAGCCCACCCCGCAGCCGCACCGTGCGGACGTGGTTCGCCAGGCCGGGGTCTTCGAGCACGCTGTCGAAACCGAGGGCGGTGAATGCCTCCGACGTGCGCGTCAACATCCCGTCGTCCGCGTTGCTGATCCGCAGGACGTGCTGGCTGCGTCCGCCCTCCGCGTCGAAGATCCCTGCGAGGAAACCCCGCCGCCAGGGGTCTGACGGCGTCTCCGGCCACTCGACCAGCTCCATGATCCGGGCGACCGCCGCTGCCGCCGAGGTGCGTATCGCGCTGATCGCCCGCCGCTGCGGTGTGGCCTCGGAGAACTCGAACCAATCCGTCCGGACGCCGGCCAGGGCGAGGTACTGCTGTGTCCGCTGGAGCCCTTCGGCGTCCGCCAGCGCCAACCGGAACCGGTGGAGGTCACCGTGGGCCCGGCCGACCCGTGAGTAGCGGTACGTCTTGAGGTGGCCGTCACCGCGGACCATGCCGGTGAGGTAGCCCCGCCGGTAGTCACCGCACGCCACGGTCGACGGGGCCGTCCGTCCGAAGCCGAGCAGGGAATCGTTCAAGGTGAGATGCGGGCGCTGCTCCCCGCGGCAGCCGGACTCCCGGACGTGCTTCCAGCCGCGGCCGGTCAGGAAGCGGTGGTCGGCACTGGCGACGATCGACGTCCCGTCGGCCAGGGTCACCCGGTGTGCCGGTTTGACGGTCGACCAGTGCGCTCGCACCTCGGTCTGGATGTAGAAGCGGTAGCTGCCGCGCTTCTCCGTGCCGACCACCCGGTCACCGACCTGCACGTCCGCGATGCGCTTCTGCCGCCCGTCGGCCATGAGAACGAGGGTGTTCGGTCCTACGCAGTACACACACGCATGGGAGCAGCCGCGGTAGGGGTTGATGGTGTGGCCGAACGGCATGGCCGACCCCGCCGGGACGGCGTTCAGCGCGCTCTTCGCCCGCACCTCGTGGAAGGTGAGCCCGGGGAACTCCGGCACCTGCACCCGGCGGAGCAGCCCACGCACGGTCGGCAGCCCGGGCAGTGTCGTCGGCTCGTCGAGGTCGAGCTTCTGGGCGTCCCACCGCATGCCGCCCATCCGAACACACGTTCGAAGGACTGTCCAGCGGCGCCCCGGTGTCAGATGGGCGGGCGCTTCTCGTAGGCGGTGGAGAGCACGACCGTCGTCCGGGTGGTCACGTTGGCCACCGCGCGGATCTGCTGCAGCAGCGCCTCCAGCGCGTCGGGTGAGGCCACCCGCACCTTGAGGATGTAGCTCTCCACCCCGGCGACCGAGTGGCACTCCTCGATCGCGTCGAGGTGCGCCAGCCGGGCCGGGGCGTCGTCGGGCTGCGCCGCCTCGATCGGGGTGATCGACACGAACGCGGTCAGCGGCAACCCGAGCAGCTTGGCGTCCAGGTGCGCGCCGTAGCCGGTGATCAGCCCGCGCTGCTCCAGCCGCCGCACCCGCTGATGCACCGCGGAGACCGACAACCCCACCCGCTCGGCCAGGTCGGTGTAGCTGGCCCGCCCGTCCCGGGCCAGCGCCGACAGCAGCGCCCGGTCGACGTCGGGCGCGGGGTCAGCCGGGGAGTTCGACGAGCTCACGGGGGCCCTCGTTCAGCGTGCGGACGCCGTCGTCGGTGCAGACCACGATGTCCTCGATCCGGGCGCCGCAGCGCCCGGCCAGGTAGATGCCGGGCTCGACGGAGAAGGCCATCCCCGGCTCCAGCGGCAGGTCGTTGCCGGCGACGACGTAGGGCGCCTCGTGGGTGTCCAGCCCGATGCCGTGCCCGGTGCGGTGGATGAACTGCTCGCCCCAGCCGGCCTCGGTGATCACCTCGCGCGCCACGGCGTCGATCTGCTCGCAGGTGACACCGGGCCGCACCGCCGCCGTCGCGGCCTCCTGCGCCCGCTGCAGCACGGCGTACCACTCGGCGGTCTCGGCGTCGGCCGAGCCGCCCACGACGTAGGTGCGGGTGCAGTCGGACCGGTAGCCGGTCGCGGTCTCCCCGCCGATGTCGACGACCACCAGGTCACCGGCGGCCACCACCCGGTCGGAGAGCTCGTGGTGGGGGCTGGCGCCGTTCGGGCCCGACCCGACGATCGTGAAGTCGACCCCCACGTGCCCCTCGGCCAGGATCGCCGCGGCGATGTCGGCGCCCACCTCGGCCTCGGTGCGCCCGACCCGCAGCCACTCCCCCATGCGGGCGTGCACCCGGTCGATCGCGGCGCCGGCCAGCGCCAGCTCCTCGACCTCCGCCGGGGTCTTGACCATCCGCAGCCGGTCGACGACCGGGGCGGCGAGCTCC
The DNA here is from genome assembly GCF_007994135.1 of Modestobacter roseus. NCBI lineage: Bacteria > Bacillati > Actinomycetota > Actinomycetes > Geodermatophilales > Geodermatophilaceae > Modestobacter > Modestobacter roseus. Next base: position 1,405,183 of record NZ_VLKF01000001.1, read on the forward strand.
AGCGTCGAACCCGGCAGCGCCCGCTGGATGCCCAGTGCGTGCTCGGCCCAGGTGCGGTTGCCCACCGCCACTCGCTGCGGCGCCGACCCCAGCCGGGCGGTGAGGGCGTCGGCCAGCCGGGCGAACGGGTCGTCGGTCTCGTCCCAGGCCAGCACCTCCAGACCGAGCGCGCCGGCCGGGGACGCCTCGACCATCGGCGCCTCCAGCCGCGGCACGACGAGCAGCGGCTCACCCCGGCGGGGCACGGCCAGCGCGGTCAGCCGCTCCATGGCGTGCGCGTCGTAGCCGCAGAGGTAGCGCAGGTCCGACCCCGGGGTGACCACGACGACGTCGACCCCGACCTCGTCGGCGACCGCGCGGGCGGCGCGCACCCGGTCGATGGACACCAGCGGGGACGAGGGAGCTGCTCCGGACACCACGGCAGCCTAACCACGGGTTCCGACGTGGCCCCCCGTCGTCACCAGGCCGTTACCGTCGCGCCCGTGACGACCATGCTGCTGGACGCCGCCAGCCTCTACTTCCGCGCGTTCTACGGCGTCCCCACGTCGGTGACCTCCCCCGACGGGCGCCCGGTGAACGCGGTGCGCGGGTTCCTGGACATGACCGCGCGGCTGGTGGTGGCCCACCGGCCCCAGCGCCTGGTCGCCTGCTGGGACGACGACTGGCGGCCGGCGTTCCGGGTGGCCGCCGTCCCGTCGTACAAGGCGCACCGGGTGGCCCCCGAGGGCGGGGAGGAGACCCCGGACGAGCTGGCCCCGCAGGTGCCGGTGCTGGTCGAGGTGCTCGCGGCCACCGGCCTGGCCCGGGTGGGCGCGCCCGGCTACGAGGCCGACGACGTCATCGGCACGCTGGCCACCCGCGCCCGCGGCCCGGTCGACGTGGTCACCGGCGACCGGGACCTCTTCCAGCTGGTCGACGACGCCCGCGGGGTGCGGGTGCTATACACCAACCGCGGGATCACCGACCTGGAGTTCGTCGACGAGGCGGCCGTGGCGGCGAGGTACGGCATCCCGGGCCGTGCCTACGCGGACTTCGCGGTGCTCCGCGGCGACCCCAGCGACGGGCTCCCCGGCGTCGTCGGCGTGGGTGAGAAGACCGCCGCCGCGCTGATCAACGAGTTCGGGTCGCTCGCCGGCATCCGGGCGGCCGCCGCCCGCACGGCCGTGCCGAAGGCGCCGCTGACCAAGGGGGTGCTGGCGAAGCTGGCCGCGTCCGCGGACTACCTGGACGCCGCGCCCGAGGTCGTCGCCGTCGTCACCTCGATCGACCTGCCCCCGGTCGACGGCGACCTGCCGGCCCGCCCGGCCGACCCCGAGGCACTGGCGCTGCTCGCCGAACGGCACGGGCTGGAGTCCTCGGTCCGCCGGCTGGGCGCCGCGCTGGGCTGGCCGGACGACGCGCTGGGCTGATCCGCGGTCGGGCTCACTCGTCGGACCAGGTGTAGGCGCCGTCGGCGCTGGTGACCTCGATGGTGACCGTGACCGGGCCCCCGTCGCCGGTGGTGCCCTCGCAGCGGTAGCTGCCGCCCGCCTCGACCGGCATCGGCTCCGCGCAGCGCAGCTCCAGCGGCACGCCACGCAGGTCCTGGTACTGCGCGGCGACGTCCCGCTCGACGGCGTCGGGGTCCAGCCGGGTCGGGCCGAACCCGGGGGTCAGCAGCACCACCAGCGCGAGCAGGACGACGGCCAGGAGCATCAGGCCCACGGCCGGTCCCCGCCGACGGCGGCGGGGAGGCTGGGGCGGGGCCGCCCAGCCGGGCGGGCCGTTCCAGCCGGGACCGGGACGCCACCCGGGCGGTGGCAGCGGCAGGGGTGCCGGCTGCCCCGACGGCGGCCCCCAGCCACCCTGCCCATTCCACGGCTGCCCATCCCACGGCTGCCCACCCCACGGCTGCCCACCCCACGGCTGACCGCCCCAGCCGGGTGCCGGTGGGCGCGGCTGCGGCCCGGACGGGCCCTGCGGGGGGTTGGTCATCGGGCTCCTCGTGGGGACGGCGGGCGGTGCCATTCTGTCCCAGGCCCAGGGCTCAGCCGGTGACGGCGACCGCCACCACGCCCCGCCGCACCCGGCCGACGGCGGAGCGGGCCACCCCGGCCAGCGGCTCGTCGGCGACCTTGGCCAGCTGGTCGAGCAGGTCGACCAGCTGGCGGGCCCAGCGGACGAAGTCCCCGCCGGAGAGCTCGGTGCCGGCCTGCTCGGCGCCGGCGAGCACCCGGTCCAGGGACTGCCCGTCGGCCCACCGGTAGGCGGCCCAGACGAAGCCCAGGTCCAGGTCACGGGTGGTGGGCACGCCGTGCTCGGTCTCCACGTCGAACAGCCGGGTGCGCACCCGGCGCATCTCGGCCAGCGCCCCGGCGACCTTGCCGGCCGGCACCGACGGCGTCGCCGGGCTCTCCCGCCGGGCCTCGAACACCAGCGCCGAGACGCAGGCGGCGAGCTCGGCGGGGGTCAGCCCGCGGAACGCCCCGGCCCGCAGGCACTCGGCGGTGAGCAGGTCGGTCTCGGTCCACAGCCGGGCCAGCTGCCGGCCGGCGTCGGTCACCCGCTCCGCGGCGACGGCGCCTTCCCCTGGGGCCCCGCTGTCCTCGGGCACCAGGTACCCCTGCTCGGTGAGGACGTCGCAGGTCCGGTCGAACTGCCGGATCAGCGAGCCGGTGCGCTCGGCCATCTGCCGGCGCAGCCGCTCGGCGTCGCGCAGCTCGCGCAGCCACCGGTCCGCGGCGCGCACCCGCTCCTCCCGGTCGGGCAGGCCGTGCACGGGGTGCGCGCGCAGCGCGTGCCGCAGGTCGGCGAGCACCGGGTCGTCGTCGGCGGCCGACCGGCCCTTGGTGCGCCGCGCGCCCAGCCCGTTCTCCGCGCGAGCGTTGCGCAGGGTGGAGGCGAGGTCGCGGCGGGCGTGCGGGCTGCGGTGGTTGAAGTTCTTCGGCACCTTGACCCGGGCCAGCGCGCTGACCGGGCTGGGGAAGTCGACCGCGGCGAGCCGGCCGGCCCAGCGGTCCTCGGTGAGCACCAGCGGCCGCGGGTCGGCGAGCTCGGTGATGCCCGGGTCGAGCACCACGGCCAGGCCCTGGCGGCGCCCCGACGGCACCCGGATGACGTCGCCGGTCCGCAGCGCCTCCAGCGACTCTGCGGCTGCCAGCCTGCGGCGCGCCTGGGTGTCGCGGGACAGCGCCTTCTCCCGCTCGGAGATCTCCAGCCGCAGCTTCGCGTAGCCGGCGACGTCGAGGGCGGCGTCGGTGAGCCCGCCGGTCATCTCCTTGCGCAGCCGCGCGGCGTCCTCCTCGTGCCGGGCGGCGGAGCGCGCCAGCCCGACCACCGACCGGTCGGCCTGGAACTGGGCGAAGGAGGAGCCGAGCAGCTCCCGGGCCCGCTCCCGGCCGAGCGTGCCGACCAGGTTGACCGCCATGTTGTAGCTGGGCCGGAACGACGACTTCAGCGGGTAGGTGCGGGTGCTGGCCAGGCCGGCCACCGCCGCCGGGTCGACCCCGGGGGCCCAGACGACGACGGCGTGACCCTCGATGTCGATGCCGCGCCGACCGGCCCGGCCGGTGAGCTGGGTGTACTCCCCCGGCGTGACGTCGACGTGCGCCTCACCGTTCCACTTGACCAACCGCTCGAGGACGACGGTGCGAGCCGGCATGTTGATGCCCAGCGCCAGGGTCTCGGTGGCGAACACCGCCTTCACCAGGCCACGGACGAAGCACTCCTCGATGGTCTCCTTGAACACCGGCACCAGTCCGGCGTGGTGCGCGGCGAAGCCGGCCAGCAGCCCCTCGCGCCACTCCCAGAAGCCGAGGACGTGCAGGTCCTCCTCGGGCAGCGACCCGGTGCGCCGGTCGATGACCTCGGCGATCGCGGCCCGCTCGGTCTCGTCGGTCAGCCGCATCCCCGACGCCAGGCACTGGTGCACGGCGGCGTCGCAGCCGTTGCGACTGAACACGAAGGTGATCGCCGGCAGCAGGCCGGCCCGGTCGAGGCGAGCGACGACGTCGGGCCGCGACGGCGGGCGGAACCGCGGCTTGTGGCTGAACCCGCCCCGGGAGCCGCCGCCACCGCCGGACCAGCTGTCGAAGCGGCGTTCCTGCTCGTGCACGAACCGCACCAGCTCCGGGTCGACGACGGCCCGGCCCCGCTCCCGGGTCGACCGCCCGCGCGGGGTCTGCTCCCACTCCCCCGCGTGCGCGGCGGGGCGCAGCGCGAACAGGTCGAAGACCCGGCCACCGACGAGCATGTGCTGCCACAGCGGGATCGGCCGCACCTCGCTGACCACCACCGCGGTGTCACCCCGGACGCTGACCAGCCAGTCGGCGAACTCCTCCGCGTTGCTCACCGTCGCAGACAGCGACACCAGCCGGACGTGCTCGGGGAGGTGGATGATCACCTCTTCCCACACCGCACCGCGGAACCGGTCGGCGAGGTAGTGCACCTCGTCCATGACCACGTAACCGAGGTCGGTGAGCGCCGGGGAGTCGACGTAGAGCATGTTGCGCAGCACCTCGGTGGTCATCACCACGATCGGTGCATCGCCGTTGACGGCGTTGTCGCCGGTCAGCAGGCCGACCCTGGCGGCGCCGTAGCGGTCGCAGAGGTCGTGGTACTTCTGGTTGGACAGCGCCTTGATCGGCGTCGTGTAGAAGGCCTTGCGGCCCTCCTGCAGCGCCTTGTGGACGGCGAACTCCCCCACCACCGTCTTGCCGGCGCCGGTGGGCGCGCAGACCAGCACGCCGGAGCCGCGCTCGAGGGCCTCGCAGGCCTCCACCTGGAACGGGTCGAGGCTGAAGCCGAGCTCGGCGGTGAAGTCGGCGAGGGTGGGGTGCGCGTTACGCCGGCGCGCAGCCGCGTACCGCTCAGCCGGGCTGGACATGTCCCCACAGTAAGGACCTGCTCGCCCCCCGCCACTCGCACGCGCGCGTCGGGTCCCTGCGGGCAGTCCGCCGGGTCAGCGGCGGTCGAGCGGGTCCGGGTCGTCGAGGCGGCTGGGCTTGGTGTCCAGCGGGTTCGGTGTGGTGTCCAGCGGGTCCGATGCGGTGTCCAGACCGGTGGCCGTGCTGCCCAGGCGACTGGGCGCGGTGTCCAGCGACGACGGGCCGCCGACGAACGGGGACGCCTCGTCGTCGTCCAGCCCGGCCAGTCCGGCCGCGGCCGCCTTCTTCGCCCGGCGCCGGTCGACGAAGCGGGCGATCTGGATGGCGATCTCGAACAGCACGATCATCGGCCCGGCCATCAGCAGCATGGTGAACGGGTCCTGCGTGGGCGTGATGAACGCGGCGAAGACGATCGTCAGGAAGAAGATCCACCGCCGGCCCTTGGACAGCGTCTCGTGGCTCAGGACGCCGACCAGGTTCAGCGCCACGGCCAGCAGCGGCACCTCGAAGCTGACCCCGAAGGCGATGAGCAGCGAGAGCACGAACCCGATGTAGTCCTGCGCGGTCAGCGCGACCACCGTGCCGTCACCGGCCAGGCTGAGCAGCAGCTCGAGTCCCGCGGACAGCGAGATGTAGGCCAGCACGGCACCGAGGGCGAAGAGCGTGGAGGACACGGCCACGAAGCCGACGCCGTAGCGCTTCTCGTTGCGCTTGAGACCGGGGGTGACGAACGCCCACAGCTGGTACAGCCAGACCGGGGCGGCGAGTACGGCTCCGCAGAGGAAGCTGACCTTCAGGCGGATGAAGACGCCGCCGAAGACGTCGGTGATCAGCAGGCCGCACTCACCGGGGCCGTCGCCGAAGCGGAGCTCGGGGTCGAGGCCGCAGTACGGCGCCCGGATGAAGTCGCCGAGCCCGTGGTCGTACCACCAGAACGCCACGGCGGTGCCGATCAGCAGCGCCAGCAGCGCCTTGGCGACCCGGTTGCGGAACTCACGGAGGTGGCCGATCAGGGACATCGTCGCCGCGGCGTCCCGAGGGGGACGCCGCGGGCGGCGGTCACGCGTTCGCCCTGCCAGGGTCACGGGCGGCTGCTCCGGACGTGCGGTGGATCAGCGACCGTCGGCGGCAGCCGACGCGCCGGCCTGCTGGGCGCGGGCCTGCTCGGCGCGGGCGCGCGCCTCGGCGGCGCGGGCGTCGGCGGCGCGGAGCTCGGCCTCGTAGTCGACGGGGGCAGGAGAGGGGGTGACCGGCGCCGGGGGGACGATCTCGCCGCGCACCGGGGTGGTCTTCGCCTCGTCCTTGGTGCGGACGTCGTCGTCCTTCATGCCCTTCATCTCGCTCTTGAAGATGCGCATCGAGCGCCCCATCGAGCGGGAGGCCTCCGGCAGCTTCTTGTAGCCGAAGAGCAGCAGGACGGCCAGGATGATCAGGCCGATCTCCATCGGGCCGAGGTTCATCGGGTCCTCCGAGTCGTCGTGGGTGGGCCGAACTCTACGCCCGGTACTCCGCCGCGTGGACCTTCGCCGAGGGTGTGCAGCCGCCGTCCACCTGTTGTTCAGCGAGCCGTCGGGGCCGGCTCCGGCGTGCCCGCGGCGCGCTGCGCGGCCGCCCGGTCGAGGGTGGCCTGCACCTCGGCGAGGACCGGCCGGACCTCGCCGTCGAGCCGGCGCAGCTCGCCGGTCAGCCGGCCCAGCGCCCCGACCAGGGTGTAGGTGATGCTGCCGAGCACCACGACGGCCAGCACGGCGACGACGATCCAGACGACGAGCAGCACGCGACGACCCTAACGTCCCCGGGGTCGACCGGTCAGTCCGCCGTCGGCCGGTGGTCGTACCGGGCCAGCGCGGCCCGGGCCTCGGCGGCCACCTGGGCGGCCAGCCCGGCCGGTGCGTCGACGACGGCGGCGCCGCCCAGGGAGGCCACCAGGCGCCGGGCCCAGCCCAGGTCCGCCGTCCGCACCGCGATCGCCAGCCCGCCGGGCGGGTCGTCGACCTCGGCCTGCTCCTCCACCGGGTAGTAGTCGGCCACCCAGCGCGCGGCGCGGGCCAGGCGCAGGCGCACCAGCGGCTCGTCGCTGCTGGGCTGGTAGAGACCGGACTCGAGGTCACGCGCCTGCGCCTGCGGCGGCGGGGCGGCCGGGGAGTCGAGCACGGTGACGTCGTCGATGCGGTCCAGCCGGAACAGCCGCACCCCTTCGACGTTGCGGCACCAGGCCTCCAGGTACCAGTGGCCGTCGACCAGCAGCAGGCGCATCGGGTCGACCACCCGGTCGGTGCGCTCGTCGCGGCTGGGCACGTAGTAGCGCAGGTGAAGGGCGCGCCGGCGCTCCAGGCCCTCCCGGACGACGGGCAGTGACTCCTCCCCCGCCCCGACGCTGACCGCGACCGGTGCGGCGACCTCCGCGGGCTGCCCGGCGGCGGTGGCGACCTTGGCCAACGCGCGGCTGACCGCCTCCCCCTCGGCCAGGCCGGGCAGCTCCAGCAGGGTCCGCAGCGCCACGATCAGCGCGACCGCCTCGTCGGTGGTCAGCCGCAGCGGGCGGACCATGCCTGCGGTGAAGGTGACCCGCACCCGGTCGCCCTCGAACGCCAGGTCGATCAGGTCGCCGGGGCCGTGGCCGGGCAGCCCGCAGACCCAGAGCAGGTCCAGGTCCCGGCGCAGCTGGGCCTCCGGGACCCCGAAGTCGGCGGCGGCGTCGGCCAGCCGGACGCCGTCCGGGCGCGACTGCAGGTAGGGCACCAGGGCCAGCAGGCGGGTCATCCGCTCCGCGGTGCTCGGCGCGGTCATGCCCCCTCCGCCAGGCCGGCGAGCCGGGTGAGGCGTTCGACCACCGCGTCGCGCATCCGGGGCGGGGACTCGACGAGCACGTCGGCACCGTAGGCGGCGAGCTCGTCGGCCAGCGCCCACGGCGAGGTCGTGCGCAGCTCCAGCCGGTCGTCCCCGTCGTCGCTCCTACCCAGGACGGTGGCGTGCCGGCGCAGGCCGATCGCCGTCCCCGGGCGGGCCCGGACGACGACGACCTGCTCCTCGCGCTGCTCGGAACGGGCCACCACCGACGCCAGGTCGAGGTCGGCCGGCGGCGCGAAGGCACCGGCCGGGCCGCTGGCCTTCGGGGCGCCGACCACGCGGGAGAGCCGGAAGACCCGCGGGGCCGCCCGGTCCAGGTCGTGGCCCACCAGGTACCAGCGGCCGTGCCAGGCGACCACGCCCCACGGCTGCACCCGGCGGCGGGCGGGCCGCTGCTCGTCGGGCCGGCGGTAGTCGAAGGTCAGCACCCGGCGGTCGCGGGCGGCGGCGTAGCAGGCCTCGAACGCGGGCTCCCCGGCGTCCAGGCGGGGCTGGATCGGCAGCACCCGGCCCGGATCGACGTCCACCCCGGCCGCGCGCAGCTTGACCAGGGCGCTCTGGGCGGCGCCGGCCAGCTGGGCGGACTGCCACAGCCGCAGCGCCAGCCCCAGCGCGGCGGCCTCCTCACCGGTGAGGGTGATGTCGGGCAGCTCGTAGTCGGCGCGGGCGATCCGGTAGCCGTCCTCGGTGTCGAAGACGCTGGTGCGGCCGGTCTCCAGCGGCACGCCGATCTCGCGGAGCTCCGCCTTGTCCCGCTCGAACATCCGCTTGAAGGCCTCGTCGGCGCGATCCGTGCCGTCGTCGGGCTCGTAGCCGGGCACCGTGGCGCGGATCTTGGCCGCCGAGACGTACTGCCGGGTGCCCAGCAGGGCGATGACCAGGTTCACCAGTCGTTCCGCCCGCTTGGCTGCCACGCCGCACAGGTTACGGCTCCGGCTGCCCGCCGCCCGCCCGCTGGTTAGCCTGCGACGGTGACTTCCTCCCCCTCCTCCCCCGCCCCGGCCTCGCGGATCCGCTGGCGTCGTGGGCGGGTCACCGAGCTGGGCCGGTCGTGGCGCGACGCGCAGGAGATGACCGTCAAGGTCTTCGACGACGAGATCCGCGCGCTCGCGCACCCGTCCCTCGTCGGCACGCCCGAGATCGGTGACGAGGTCCTGCTCAACACCACCGCGTGGGCGCAGAAGCTGGGCACCGGCGGGTACGCCCTCGTCGTCGCCGTCCCCGACCGGCTGCCGGCCGACCCGGAAGGGCTGGGCACACCAGGAGCGGGTCACCTGGTCAAGGGGCGGTACACGCCGCTGCAGGTGACGGTGCAGGGCGTCGACGAGCAGGACACCGAGCACCACGAGGCCATCGCCGCCGCCGAGGACCTCGGCGGCATGCCGGTCGTGGTGGCCGACCTGCACTCGGCGCTGCCGGCGGTGCTCGCCGGCGTGCACGTCACCGACCCGGCGCTGCGGGTGGCCTACGTGATGACCGACGGCGGGGCGCTGCCCGCCGCGTTCTCCCGGACGCTGGACGCACTGGACGGGTCGCTGGCCGGGGTGGTCACCGTGGGGCAGGCGTTCGGCGGCGACCTGGAGGCGGTCACCGTGCACACCGGGCTGCTCGCCGCCCGGCACGTGCTGCGCGCCGACGTGACGATCGTGACCCAGGGGCCGGGCAACCTGGGCACCGGGACGCCGTGGGGCTTCTCCGGGGTCGCCGCCGGGGAGGCGTGCAACGCGGTGCACGTGCTCGGCGGGCAGACCATCGGGGCGCTGCGCATCTCCGACGCCGACCCGCGGCCCCGGCACCGCGGCGTCTCGCACCACTCGCTGACCGCGTTCGGGCGGGTGGCGATGGGCGGGGTGACCCTGGTGGCGCCGCGCGGCATCGGGTCGGAGCTGGGCAAGCAGGTCGAGGAGGACCTCGCCGGGCAGCCCGAGCGGAACCTGATCGAGTGGGTGGACACCGAGGGGCTCGACGACGCGCTGGCCGGCTCACCGGTCACGATGTCCACGATGGGCCGGAGCGTCGCCGAGGACCGCGCCTACTTCCTGGCCGCGGCCGCCGCCGGCCGGTTCGCCGCGCAGCTGGCCCTGTTCGGCGCCCTGCCGGCCTGACGGGGCCCCTCCCCCGAGGTCAGCGCCAGCGTCGGAAGCCGCCCTCGGCGTCGATGGTCTGCCCGGTCACCGAGGTGGCGTCCGGGCCGGTGAGCCAGGAGACGACGGCGGCCGCCTCCTCCGGGGTGTTCCAGCGGCCGCGGGGCATGGCCCGGGCGACCGCGTCGGCCAGCTCGGGACCGGCCCACCCGGTGTCGGTGGGCCCGGGGTTCACGCAGGTGACGGTGATCCCGGCGTCGGCGAGCTCGTCGGCCAGCGACAGCGTCATCTGCTGGACCGCCCCCTTGCTCACCGCGTAGGGCAGTTCGTCGGCCATCGGGCCGCGGTGCTGGCCGGAGGTGAACAGCACCACCGAGCCGGGCCCGGCCACGGGCTCGTACTGCGCGGCGAACGCCTGGACCAGCAGCAGGGTGGCGCGGGTGTTCACCGCGAAGGAGAGGTCGAGCTCGGCGGCGGTGACGTCGGCCAGCCGGCCCCGGGCGCTGCGGGCGTGGTTGGCCACGAGGGTGGTGAGCGGCCCGACCGCCTCGCGGGCCGCGGCGACCAGCCGGGCCGGCGCCGCCGGGTCGGCGAGGTCCGCGGGGACGTGCGGCGGGTCGCCCAGCTCGGCCAGGACGGCAGCCAGGTCGTCGGCGCCCCACGGCTGCCCGGCGTCGTGCGGTGCCCACGAGGAGACGACGACCCGGTCGCCCCGGTCGAGGAACCGCCGGGCGAGGGCGAAGCCGATGCCGGCGCGACGGCTGACCCCGGTGACGAGTGCGGTGGACATCCGCGCAGTCTGCGGTCCGGTCGGCCCGCCGTCGACGGGTTTCCCGGATCTCACATGCTGGAGATGAGCTTCTCCACGCGTTCGTCGACGGACTTGAACGGGTCCTTGCACAGCACGGTGCGCTGCGCCTGGTCGTTGAGCTTGAGGTGCACCCAGTCGACGGTGAAGTCGCGGCGCTTCTCCTGCGCCCGCCGGATGAACTCACCGCGCAGCTTGGCGCGGGTGGTCTGCGGCGGCACGTTCTTGGCCTCGAAGATCAGCGGGTCGTGCGCCACCCGCTCGACCTGGCCGGCCCTCTCCAGCAGGTAGTACAGACCGCGGCCGCGCCGGATGTCGTGGTAGGCGAGGTCGAGCTGGGACACCCGCGGGCTGGACAGCGGCAGGTCGTGCTTGGCCCGGTAGCGCTCGATGAGCCGGTACTTGCTGGCCCAGTCGATCTCCCGGTCGATGAGGCCGAGGTCGCCGGTGTCGACCGCCTTGAGGGTGCGCCCCCACAGCTCCAGCATCTGCCGGTGCACGGGGCCGAGGCCCTCCCGGTCGACGAACTCCGCGGCCCGGTCGTGGTACTCGGTCTGGATCTCCAGCGCCGACATCTCGCGGCCGTTGGCCAGCCGGACCTTGCGCCGTCCGGTCATGTCGTGGCTGATCTCGCGGATGGCCCGGATCGGGTTCTCCAGGGTCATGTCCCGAACGACGACGCCCTGCTCGATCATCTTCAGCACCAGGTCGGTGATGGCGACCTTGAGCAGCGTCGTGGTCTCGTTCATGTTCGAGTCGCCGACGATGACGTGCAGCCGGCGGTACTTCTCGGCGTCGGCGTGCGGCTCGTCGCGGGTGTTGATGATCGGCCGGGAGCGGGTGGTGGCGCTGGAGACGCCTTCCCAGATGTGCTCGGCGCGCTGGCTCACGCAGTAGACGGCGCCGCGCGGGGTGTGCAGCACCTTGCCCGCACCGACCACCATCTGCCGGCTGACCAGGAACGGGATGAGGACGTCGGCGAGCCGGCCGAACTCGCCCTGCCGGCCGACCAGGTAGTTCTCGTGGCAGCCGTAGCTGTTGCCCGCGGAGTCGGTGTTGTTCTTGAACAGGTAGATGTCGCCGGTGACGCCCTCTTCCTTGAGGCGCTGCTCGGCGTCGACCATCAGCCCTTCGAGGATCCGCTCGCCGGCCTTGTCGTGGACGACGAGCTCGGTGAGGTCGTCGCACTCGGCGGTGGCGTACTCGGGGTGGCTGCCCACGTCCAGGTAGAGCCGGGACCCGTTGCGCAGGAAGACGTTGGAGCTGCGCCCCCAGGAGACCACCCGGCGGAACAGGTACCGGGCGACCTCGTCCGGGGAGAGGCGGCGCTGCCCCCGGAAGGTGCAGGTGACGCCGTACTCGGTCTCGATGCCGAAGATCCGTCGTTCCACCTCACCGAGCCTATGCCGCCGCGGCGCGCTCGGCTCGTGTGCCGAGCGCGCCGCGCCGCTCACTGCCCGGTCGTGTCGCCGGAGGCCTCGTCCGGCGCGGGCCCGTCGGTGCCGCCGCCGACACCGTCGGTGGTCGCCGGCTGGGCCGACGCCTGCTCGGTGCCGCCGGCCGTGTCGACCGCCGCCGGGTCGCCGAGGCCCGCCGGGGTGCCCGGCGCCGGGGCGCTGGGCGCGTGCACGTGGCCGGCTGCCTCCGCAGGCGCGGCCGGCTCGGGTGCCGGCTCGTTGCTCAGCAGCGCCCGCAGCGCGGCGCCGGTCACCCGGCGGAACGTCCGCTTGGGGCGGCGGCGGTCGAGCACGGCCACCTCCAGCTGCTCGGCGGGCAGCTGGTCGTGGCCCCCGCCGTTGGCGCTGGTGGCCGGGCTGACCGCGGACAGCGCCTGGACGCCGACCCGCAGGGCCTCGGCCAGCCCCAGGCCGGCGGTGAAGTGCTGGCGGAGGTTGGCGGTGACCGCCTCGGCCTGGCCGCCCATCACCACGAAGTCGGGTTCGTCGACGACCGAGCCGTCGAAGGTGAGCCGGTACAGCTGGTCGCTGTCGGCGGTGTCGCCGACCTCGGCGACGCAGAGCTCCACCTCGTAGGGCTTCATCTGCTCGGTGAAGATCGCCCCGAGGGTCTGCGCGTACGCGTTGGCGACGATCCGGCCGGTGACGTCGCGCCGGTTGTAGGAGTAGCCGCGCACGTCGGCCAGCCGGACGCCGGCGACCCGCAGGCTCTCGAACTCCGAGTACCGGCCGACCGCGGCGAACCCGATCCGGTCGTAGATCTCGCCCACCTTGTGCAGCGTGGAGCTGGGGTTCTCGGCGATGAACAGCACGCCGTCGTCGTAGGTGAGGACGGCGACGCTGCGGCCGCGGGAGATGCCCTTGCGGGCGTACTCCGAGCGGTCGCGCATGACCTGCTCGGCGGAGGCGTAGTACGGCATCGTCATGGGTCAGCCCTGCCCGTCCGTGGCCGAGCGCTCCGCGACGAGAGCGGAGGCGACGCTGGAGACCTCGTCGTCGGTGAGCCGGACCGCACCCTCGGCGTCGACCCGGTAGACGATCGGGAACAGCTTGCGGACCATGTCCGGGCCGCCGGTTGCGGAGTCGTCGTCGGCGGCGTCGTAGAGCGCCTCGACGACGGTGCGGGTGGCGGCCTCGGCCGACAGGCCTGGGCGCCAGGTCTTCTTCAGGGAGCTGCGGGCGAACAGCGAGCCGGAGCCCACGGCCGTGTAGCCGTTCTCCTCGTAGTTGCCGCCGGTGACGTCGTAGCTGAAGATCCGGCCCGGGCTCGCGCCCTCGGCGGCGTCGAGGTCGTAGCCGGCGAACAGCGGGACGACGGCGAGGCCCTGGAGCGCGGCGCCGAGGTTGCCGCGGATCATCGCGGCCAGCCGGTTCGCCTTGCCGTCGAGGGACATCGTGACGCCCTCGATCTTCTCGTAGTGCTCCAGCTCCACCTGGTAGAGCCGGACCATCTCGATCGCGATCCCGGCGGCGCCGGCGATGCCGATCACCGACCAGGAGTCGGCCGGGTAGACCTTCTCGATGTCGCGGCTGGAGATGAGGTTGCCCATGGTGGCCCGGCGGTCGCCGCCCATCAGCACGCCGCCGTCGAAGGTGGCCGCCACGATGGTCGTGCCGTGCGGTGCGAGGTCACCCACCGGCGTGCTGGGGAGCGTGCGCCGGCCGGGCAGCAGGTCGGGCGCGGTGCTGCCGAGGAAGTCGGTGAAGGAGGACCCGACCCGGTCCAGGTACGCGGGTGGGAACCCGCTCCGACCGGTTGCGAACTCGCTCACCCATCCGCCTCTCCTGCCGCCGTCCGGCGGCCGTCCGTGCTGGTCCGGCGCGTCTGCCGACCGGCGGTCGAGCCGCGCGGTGGACGCTGCGACGACCCTACCGGCGGGCTCTCGGGGCGGCTGAGCGCTCCGAGGGCACGTCCGTCCGCCGCCTGACCGGCCCGGTGGGCCTCGACGTACCGGGCGGCGGCGCGCAGCAGGGCCGGGTCGTCCCGGAACTGCCCCAGGCCGCCGTTGCAGTTGAAGCAGAGCAGGTCGCGGACGGCGCCGGTCGCGTGGTCGTGATCGACGTGCGCCGCCGGTGCCATCCGGCAGAGCCCGCACAGGCCGCCCTGGTCGGCCAGCATCACGTCAGCCACCTCGGCCGTGATCCCGTACCGCCTCTTCAAATGATAAGTCCGCGAACCGCCAACCCTCTCCTTCGAAGGCTTGCCGCGGATGTTGTGGCACGGTTTGCAGTAGGTGTAGCGCGCCTGGCCCCGGCGCGTGAGTGGAAACTCCTCCACCGGCTTCACGGTGCTGCAGTCAGGACACCACTTGTGACCATCGGGAACGAACACTTGCCTCGGATGTCGGCGCTGTGGGGCACCCCTGCGTGCGTCCTTGGACGCGAGCAAGCGACGGCGCGCGTGGAGCTTGCAGTAGAAGCTGAGGCCATCCACGCGGCGGCGGTCGGAACTGAACTCCGTGACCGGCCTCAACTCACCACAGTCTCTGCAGTACTTGTGAGAATTCATCTACGCCATTCCTCAGAATGGCCCTATTGGCCCCCTTTTTGTACATATGCCCTAACGAATTCCTCTGCATTTTCTTCCAGCACGCCGTCGATCTCGTCGAGAAGAGAATCGACGTCGTCGGTCACTTCCTTGGTGCGCTCGCTCGCCTCGGTGTCGACCGAGGCCTCGACCTCGTCGGTCTCCTCACGCGAACGCGTGGACCGCTGCTGCCCGCCGGTGTCCCTGGTGGCCATGTCACCCTCCCTGAGCTGGTGTGGTGCGCTGCCGCAGAAGCTACCCGCGGCGTGTGACAGTTCGCCGCCGTCGCTACGCCGGACCGAGCGCGTCCGGGTCGGTGCTCGTCCGTGAACGTGGCGGTCTTGCGCGGCTGACCCACCTGACCGTGTGGTCGAGTAGTTGGGGATAACGGTCGTAACGGTGCGAGGGGTCAGGGCTCGGCGGGCCGAGCCGGTCGGCGGGGTCAGCCGCCGGTGATGGTGTCCACGAGCTCCGCGGCGGTCGAGGTCGACTCGAACAGCGCGCCCACGTGCTCGCGGGTGCCCCGCAGCGGCTCCATGGTGGGGATCCGCACGAGGTTGTCCCGGCCCACGTCGAAGACGACCGAGTCCCAGGACGCGGCCGACACCTGGCCCGGGTAGCGGCGCAGGCACTCGCCGCGGAAGTACGCCCGGGTGTCCTCCGGCGGGGTCGTCATCGCCCGGGTGACCTCCTCGTCGGTCACCAGCCGCTGCATCGAGCCCCGGGCCACCAGCCGGTGGTACAGCCCCTTGTCCGGCCGCACGTCGGAGTACTGCAGGTCGACCAGCTTCAGCCGCGCGTCACCCCAGGCCAGGCCGTCGCGCTGGCGGTACCCCTCCAGCAGCCGCAGCTTGGCCGGCCAGTCCAGCTGGTCGGCCAGCCGCATCGGGTCCGCCTCCAGGTCGTCGAGCACCGCCGCCCAGCGGCGCAGCACGTCGGCGGTCTGGGCGTCGTCCGCGCCCTGCGCCCCTCCACCGCCCTGCGCGGCCACGTAGCGCTCCGCCATCGCCAGGTACTCGCGCTGCACCTCGATCGCGGTGAGCCGCCGGCCGTCGCGCATCCGCACCCGGTGGGTCAGCGACGGGTCGTGGCTGATCGCCTGCAGCGCCTCGACCGGCTCGTCGATGGTCAGGTCACGGTCCAGGGCGCGCGCCTCGATCATCGCGAGCACCAGCGCCGCCGTCCCGACCTTGAGGTAGGTGGACAGCTCGGCGAGGTTGGCATCGCCGATGATCACGTGCAGCCGGCGGTACTCGTCGGGGTTGGCGTGCGGCTCGTCGCGGGTGTTGATGATCGGCCGCTTGAGCGTGGTCTCCAGGCCGACCTCGACCTCGAAGAAGTCCGCCCGCTGGGACAGCTGGAAGCCGTCGGTGCGCCCCTCGGTGCCGATGCCGACCCGGCCGGCGCCGGCGAACACCTGGCGGGTGACGAAGAACGGGATGAGGCCCTTGATGATGTCGATGAACGGCGTCCGGCGGTCCATCAGGTAGTTCTCGTGCGCGCCGTAGGAGGCGCCCTTGCCGTCGGTGTTGTTCTTGTACAGCTGGATGGGCTGGGTGCCGGGCACCCGCGCGGCCCGGCGGGCCGCCTCGGCCATGATCCGCTCCCCCGCCTTGTCCCAGAGGACGACGTCACGCGGGTTGGTCACCTCGGGCGTGGAGTACTCGGGGTGGGCGTGGTCGACGTAGAGCCGGGCTCCGTTGGTGAGGATGACGTTGGCCATCCCGGAGTCCTCGTCGGGGTCGTTGTGGTCCAGTGCGGTCGCCGGCGAGAGGTCGAACCCGCGGGCGTCGCGCAGCGGCGACTCCTCCTCGAAGTCCCAGCGCGGCCGCCTCGGCGTCGGGGCCTCGGCGACCGCCCACGCGTTGACCACCTGGCTGGACAGCGTGGTCGGGTTCGCCCCCGGCTGCCCGGGCACCGAGATGCCGTACTCCAGCTCGGTCCCCATGACCCGTCGCACGCTCATGCGACTCAGGTTAGGCGGGCCCTGCCGTCCTCCCGCACCGACGCCGGTGCAGGAGGACGGCGGCCTGGTCAGAGGTACTGGCCGGTGTTGGTCGCGGTGTCGATCGCGCGGCCGCTCTCGGCGCCCTTGCCGGAGATCAGCGTGCGGATGTAGACGATCCGCTCGCCCTTCTTGCCCGAGATCCGTGCCCAGTCGTCGGGGTTGGTCGTGTTCGGGAGGTCCTCGTTCTCCTTGAACTCGTCGACGCAGGCGGCCATCAGGTGACCGACCCGCAGGCCCCCGGTGCCGGTCTCCAGGCGGTCCTTGATCGCCATCTTCTTCGCCCGGTCGACGATGTTCTGCAGCATCGCCCCGGAGTTGAAGTCCTTGAAGTACAGGACCTCCTTGTCACCGTTGGCGTAGGTGACCTCCAGGAAGCGGTTGTCCTCGGTCTCGGAGTACATCCGCTCGACGGTGGACTGGATCATCCCGGCGATGGTCGCCTCGCGGCTGCCGCCGTGCTCGGCCAGGTCGTCGGTGTGGATCGGCAGCGTCGTCGTCAGGTACTTGCTGAAGATGTCCCGGGCGGCCTCGGCGTCCGGCCGCTCGATCTTGATCTTCACGTCGAGCCGGCCGGGTCGCAGGATCGCCGGGTCGATCATGTCCTCGCGGTTGGAGGCACCGATGACGATGACGTTCTCCAGGCCCTCGACGCCGTCGATCTCGCTGAGCAGCTGCGGCACGATCGTCGACTCGACGTCGGAGGAGACGCCCGACCCGCGGGTGCGGAAGATCGAGTCCATCTCGTCGAAGAACACGATCACCGGCGTGCCCTCGCTGGCCTTCTCCCGGGCGCGCTGGAACACCAGCCGGATGTGCCGCTCGGTCTCCCCGACGTACTTGTTCAGCAGCTCGGGGCCCTTGATGTTCAGGAAGAAGGACCGGCCCTGGCTGCGGTCGGCGTCGCCCCGCACCTCGGCGACCTTCTTGGCCAGGGAGTTGGCCACCGCCTTGGCGATCAGCGTCTTCCCGCAGCCGGGCGGGCCGTACAGCAGGATGCCCTTGGGCGGGCGCAGCTCGTACTCGCGGAACAGGTCGGCGTGCAGGAACGGCAGCTCGACGGCGTCCCGGATCTGCTCGATCTGCCGGCTCAGCCCACCGATGTCGGTGTAGTCGATGTCGGGGACCTCTTCGAGGATGAGCTCCTCGACCTCGCTCTTGGGGATCCGCTCGTAGACGTAGCCGGAGCGGTTCTCCAGCAGCAGCGAGTCGCCGCTGCGCAGCGGCTGACCCTCCAGCGAGTCGGCCAGGCGCACCACCCGCTCGTCGTCGGTGTGCCCGATGACCAGCGCCCGCCGCGGCTCGCCGGCCACCGGCTCGAGCAGCTCCTTGAGCGTCACGACGTCACCGGCGCGCTCGAACCCGCGTGCGGCGACGACGTTCATCGCCTCGTTGAGCATGACCTCCTGGCCGTGCAGCAGCTCGCCGACGACGACGTCCGGGGAGACCGACACCCGCAGCTTCCGGCCGCCGGTGAACACGTCGACCGTACCGTCGTCGAACCGCTCCAGGAACACGCCGTACCCCGACGGCGGCTGCCCGAGGCGCTCGATCTCCTCCTTGAGCGTGACCAGCTGCTCGCGCGCCTCGCGCAGCGTGCCGGCCAGCTTGTCGTTGCGCTCGGAGAGGAAGGCCGCGCGGCCCTCCGCCTCGGCGAGCCGCTCCTCCAGCGCACGCACCTGGCGTGGGCTGTCGGTCACCTTCCGGCGCAGGAGGGAGATCTCCTCCTCGAGGTAGGAGATCTGGTTCACCAGGGAGGCGACGTCACGCTCACGCCGCGCTCGGAACTCGTCAGGACCAACGCCCATCGCGCACCTCCGCACACATCTGGGGGAGCCAGGACGCCAATCTATACACGCGGGAGGTGACGGCGCCGCAGCCTCGCGACGGGCGCGCACGGTGGGCCGGGACGTCATCCTCCCGACACGGTCCGCGCCCGCGCCGGCGCCGTCAGGCGAGCTTCTTGCGCCGCTGCCGCATCGGCGCGACGGCTCCCTCGGCGAGCCGGCGGGCGGTGACCAGGAACGCGGTGTGGGCGACCATCCGGTGCTCGGGGCGCACCGCCAGGCCCTCGGCGTGCCAGGGGCGCAGCATGGTCTCCCAGGCGTAGGGCTCGGTCCACAGCCCCTGCGCCCGCAGCGCCTCCACGTAGGTGGACAGCTGGGTGGTGGTGGCGACGTAGCCGATCAGCACGCCCCCGGGGCGCAGCGCCGCGGCGACGGTGGGCAGCACCGCCCACGGCTCGAGCATGTCCAGCACGACGCGGTCGACGGTCTCCTCGGCCGGGTGGTCGGCCAGGTCGCCCAGCCGCAGCGACCAGTTGGCCGGCACCTCGCCGAAGAAGGCCCCGACGTTGCCGCGGGCGACGTCGGCGAAGTCCTCCCGCCGCTCGTAGCTGGTGAGGCTGCCGGTCGAGCCGACGGCCCGGAGCAGCGAGCAGGACAGCGCGCCGGACCCGGCACCGGCCTCCAGCACGCGCATGCCCGGGCCGACGTCGCCGAAGCCGACGATCTGCGCGGCGTCCTTGGGGTAGATGACCTGCGCCCCGCGGGGCATGGAGAGGACGAAGTCGGCCAGCAGCGGCCGCAGCGCCAGGTAGCCGGTGTTCGCCGTCGAGTGCACGACCGAGCCCTCCGGCGCGCCGATGAGGTCGTCGTGGCTGATCGCGCCGCGGTGGGTGTGGAACTGCTTGCCCGGCTCCAGGACGACGGTGTGGTGCCGGCCCTTGGGGTCGGTGAGCTGCACCCGGTCCCCCACCTCGAAGGCGCCCTCCACCGGCTCGGCCGGCCCGGCCGTCTCCGCGACGACCGGCTCCAGCGGGGCCTCGGCGAGCACCTCGCCCACCGCGGAGGCCGCCGGCGGCGCCTCCACCGGGATCTGCGGGGCTGCGTCCTGCGGGTGCTCCTGCTCTGCGCTCACGGGAGGCGAGGGTACGGACGGCGATCGGTGTGACCTGCGGCGCGGACACTCGGAACTGTCGGAGCGGCGACCTAGCCTCGCTGCCATGACCGTGACGGTGGAGACGGACCAGTCCGCGACCGGGCCGGGGCTCGAGGCCCCGGCGGAGCGGACGACGGCGGCCGACGCCACGCCCCGGCGTCCGTCGCTGTCCCCCTCGCGCGCCGCCGACTTCAAGTCCTGCCCGCTGCTCTACCGGTTCCGCACCATCGACCGGCTGCCGGAGAAGAAGTCGAAGGCCGCGGTCCGCGGCACGCTGGTGCACACCGTGCTGGAGCGGCTCTACGACCTGCCGCCCGCGCAGCGCACCCTGGACGCCGCCCGCGAGCTGGTCGCCCCGGCGTGGGACGAGCTGCGCCAGGAGGACGGCATCGCCGAGCTCTTCGCCCCCCATGCCGAGAGCGCCGAGCCGACCGGGGAGGACGGCGTCGAGGCCTGGCTGCGCTCGGCCGGCGCGCTGGTGGAGACCTACTTCTCCCTGGAGGACCCGACCCGCATCCAGCCCGACGGCCGGGAGGAGCTGGTCGAGGTCACCCTGCCCGACGGGCTGCTGCTGCGCGGGTACGTCGACCGGCTGGACGTCGCCCCGACCGGCGCGCTGCGGGTGGTCGACTACAAGACCGGCGGCGTCCCCCGCGAGGCCTTCGAGGCGAAGGCGCTGTTCCAGATGAAGTTCTACGCGCTCGTGCTGTGGCGCACCCGCGGCGTGGTCGCCGCCCAGCTGAAGCTGCTGTACCTCAAGGACGGCGACGCCCTCACCTACGCCCCCGACGAGGCCGAGCTGGTCCGGTTCGAACGCACCCTGCAGGCGATCTGGGCGGCGATCGAGCGGGCGGTGGCCACCGGCGACTTCCGGGCCAACAAGAGCCGGCTCTGCGGCTGGTGCGACCACCAGGCGCTGTGCCCGGCGTTCGGTGGCACTCCCCCGCCGTTTCCCGCCGAGGCCGCAGCGGCCGCCGGCTGGCGCACCACGCTGCCGGTCGCGCCCGTCTGAGCCACCCGGCGACATCGCAGCGGCGACGCCTCGGCACCTCGGGCGCCTGCGTCACGTCCCGTCGGTCTGCGCCAGCAGTCGGCCCACAGCGGCCCGGAGCACCGGGAGGTCGTTCGTCACCGTGCTCGCCACGATCGCGTGGGTGGTGTCGAAGTAGCGGTGTGCCAGGTGATCGCGCATCCGGGCGATCTCGGACCAGGGCAGGTCCGGCTCGGTGGCCAGCAACCGTGGTGGCAGCGCCTTCACCGCCTCGCCGACCTCGATCAGCCGGACCCGGACGGCGTCGAAGACCAGCCCGTCGGCCAGGTCGCCCCGGCTCATGTGCCCCGAGATGGCATCGAGCGCCGCCAGGACGTCCAGCAGCCGCTGACGGTCGTGCCGGCTCACAGCTCGACCAGGTCGGCGGCGATCGCTGACCGCACGCCGGCCTTCAACCCGCTGGCCGGGACGAGGTCGACCGGGACGCCAAGAAGCTCCTCCACGTCCGCACGCACCCGTCCGAGTTCGAAGAGACCAGCAGTAGGCGGGAGGTCGACGAGCAGGTCCACGTCACTGTCCGGGCCGTCCGTGCCCCGGGCGACGCTCCCGAAGACGCCGATCAGCCGGACCCCGCGGGCGGCGAGGGTCGCATGCACCTGCTCCCGGTGCTGCGAGACGCGACGGCCGAGCGGCCCGGCCAAGGGCTGCGGGGACGCAGGGCCGGTGACCTCGCGCGCAGCCGAGACCAGTGTCACGTCGATCAGGTGGCCACTGGCCGCGATCAGGTCGACGAGCACGGGCAGGGAAGGCTGGCGCCGCCCGGACTCGTAGACGCTGATCACGCTCTGCGTCACCCCGGCTCGCTCGGCGATCTCGGCCTGGGTCAGGCCCGCCCGACGCCGGGCGTCCTTGAGCAGGTCACCGGCAGACGCGAGCAGGGGCATGGTCGGCAATATAGCGGATCGTCAATACCGCGGCGACGCACGGGAGGACCACTCACTCGATCGCCTCGCACCGGCCCAGCTCAGACCCGGGCGAGGACCAGCTCGGTCAGGTCCGCGACGGTCAGCCCGGCCAGCGTCTCCCGGACCACCAGCCCGTCCTGTGGTTCCAGTGGCTGCAACGTGGGGACGCCGAGCACGGTGGCGCCCGCGGCCAGGCCGGCGGCGGCACCCGTCCGGGAGTCCTCCACGACGAGGCAGCGCGTCGGGCGGACGCCCAGCGCGGCGGCCGCCTGGAGGTAGGGGGCGGGGTCGGGCTTGGTGGCCGGCACCTCGTCGCCGCACACGGTGACGTCGAACAGGTGGGCCCCGACGTGCCCCAGCACCACATCGGTCAACGACCGCTCGGTGGAGGTGACCAGTGCCGTGGCCAGGCCGGCGGCGCGCGCCGCGGTGAGCAGCTCCCGGGCGCCGGGCCGGTACCGCACGCCGGCCTCGACCTGCGCCCGGGTGGTGGCCACCAGGTACCGCTCGTCGGCCACGTTCTCGGAGTCCGTCCGGGAGACGCCGAGGTCGGCGTACAGCAGCTGCAGCGACGCGGCGACCGAGACGCCGACCATGGCCGGGCGGACGTCGTCGGACATCCGGCCCCCCAGCTGCTCGGCGAGCAGCTCGAGCGAGCGGTCCCACAGGTGCTCGGTCTCCACCAGCGTGCCGTCCATGTCGAACAGCACTGCTTCCAGCGGCTGTAACGAACCGTTCCCCGAGGTCATCAGCACGCCGAACAGCCTAGTGAGCGGCGCGGACGGTCCCGGTCAGGCCGGTTCGGTGCGCACCAGGCTGGCGAAGGCGATGACGTTGTCCTCGTAGCTGCGGGCGGACGAGTCGAAGTCGCCACCGCAGGTGATCAGCCGCAGCTGCGCGTCGTCGGTGTTGCCGTAGACCTCGATGGTCGGGAAGTCGTCCTTGGGGTGGCGCTCGACCCGGTCCACGGCGAACACCGCCACCGATCCGTCGGCGCGGGCCACCTCGACCTCGTCGCCGGGCTGCAGCGCGCCGAGCTCGAAGAAGACCCCGGGGCCGTGCGCGGCCGAGTCCACGTGCCCGAGCAACGCAGCCGGGCCCACGGCGCCGGGAGCCGGTCCCCGCTCGTACCAGCCGGCCTGGTCGTCGGGGCCGAGCGGTGGCACCTCCACGGTGCCGTCGTCGTTGAGCCCCAGCCGCATCAGCTCACTGGTCACGCCGATGGCCGGGATGCTGAGCGAGACCGGCTCGGCCACCGGAGCCGCGGACGGCTCGGGTGCCGGAGAACTCGCCCCCGACGGCGGGGCCGGGACGGCCGGCGAACTGGTGGAGGACGGCGCCCGCTCGGCCGCCGCCGCGGGCTGTGGAGCTCGCTGCTGCCCGGTCACCGCCACGACCACGGCCACGACCGCGACGACGGCGAGCGCGATGGCCAGCGCGATCCAGGTGCGGGGGCCGGGGCGCCGGCTGCTCTGCTCGGTCACGGGAGTCCTTCCGGGGAGGTGCGGAGCGAGGGCCGGGCCGCGCGGGAGGGGGCGTCCCTCCCGCGCGGCCCGGAGGTGGATCAGACCTTCAGGCCGGATCAGACCTGCAGGCCGGATCAGGCCTGGGCGGCCTGACGACGGCGGTAGGCGACCGCACCGGCACCGACGGCACCGGCCGCGGCCAGCGCGCCGACGCCGATGGCGGCGGTGTTCTCGGTGCCGGTCGTGCTGCCGGCACCGGTCTCGGCGCCACCGGCGGGAGCGGCACCCATCTGCGCCACCTCGAGGGCGCCACAGGCGGCCGGGGCGGTGGCCTCCATGGGCAGGCTCGGGTCGAGGTCGCTCATGACGTCGCCGTCGTAGGCGCCCGAGCCGTCCTTGTCGATGCCGTGCACGACCAGGACGGCGGTGCCGTCCTCGAACGCCTGGTGCACGTCGTCGCTGACCTCGAAGGTGCGCTCGTAGCTGATCGAGCCGCCCTCGGCGGTCGGGAAGCGGTCGATCGCCAGGCCGCTGTCCGGGCTGGTGTCGCCGGTGGTGGTCAGCGACGTGCCGATGGCGCCGTAGTACTTGGCCGCCTCGGTGACGCTCACGAAGCCGTCGCCGTCCGCGTCGTCGGACAGGTCGTTGCTCGGGCACTCGCCCAGGGCGCCGATGTGGAAGTGCTGGGCGTGCGGCGAGCCGGCGAGCAGCCCGGTGGCCTCGATCATCACGGTGGCGGTGTTGCCGTCCAGCGTGACCATGCCGGTGCCGGTGACCCCGGACATGTTCACCGAGCCGAGGTCGGCCTGGTAGCTGTGCGCGCCCTCGTGTGCGGAGGCGGCGGAGACGGTCAGCAGCGGGAAGGCCGCGGCGGCGATGGCGACGGCCGGGACTGCGAGTGCCTTGCGCATGGTGTGCTCCTCGTTGTCGGGATGCGGACCCTGGAGGGCCCGCAGGACGGCGGCTGGGAGCCGGTCGCCCGGTGTGCCGGCGGGTGCGTCGGTGCGCCCGCCGTCGAGCAGGTCTGGGTGACCCGGCCGGCGGCGGTTCCCCCCAGCGGGAGGACTCCCCCGCTGCCGCGTCGACCACCTGGGGTTCGGGGCGGGGTGCCGGATCGGTTCACCGGCGGCGGACATCTCTCCCTGAAACGCCGCACAGAACCGGCAGGGCGGTTCCGGACGAACGCCCGGCATGACTCCGTTCGCAGGTCCGCCGTCCGGACGACGCCGCGCCGGCGCACCGTGGGGCCGGCCGGTGCTGCTCGGCCTGCTGACCGTGCTCGCGCTCGGGATGGGGGCCTCTCCCGCGCTCGCCCACGACGGGCTGACCGGCAGCACCCCGGCGGCATCGGCCGCACTCACCGCGGTGCCGTCGGAGGTGCAGCTCGAGTTCAGCGGCGCACCGCAGCAGCTGGGCACCCGGGTGGTGGTGACCGGACCCGGCGGGACGGTGTCCACCGGCGAGCCGGAGATCCGGGGCACCACCGTCGTGCAGGCACTCTCCGCGGACCTGCCGGCGGGCGCCTACCGCGTCCAGTGGCGCGCCACGTCGTCCGACGGGCACCCGATCGAGGGCAACTACGAGTTCTCGGTGTCCCCGGACGCCGCCCCCGCGGCTCCGGTGACGCCGCAGCCGGCCGCGGCCTCGACCGGGACGGGCACGCCGGGCGTGTGGTGGGCCGCGGGGGCGCTGGTGCTGGTCGCCCTCGGCACGGTGGTCGCCGGCCGGCTGCGCAGGCGGGCATGACCCGCGCGGCGCTGGTCGCCCCGGTCGAGTCCGGCCGCCCGTCCGAGCCGGTCCGCCCGCCATGGCTCGTCCCTGCGGTGCTCGGCACCGGGATCGGCGCCGTGGTCCTGCTGCTCGCCGGCCTCGCCGTCGGCGGCGGCAGCACCGGGCCGTCCGCGGGCGGCCCGGTGGTCGCGTGGGGCGAGCCGGTGCTCACCCTCGCCAGCCGGGTGGCGGCGGTCGGCACGGTCGGCACCGCACTGTTCGCCGCCGCCCTCCTGCCCGGGCGGGCGGGAGCTCTGGCCCCGGCCGCCCGGCGGGCGGTGCTCGCGGCGTCGGGCTGGGCCGCGGTGTGGGCGGCGGCCACCGCCCTCGGCGGGCTCCTCACCCTCAGCCGTCTGGTGGACGTGGCGCCGTGGGCGCTGCCCTGGAGCTCGGTGCCGCTGTTCCTGGGCACCACCGGCGCCGGGCAGGCCGTCCTGCTGGGCACCGCCGCCGCCGGCCTGCTGACGGTCACCGCGCGACGCTGCACCCGGGTGGCCGGCGCTCGGCTGCTGCTGGCCGGGGCGCTGGCGGTGCTCCTGCTCCCGGTGCTGCTCACCGGTCACTCGTCGGCCGCTGACGACCACCTGCTCACCGTGGCCACGCTCGGCGTCCACGTCGTCGCGGCGGCCCTCTGGATCGGTGGTCTGCTCGCGCTGCTGGTGCACGGCCGCGCGCCCGGCGCTGCCGCCCCGGCCGTGGCCCGGTTCAGCCGGCTCGCCCTGGTGTGCGCCGTGGTCACCGGCGGGTCGGGGCTGCTCGCCGCCGGCCTGCTGCTGGGCGACGTCCCGGCGGTGCCGGCCGCGCTCGGCACCGGCTACGGGTGGCTGCTGATCGGCAAGACCGCCGGCCTGGCCGCGCTGGTGGTCCTCGGCCACCAGCACCGGCGGCGGACGCTGCCGCGGCTGCGGGAGGGCCGGCCCGGGGCCTTCCGCCGGTTCGCCGCCGTGGAGCTGGTGGTCATGGTCGCCACCGTCGCGCTGGCGGTCGCCCTGGCGGCCTCCCCTCCCCCGGCGACCGCATCGTCGCAACCGGCCGGCACGGCGGCGCCGGCCGCTCCGGTGGCCGGCGCCGACCCGATGGCCGGCCACGACCACGGCGAGCTCTCGGTCGGCGTGCTCGTCGACGCCGAGCGCTTCCACGTCGCCGGGCCGGTCGCTGCGGGGTCACGGGTGACCGTGTCCAACGGCAGCGACCAGCCGGTGACGATCACCGCGGCCGAGGGCGCCTTCGACGTCGACGTGCCCGCCCGCACGCTGCTGACCTTCCTGGCGCCGGAGCAGGCCGGCGAGTACCCGTTCAGCAGCCGTCACTCGTCGGCGTTCACCGACGTCCTGGTGGTCGAGTGACGCCTCATTCGTCCTGGGTGCGGTAGCCGAGGTTCGGGGACAGCCACTTCTCCGCCTCGGCGACCGTCCAGCCCTTGCGCCGGGCATAGTCCTCGACCTGGTCGCGACCGACCCGGCCCAGCACGAAGTACCGCGACTCCGGGTGGGAGAAGTAGAGCCCGCTGACTGAGGCTCCCGGCCACATGGCCATGCTCTCGGTCAGCTGGAGGCCGGTGGTCGCCTCGACGTCGAGCAGCTCCCAGATGGTCTGCTTCTCGGTGTGCTCCGGGCAGGCCGGGTAGCCCGGCGCCGGCCGGATGCCCCGGTACTTCTCGGCGATCAGCGACTCGTTGTCCAGGCCCTCGTCGGGCGCGTAGCCCCAGAACTCGGTGCGCACCCGCTGGTGCAGCCGTTCGGCGAACGCCTCGGCGAGCCGGTCGGCCAGCGCCTCCAGCATGATCGCGTCGTAGTCGTCGTTGGCCGCCTTGAACGCCGCGACCCGGTCCGCCGAGCCCAGCCCGGCGGTGACGGCGAACGCCCCGACGTGGTCGCGCAGCCCGGTGCCGGCGGGTGCGACGAAGTCGGCCAGCGACCGGCGCGGAGCGCCGTCCCGGCCCTCGGTCTGCTGCCGCAGCTGGTGCAGGGTGGCCCGGACGGCGGTACGCGTGTCGTCGGTGTAGACCTCGATGTCCTCGCCGTCGACCTGGTTGGCCGGGAACAGGCCGAACACCCCGCTGGCCCGCAGCCAGCGCTCGGCGACGATCCGGTCGAGCATCTCCTGCGCGTCGGCGTACAGCCGCCGGGCGGCCTCCCCGGTCGTGGGGTTGTGCAGGACGTCGGGGAACCGGCCGCGCATCTCCCAGGCGTTGAAGAACGGCTGCCAGTCGATGTACGGGCGCAGCTCCGCGAGCGGGTAGTCGGCGAAGTGGCGCACGAACTGGGTGGCGTGCCCGGCGGGGTGGTCGCAGGTCGGCCCCGAGCAGACGTCCTTGGCCTGCTGCAGCAGCATCCGCGGCCGGGGCGGCTGGTAGTCGCTCCAGTCGATGGCCGGCGCCTGGGCGCGGGCGGTCGCCAGCGGCAGCAGCGACCGGGTGTCGTTGCGGGCGGCGTGGCGCTCGCGCAGCGCGGCGTAGTCGGCATCGGTCTCGGCCAGCAGCGCGGGACGCTGCTCGTCGGAGAGCAGGGCGGCGACCACCGGCACCGACCGGGAGGCGTCCTTCACCCAGATGACCGGGCCGTGGTAGCGCTCGGCCACCTTGACCGCGGTGTGCGCGCGGGAGGTGGTGGCCCCGCCGATGAGCAGCGGGATCTCGAACCCCTGCCGCTCCATCTCGGTGGCCAGGTTCACCATCTCGTCCAGCGAGGGGGTGATCAGCCCGGAGACGCCGATGACGTCGGCCCCGTGCTCCTTGGCCGCGTCCAGCACCTTCTGCCCGGGCACCATCACCCCGAGGTCGACGACGTCGTAGTTGTTGCACTGCAGGACGACGCCGACGATGTTCTTGCCGATGTCGTGCACGTCGCCCTTCACGGTGGCCATGACGACCTTGCCGTTGCTCCGCTGGACGTCGCCGGGCTGCTTCTCGGCCTCGATGAACGGGACGAGGTGGGCGACGGCCTTCTTCATCACCCGGGCGGACTTCACCACCTGCGGCAGGAACATCTTCCCCTGCCCGAACAGGTCACCGACGACGTTCATGCCGTCCATCAGCGGGCCCTCGATCACCTCGATCGGCCGGCCGCCGCGAGCGGCGATCTCCTGCCGCAGCTCCTCGGTGTCGTCCTCGACGAAGGCGTCGATGCCCTTGACCAGCGCGTGCGTGATCCGCTCGGCGACCGGCAGCGACCGCCACTCCTCCGACGCCACCTCCTTGACCGAGCCGTCGCCGGCGAAGTCCCCGGCGATCTCCAGCAGCCGCTCGGTGCTGTCCGGCCGGCGGTTGAGGACGACGTCCTCGATCCGCTCCCGCAGCACCTCGGGCACCTCGTCGTAGACCTCCAGCTGGCCCGCGTTGACGATCGCCATGTCCAGGCCGGCCCGGATCGCGTGGTAGAGGAAGACGGCGTGGATCGCCTCGCGGACCTTGTTGTTGCCGCGGAAGGAGAACGACACGTTGGAGATCCCGCCGGAGACGAGCGCGCCGGGCAGGTTCTGCTTGATCCAGCGGGTCGCCTCGATGAAGGCCAGCCCGTAGTCGGCGTGCTCCTCGATGCCGGTGGCGACGGCGAAGACGTTCGGGTCGAAGATGACGTCCTCGGCCGGGAAGCCGACCTCGTGCACCAGCAGGTCGTACGCGCGCCGGCAGATCTGCTTGCGGCGCTCCAGGGTGTCGGCCTGGCCGGCCTCGTCGAAGGCCATCACGACGACGGCGGCGCCGTACTTGCGGCACAGCCGGGCCTCGCGGACGAACTCCGCCTCGCCGTTCTTCATCGAGATGGAGTTGACGATCGCCTTGCCCTGGACGTTCTTCAGGCCGGCCTCGATGACCTCCCACTTCGAGGAGTCGATCATCACCGGCACCCGGCAGATGTCCGGCTCGGCGGCGATCAGCTTGGTGAAGCGGTCCATCGCCGCGACCCCGTCGATCATCCCCTCGTCCATGTTCACGTCGATGACCTGTGCACCGGCCTCGACCTGCTGGCGGGCGACGGTGAGCGCGGCCGGGTAGTCGCCGGCCTTGATCAGGTTCCGGAAACGCGCCGAGCCGGTGATGTTGGTGCGCTCGCCGACGTTGACGAACAGCGAGTCCTCGTCGACGGTGACCGGCTCCAGGCCGGACAGCCGCAGCGCGGGGCGGACCTCGACCGGGGTGCGCGGGGCCCGGCCCTCGACGGCCCGGGCGATCGCCGCGATGTGCGCGGGGGTGGTGCCGCAGCAGCCGCCGACCAGGTTCACGAACCCGGCGGTGGCGAACTCCTCGAGGATCGCGGCGGTCTCCTCCGGCGCCTCGTCGTACTCGCCGAAGGCGTTGGGCAGCCCGGCGTTCGGGTAGCAGGAGACGAACGTGTCGGCGACCCGGGCCACCTCGGCGATGTAGGGCCGCATCTCCTTGGCCCCCAGGGCGCAGTTGAGACCGACCAGCAGCGGGTCGACGTGCCGCACCGAGTGCCAGAACGCCTCGGTGACCTGACCGGACAGCGTCCGGCCGGAGGCGTCGGTGATCGTGCCGGACACCATCACCGGCCAGCGGCGGCCGTGCCGCTCGAACAGCGTCTCCAGTGCGAAGACCGCTGCCTTGGCGTTCAGCGTGTCGAAGATCGTCTCGATCAGCAGCACGTCGGAGCCGCCGTCGACCAGTCCCTCGGCCTGCTCCAGGTAGGCCTCGACCAGCTCGTCGTAGGTGACGTTGCGGGCACCCGGGTCGTTCACGTCCGGCGAGATGGACGCCGTCCGGCTGGTCGGGCCGATGGCGCCGACGACGTAGCGGGGCCGGTCCGGCGTCCGCGCCGTCATCTCGTCGCAGACGCCGCGGGCCAGCCGCGCCGACGCGAGGTTCAGCTCGTAGGCGAGGTCGGACATGCCGTAGTCGCCGAGCGAGATGCGGGTCGCGTTGAAGGTGTTGGTCTCGATCAGGTCCGCGCCGGCCTCGAGGTACTCGCGGTGGATACCGGCGATGATCTCCGGTGCGGTGATGCTGAGCAGGTCGTTGTTGCCCTGCACGTCGGTCGGCCAGTCCGCGAACCGCTCGCCGCGGTACCCGGCCTCGTCGGGCCGGTCGCGCTGGATCGCCGTCCCCATCGCGCCGTCCAGGACGACGATGCGCCGCCGCAGGAGCTCGGTGAGCTCGGCGGTGGCGTCGGGGCGGTGCGCGGGCGCGGACAGGGGTGGCTGGAGCACGGGCGGTCCTCGGGGAGCTCGTTCGGTCACGGTCACGAACGCGTCCGGCGCCAGGGCCCTGGCAACTCCGACGGGCGGCGGTGCCTCGTCGTCCTCGAACAGCGCCTCCATGATGACACCTCCGGGCGCCCAGGCGGTGATGTGGGCCACGTGCCGTGTCCTGGGCCCCGCGCCGGTCACCGGGCGGGGCGGCCGCACCGACGTAGGCTGGTCCGAGTGATCGATCCGAAGTCCACCGCAGACGACCTGCCCGAGCTGGACGACCCCGTGGTGGTCGTCGCCTTCGAGGGGTGGAACGACGCCGGGGACGCCGCCACCGGGGCGGTGGAGCACCTGGAGCTGATCTGGGACGCCGATCCGCTGGCCGCCCTGGACCCCGAGGAGTACTACGACTTCCAGGTCAACCGCCCGACCGTCTCCCTCGTCGACGGCGTGAGCCGCCGCCTCGAGTGGCCGACGACCCGCATCTCGGTCGCCAAGCCCGAGGGCAGCGACCGGCACGTGGTGCTCATCCGCGGCATCGAGCCGAACATGCGCTGGCGCAGCTTCTGCGAGGAGCTCATCGAGCTCTGCCACGAGCTGGGCGCACACACCGTGGTCGGACTGGGTGCCCTGCTGGCCGACACGCCGCACACCCGTCCGACGCCGGTGAGCGGGTCGGCCTACGACGCGGAGTCGGCGGAGAAGTGGGGCCTGGAGACCTCCCGGTACGAGGGGCCCACGGGCATCCTCGGGGTGTTCCAGGACGCCTGCGTGCAGGCCGGTCTGCCGGCGATCAGCTTCTGGGCCGCGGTCCCGCACTACGTGTCCCAGCCCCCGTCGCCGCAGGCGACCGTCGCGCTGCTCCGGCGCGTCGAGGAGGTCCTGGAGCTCACCATCCCGCTCGGCACGCTGCCCCAGCAGGCCGAGGAGTGGGTCACCACCGTCTCGGAGATGGCCAGCGAGGACGACGAGGTCGTGGAGTACGTGCGCTCGCTGGAGGAGCGGCAGACCGCGACCGACCTCTCCCAGGCCAACGGCGACCAGATCGCCCGCGAGTTCGAGCGGTACCTGCGCCGGCGGGGCTCCTCGGGCGCCGGCTGAGTACCGAGGAGCGGGGCCCGAAGGGTCCCCGACGAGGTGCTCGACCTCCTGCCCACCGACCGGAGGGCCGAGGAACGAGCGCCCTCCGTGAGGCGGGCGCAGACACGCTCCCTCCGGCAGGGGGACGGCAGGTGGCCGCGATGCGACGCGGCGCGTCGCGGTGTCAGAGCAGCGGGCGCATCCGCAGACCGGCGGTGTCGTCGAAGAGCCGGTCGTGGGTGGCCAGGGCGTACCGGTCGGTCATGCCGGTGACGTAGTCGACGACCTGGGTGAGCACGTCGGCCTCGGTGTCGCGGTAGCTGGCCGGGATGAGCCCGGGGTGGGCCAGGTGGTGGTCGACCAGCCGGCGGATGACGTCGACGGCCAGGTGCTTCTGGCCGGCGGCGGTGTCGGAGCCGTACACCCGCTCGAACATGAAGGTGCGCAGCTCGTGCATCGCCTCGAGCGCGTCGGGGGCCATGACCACGGCCCCGCCGGTGTTCGCCGCGGAGAGGCTGCCCTCGACCACGGCGTCGATCATCGACCCGACCATGGCGCTGCCCGGGTCGCCGAAGACGGCGCGGGCGCGGGCGGGCAGGTCGGTCACCCGGAGCACCCCGGCCCGGACGGCGTCCAGCGCGTCGTGGGAGAGGTAGCCGATCCGGTCGGCGTAGCGCACGCACTCGCCCTCGCGGGTGGCCGGTGGCGGGCTGATCTTCCAGCTGTGCGCCCGGACGCCGTCGCGGACCTCCCAGGTGAGGTTGAGGTCCTCGAGCACCTCGACGATGCGCACGCCCTGGGCGGCGTGGTGCCAGCCGCCCGCGACGTAGGGGTCGAGCGCGTCCTCGCCGATGTGCCCGAACGGTGAGTGGCCGACGTCGTGGGCCAGCGCGATCGCCTCGGCGAGGGTCTCGTTCAGCGACAGCGCCGCCGCCAGGGAGCGGGCCACCTGGGTGACCTGCAGGGTGTGCGTCAGGCGGGTGACGAAGTGGTCGCCGTCCGGGTGCAGGAAGACCTGCGTCTTGTGCTTGAGCCGGCGGAACGCCTTGGCGTGCAGGATCCGGTCGCGGTCCCGCTCGTAGGCGGTGCGCAGCGGGTCCTCCGGCTCGGGGCGCGCCCGGCCGCGGGTGGCCGCCGCGCGGGCTGCGGCCGGCGCGAGCAGCTCCTCGGCGCGCTCCCGCGTCCCCCGGTCGGCCAGCCGGAACGGCGCTCCCCCGGCGTCCGGCAGCGGCTGGCCCACGGTCGTCAGAGCTCGATGCCCAGCAGGGCGTCGACGACGTCGGCGACGACGGCCGGTGCGCCGTCCTCGCCGGCGGCGCGGTCGCTGTCCAGGGTGGCCTCGGCCCAGCGGTCGACGACGGCGATCGCGCCGGGGCTGTCCAGGTCGTCGGTGAGCCGTTCGCGCACCGCCCGGATCACCGGCCCGGCGGGGGCGCCGGTGGACTGGGTGACGGCCCGGCGCCAGGTGACCAGCCGCTCCTCGGCGCGGGTCAGCAGCTCCGCCGTCCACGCGCGGTCGGTGCGGTAGTGGCCGGAGAGCAGCGCGAGCCGGATCGCCATCGGGTCGACGCCCTCGCCGCGCAGCCGGGAGACGAAGACCAGGTTGCCCCGGCTCTTGCTCATCTTCTCGCCGTCCAGGCCGATCATCGCCGCGTGCACGTAGGCCTGGGCGAAGGGCTTGGCGCCGGTGAGCGCCTCGGCGTGCACGGCGGAGTACTCGTGGTGCGGGAACACCAGGTCGCTGCCGCCGCCCTGGACGTCGAAGCCCATGCCGAGGGTGTCCAGGGCGATGGCGGCGCACTCGACGTGCCACCCGGGCCGCCCGGCGACGCCGCGCGGGCCGGGCCAGGACGGCTCGCCCTCGCGGGCGCCGCGCCACAGCAGCGGGTCCAGCGGGGAGCGCTTGCCCGGGCGCTCGGGGTCGCCGCCGCGCTCGGCGGACAGCCGGAGCATCGTCGCCTCGTCGTAGTTCGACTCCGCGCCGAACCCGGGCGCCTGGGAGACGTCGTGGTAGACGTCGCCGGTGCCGTCGTCGAGGGAGTAGGCCAGCCCCGCGTCCCACAGCTCCTCGACCTTGGTGACGATCTGCGGGATCGCCTCGACCGCGCCGACGTAGTCCTCGGGCGGCAGCACGCGCAGGGCGGTCATGTCCTCCCGGAACAGGGCCGTCTCGCGCATGCCGAGCACGATCCAGTCCTCGCCGTCGCGGTCGGCCCGCTCGAACAGCGGGTCGTCGACGTCGGTGACGTTCTGCACGTAGTGGACCCCGTGCCGGGCGTCGCGCCAGACCCGGTTGACCAGGTCGAAGGCGAGGTAGGTGGCGGCGTGGCCGAGGTGGGTGGCGTCGTAGGGGGTGATGCCGCAGACGTACATCCGCGCGACCCGGTCCGGCTGGGTCGTGACGACGTCACCGCGCGCGGTGTCGTAGAGGCGCAGGGCGGGACCGGACCCGGGCAGGGGGGGGAGGAGCGGAGCGGGCCAGGAGAGCACGTCAGGAGGGTAAGACCGGCCACCGACACCGGCGCAGGCCGCCCGGTCCACCGTGGGTCAGGGCCAGGTGGTGGCGTGCCGCTCGAACTCCTCGCCGGTCTGCACGCCGACGACGCAGAACAGCAGGCCGGCGGGGTCCTTCAGCTGCCAGAAACCGCCCATGTCGGCGATCCGGACCGCGCCCAGCGCCTCCAGCCGGGCCATCTCGGCCGGGACGTCGTCGGTCTCGATGTCGACGTGCCAGCGGGGTGCGGTGCCCGGCCCGGTCCGCTGGACCTCGAGGTGGAAGCCGTCGGCGAAGGAGCCGAGGGAGGACCAGACGTCGTCGATCGCGTCGGGCTCGACCGGGTGGCCGGTCGCCGCGGACCAGAACTGCTGCCCCCGGGCGTGCAGCTCCGGGGGCAGGTCGATGAGCAGGACCGCCAGTCGACTCCGATGCGCCACGCACGGCACCCTGCCAGGCAGCGGCACGAGGCGGAAGCAGAAGGTGACCGAGGCAGGGATCAGGACCACCAGGTACGGACACGCCCGCGCAGCGGGCTCGGGTCGCCGAGTGGGGGCCGGAGGCCTCCGCGCAGGCGGGCCGGAAACGGCTCAGCGCAGCAGGGGCACGGCCGTTGGCCGCGGTGTCATCCGGAGGATGACGATCAGCACGGCCGCGGGGTCATCCGGAGGATGACGATGTGCTCAGAACGGCGGCCAGGGCAGCGCGGGCCAGTCGCCGGAGGGCTGCGGGTGCAGCCCGGTGCGCAGCAGCTGGGCGACCCGCTGCTGGGTGCGGTGCACCTCGCGCCGGGTGAGGTGCTGGTGCAGCTGCTCGCCCAGGTCGCCGCGCAGGTCCTCGGCCAACCGCTCCAGCACCTCGAGCAGGGCGATCGGGATGGGCCGGCCGGCCCACTGCCACAGCAGGGTGCGCAGCTTGGGGTCCACGGAGAAGCAGATGCCGTGGTCGACGCCGTACACGTGCCCGTCGGGCATGGGGATGATGTGCCCGCCCTTGCGGTCGGCGTTGTTCACGACCGCGTCGAAGACGGCCATCCGGCGCAGCGCGGGGTCGTCGCGGCGGACGAACTCGGCCAGGTCGATGCCAGGGTCGCCGTCCATCCAGAGCTGGACCATGCCGGTGCCGAACGGGCCGTCGCGCAGCACGGTGGGGGGCACGATCGACCAGCCGGTGGCCTCGCTGACCAGGTGGGCGCTGATCTCCCGGCCGGCCAGGGTGCCGTCGGGGAAGTCCCAGAGCGGGCGCTCCCCGGCGACCGGTTTGTAGACGCAGGTCGCGGCCAGGGTGTCGGTGCGGATGGCGCCGACGAGGGTGACGTTGCTGGCGTCGAGGAGGCGGCCCTCCATGTCCAGCACGCCCTCGCGGAGCAGCACGTCGACCTCGGCCGGCCCGTCGGGGGCGCGTCGGTCGCCGTGGTCGAAGGCGGTGGGGTCCAGGGTCCGGACGTCGCCGTCGTCCCCGTCGCCGTCGTCCCCGTCGAAGTCGTCCCCGCCGAAGTCGTCCCCGCCGAAGTCGTCCCCGTCGTCGTCCTCGAGGTCGGCCTCGACCCACTCGACGACGACGTCGTCGTCGGGCTCGTCCGCGGGGCGCGTCACCGGGGGGACCGCCTGCCGGTCAGCGGCGGTAGCCGTTCTGGCGGGGGCACACGTGCCCGGCCGGGTCCAGCGGCATCGAGCACAGCGGGCAGGAGGGCCGGCCGGCGGCGACCACCCGGCGGGCCCGGGCGACGAACGCCCGGGCGGCGGCGGGGGTGATGGTGACCCGCAGCGCGTCGGGGCCCTCGTCGCTGTCGGAGAGGATCACGTCCTCCTCGACCGGCTCCTCGCCGGCGGCGACCGCCTCGACGACGACGGCCGCGGCCTCGCCGTCCCAGGCCAGGCCCATCGCGGCGACCCGGAACTCCTCGTCGACCGGCGCGGTGAGCGGCTCCAGGTCGTCGACGTCGGCGTCGGGCGGGACGACGACGGTGGCCCGGCTGGAGATCTCGTCGAGCAGCTCGCTCATCCGGTCGGCGAGCACCTGGACCTGCGTCTTCTCCAGCGCCACGCTGACGGTGCGGCCGGCCTCGTCGGAGGCCTGCAGGTAGAAGGTGCGGTCACCGGGCTGGCCCACCGTGCCGGCGACGAACCGGGTGGGACGGTCGAAGAGGAAGACCTGACGTGGCACGGGCATCAGGTTACGCGGCCCGCTCAGGCGGGGGCGCTGCCCGCGCCGCCGCCGACGACCGCGTCGGAGGACGGCTTCCGCCGGCCGCGCTTCTTCTTGGGCGGGATGAGCGCGGAGACGTCGCCGCCGGTGTCGTTGACCCGGGCGACGAACGGCCGGGTGTCGGTGTAGGTGACCACCGAGATCGACGCGGGGTCGACGACGATGCGCTGGAAGGAGTCCAGGTGCATGCCGAAGGCGTCGGCGAGCACGGCCTTGATCACGTCACCGTGGCTGCAGGCCAGCCACACGGCGTCGGGGCCGAGCTTCGCGTTCCACTCCCGGACGGCGGCCACGGCGCGGGCCTGGGTCTGCGCCAGCCCCTCCCCCTCAGGGCCCGGGAAGACCGCGGCCGAGGGGTGCTGCTGGACGACCTTCCACAGCGGGTCCTTGGCGAGCTCCTTGATCGGCCGGCCGGTCCAGTCGCCGTAGCGGGCCTCGCCGAACCGGTCGTCGGTCTGCAGCTCGAGCTCGCGGCCCTCGACGACGGCGCCGGCGGTCTGCTGGCACCGTTCCAGCGGGCTGCTGACGACGGCGGCCAGCGGCACGCCGGTGAGCCGCTCGGCGACCGCCCGGACCTGGGCCTCGCCGGACTCGTCGAGCCGCACGCCGGGGGTCCACCCGGCCAGCACCCCCGAGGCGTTCGCCGTCGTCCGTCCGTGGCGCAGCAGGATGAGGGTGGTCACCGGGCCGAGCGTAGGCGCCGGCGCCGAGCTCAGGTCGGGTCGAGCACCCCGGCGCCGACGAGCGCGAGCACCAGCAGGCCCAGCACGATGCGGTAGACGACGAACGGGGTGAAGCTGCCCCGGTCCAGGTAGCGCAGCAGCCAGGCGATGACCGTCAGCCCCACCCCGAAGGCGATCACGGTGGCCAGGATCGTCGGCCCCCAGGCCACGGCCTCGCCCTCGGTGCCGCCGGTGAGCGCCTCGTAGGTCTGGTAGAAGCCGGCACCCAGCACGGCGGGCACGGCCAGCAGGAACGAGTAGCGCGCCGCGGCCTGCCGGGAGTAGCCGAGGAAGCGCCCGGCGGTGATGGTGCCGCCGGACCGCGAGACGCCGGGGATCAGCGCCATCGCCTGGGCGAACCCGTAGACCAGCCCGTGCTTGACGGTCAGGTCGGTCATCTCCCGCTCGGTGCTGCCGATCCGGTCGGCCACGTACAGCACCAGGGAGAAGGCGACGAGGGCGATCGCGACGATCCGCAGGTCGCGGAAGGTGGTCTCGATCGAGTCCTGGAACAGCAGGCCGAGCACCACGATCGGGATGCTGCCGACGATGATCAGCCAGCCCATCCGGGCGTCGTGGTCACCGCGTGCCTCGCGGTCGTGCAGCGCCCGCACCCAGGCCTTGGTGATCCGCCAGATGTCGTGGCGGAAGTAGAGCAGCACCGCGATCTCGGTGCCGATCTGGGTGATCGCGGTGAAGGCGGCGCCGGGGTCGCCCCAGCCGAAGGCCTCGCCGACCACGCGCAGGTGGGCGCTGGAGGAGATGGGGAGGAACTCGGTGAGCCCCTGCACCAGCCCCAGGACGACGGCCTCGATCCAGCCCACGGTCAGGAACCCCGGGCCGGGCGGGCGGGACGGGGGAAGACGGTCGGGTGCACGGGGGCACACCCTAGGGGCCCCGGCTGTGCCGCCCCGGCCGACCTCCCGGTCTCCCGTCGATCTCGGGCGGCCGGCCGGGGCAACGGTAGGTTGACCGGTCGTGGAACAGCGGGCGCTCGGACGAAGCGGGCTGGTCGTCTCCCGGCTGGGCCTGGGCACCATGACGTGGGGTCGGGACACCGACGAGGACGAGGCGGCGATGCAGCTCACCGCCTTCGTGGACGCCGGCGGCACCCTGGTCGACACCGCCGACGTCTACGCGCAGGGCGACAGCGAGCGCACCCTCGGCCGGCTGCTCGCCGACGTCGTCCCCCGGCACGACGTGCTGGTCGCGACGAAGGCCGTGGGCCGCACCGGCGCCGGCCCGATGGGCCGCGGGGCCTCGCGCGGGCACCTGCTCGCGGCCCTGGACGCCTCGCTGGAGCGGCTCGGGCTGGACCACGTCGACCTGTGGCAGCTGCACGCCTGGGACGACGCCACCCCGCTGGAGGAGACGCTGGCCGCCTGCGACGCCGCGGTGGCCTCCGGGCGCGCCCGCTACGTGGGTGTCAGCAACTTCACCGGCTGGCAGACCGCGCAGGCGGCCACCTGGCAGCGCGCCTGGCCCGGTCGCACCCCGATCGTGAGCACCCAGGTCGAGTACTCGCTGCTGCAGCGGGGCATCGAGCGCGAGGTCGCCCCGGCGGCCGAGGCGCTCGGCCTGGGCATCCTGCCCTGGTCGCCGATGGGCCGTGGCCTGCTGACCGGCAAGTACCGGCACGCCACGCCGGAGGACTCCCGGGGCGCGTCCCCGCAGTGGCAGGGCTTCATCGACCAGCTGCGGTCGGCGCACACCGACCGGGTCGTGGAGGCGGTGATCACCGCGGCCGGCGGGCTCGGCACCACCCCGCTGGGCGTGGCGCTGGCCTGGCTGCGCGACCGCCCCGGCGTCGTCGCCCCGATCGTGGGGGCTCGCACCGCGGCGCAGCTGCAGGAGGTCCTGGACGCCGACGGCGTCCGGCTGCCCCCGGCGATCGTCACGGCGCTGGACGACGTCTCCTCGCCGCACTTCTCCTACCCCGAGCGCCGGCTGGAGCACTGACCGACGTGAGCACCCCCACCTCCACCGCCGGTGACCCGGTCTTCTCGGCCTTCTGCGCCGCCGGGCTGTGGCCCGGACTGGGCAAGCGGACCGCCGCCGAGCTGCCGGCCGCCGGGATCACCCGGCCCGACGACGTCAGCGCCGACCGGCTGCTGAAGCTGCCCCGGGTGGGCCGCCAGCGTGCCGAGCGGCTGTTCTCCTCCTTCCTCGCCTCCGCCCCCACCTACGAGGTGGTGCAGCTGCTGGTCGGCGCCGGGCTGGAGGCGAAGCTCGCCGCAGGTGTCGCCGACACCCTCGGCCCGGACGCCGCCCGGCGGCTGCGGGACGACCCCTGGGCGCTGCTGTCCCTGTCCGGGGTGTCGCTCGGGGACGCCGACCGGCTGGCGATCGCGGTGCTGAAGGGCGCCGACCGGCAGGACGCCCGCCGCGGCCGGGCGATCGTCGGGCTCACCCTGCGCACCGCCACCCGGGACGGGCACACCGTGCTGCCGGCCGACCTGGTGGTCGCCGCGCTGCGCGCCGAGGGCATCGGCGACCCGGCCGCGGCGATCGTCGCGGCGGTGGAGTCCGGCGAGGTGCTCGAGCACGAGCCCCCGGAGCCGGAGCTCCCCGACGACCTGCCCGACGACGCCGAGCTGCCCGAGCCGGACCCGGCGCTGCGCACCCTGTCCCTGGCCCGGTTCGGGATGGCCGAGGAGGCGGTGGCGGAGAACGTGCACCGGCTGATGGCCACCGCCGAGCGGATCGCCGACCCGGCGTCGGTGCGGTCGGTGGCCAAGGGACTGGACCCGGCCCAGCAGGCCGCGGTGGCCCAGGTGCTGGGCGCCGGCTTCTCGCTGCTGACCGGCGGGCCGGGTACCGGCAAGAGCCGCACGGTCGCCTCCCTCGTGCAGCTGCTGCAGGCCAAGGGCACCGAGGTGGCGCTCGCCGCGCCCACCGGCCGGGCGGCGAAGCGGCTGGAGGAGCTCACCGACCACCCGGCGGTGACCGTGCACCGGCTGCTGGGTGCCCAGGGCATGACCGGTGGCTTCTCCCGCAACGAGGAGTGGCCGCTGGACGCCGACGTGGTGGTGGTCGACGAGGCCTCCATGCTCGACGTCGAGCTGACGGCCGCGCTGCTGGAGGCCTGCGCCGACGGCACCCACCTGCTGCTGGTGGGCGACCCGGCGCAGCTGCCCTCGATCGGCCCGGGGCACGTGCTGGGCGACCTGATCGACTCCGGCGTGGTGCCGGTGACCGAGCTGACGACGCTGCACCGGCAGGCCGCCGGTGGCGCGATCGCCCGGCTGGCCACCGGCGTGCGGGCCGGGGAGCTGCCGCAGGTCGACTCCCCCGACCGCGAGGTCGTCATCGTGCCGGCGGTGGGCAGCGCGGAGGCCGCCCGCCGGGTGGTGCAGCTGGTGACCGACTCCATCCCCCGGGCGCTGGGCATCGACCCGGCGACGGTGCAGGTGGTCACCCCGGTGCACCGGGGCCCGGCCGGGACGATCGAGCTGAACAAGGCGCTGAAGGCGCAGCTCAACCCGGGCGACGGCACGGTGTGGGGGTTCGACGTCGGTGACCGGGTGGTGGCCACCGCCAACCACCTGGACCTGGAGCCGATCGGCTTCGCCAACGGCGAGGTGGGCGTGGTCACCGGCACCGGCGAGGGGTCGCTGAACGTCGACTTCAGCTCCGGCCCGGTCACCGTCACCGGCAACGCGCTGCCCGACCTCCGGCACGGGTGGGCGATCACCGTGCACCGGGCGCAGGGGTCGGAGTGGCCCGGCGTCGTCGTCGTGCTGCCGCCGGAGGCCGGCGGGATGTTGTCCCGGCCGCTGGTCTACACCGCGCTCACCCGGGCGCAGAAGCACCTGTCGATCGTGCACGCCAGCGGCGCGGCGCTGGCCCGGGCGGTGCGGGAGGTCGACGTCCGGCCCCGGCGCACCCGGCTGGCGCGGCTCATTGCGGAACTGGGGAGTTGATCACAGCCAGTTTGTCGAGGTGATCCCGAGGGCAACGCAGCGCCCATGATCGGATTCCTCGTCGCCGGCCTCGTCATCGGGGCCCTGGCGCGCCTCATCAAGCCGGGCAAGCAGAACCTCGGCATCCTCGCGACCCTGCTGCTGGGCCTCGTCGGCTCGCTGATCGGCGGCCTCATCGCGCAGCTCTTCGGCACCGGCAGCATCTGGGAGCTCAACGTCCTGGGCTTCATCCTCGCCGTCGTGGCCGCGGTGCTGCTCATCGGCGTCGCCGAGAGCCTCAGCGGCCGCCGCTCCGTCCGGAGCTGACGCCCGGTCCGGGGCGCGGACCGCTGGTCAGTGCCCCGGGCAGCCGCCCCGCGCGGCACACATCAGCCGGTGGATCGCCGGTGCGAGCTCCTCGGCCGAGCCGACCGGCCCGGCGAACGGGATGCGCACGTCCCGGCAGCAGCCGCGGGACCGCTCGATCCGCAGCCGGAAGCCCCAGCGGTCCAGGCCCAGTGGCCGGACGACGTCGCCCCTGCCGAGCCACCGTGCCGGGATGCGCGAGCGCAGCAGCGCCAGCTCCTCGGGGTGCGCTTCGTCCAGGTGCACGAGCGCCTGCTCCTCGACCTCGACCAGTGGGTCGGGCGCGGCGGCCAGGAAGTGCTCCGGTTCGATCTCCGAGACCGCGCCGCTCTCCCCCAGCACCACCTCGGCCAGCTCGAGCACCAGCAGCGTGTTGCCCCGGCCGACGTCCAGCAGCGCCGCGACCGGCTCGACCTCCGCGAAGGCGAGCGCCGCCTCGTGCGCGTCCTCACCGGCCAGTGCGGTCAGCCAGCCGGAGAGCCAGACCTGGGCCCGCACCGGGTCGCGCAGCGGCACCGGCGCATGGTCGGTGACCAGCAGCAGCGCCGCCAGGTCGCCGTCCGCGCAGTGCCGGACCGCGGTGCACACCTCCCCGTCGGTGGGCACGACGAGCAGCACCCGACCGTCGGCGGTGACGGTGTGCGCGAGCACACGGCTGCCGTCGATGCCGGCGGCGCAGACCGCGGCGGCGGGGCGGGCCACCACGGTGCGGGCCCGCTCGGCGGCGGAGGGCCGGACCGGCTCCGCGGCGGGCACCGGGGCGGCAGGGCGGGTGGAACGCGTCATCGGTCACTCCGGGCTCGACCCGATCCGCCGTCGGGGTAAGGTGAGCCTAACCGAACCCGGAGGTCCGTGTGAACCAGTCTCGCCCCAAGGTCCGGCGCAGCCGTGCGCTGGGCATCCCGCTCACCCCCAAGGACGTGCGTTACTTCGAGCGGCGGCCCTACCCGCCGGGTGAGCACGGGCGGAAGCGCAAGAACACCAGCGACTACAAGACCCGGCTGCTGGAGAAGCAGCGGCTGCGCGCCCAGTACGACATCAGCGAGACGCAGCTGCGCCGCGCCTTCGACCGGGCCAAGCGCACCGGCGGCAAGACCGGTGAGGAGCTGATCATCGACCTGGAGTCGCGGCTGGACGCCACCGTGCTCCGGGCCGGCTTC
Organism: Modestobacter roseus; assembly: GCF_007994135.1. Taxonomy (NCBI): domain Bacteria; kingdom Bacillati; phylum Actinomycetota; class Actinomycetes; order Geodermatophilales; family Geodermatophilaceae; genus Modestobacter; species Modestobacter roseus. The sequence goes on from NZ_VLKF01000001.1 coordinate 1,446,988, forward strand.
GCCCGCACCATCTACCAGGCCCGCCAGGTGGTCAGCCACCAGCACGTGACGGTCAACGGCCGGCGCGTCGACCGGCCGAGCTACCAGGTCAAGCCCTACGACGTGGTGGAGATCGCCGAGCGCAGCCGGGAGAAGGCGCCGTTCCAGGTGGCTGCGTCCGGCGCGCACGCGGAGGCGCCGAAGTACCTCGAGGTGTCGCTGAGCCGGCTGCGGTGCGTGGTCGCCCGCCGCCCGCAGCGCGCCGAGGTGCCGGTGATCTGCGAGGAGCAGCTGGTCGTGGAGTACTACTCCCGCTGACCGGTCGACGGCGGGCCGCTGTTGCGCTCCAGCGCGCGCTGCGGCCCGCTGCGCGACCGCCAGCCGAACACCGCCCAGCCCACCCAGGCCGCCGCGGTCAGCCAGTTGACGTCGCCCCAGCGCCCTTCGGCGACGGCGAAGACGACGTGGGCCACGACGCCGGCGCCCCAGGCGATGAGCAGCACCGGCAGCCACCGGCCCTCGATCCACCGGGGCTGCGTCGCGCGGGCGTCGAGCCGGTACCGGGCCCACTCGACGGTCGCGGCGCGCAGTCGCGGATCGTCCACCGCCCGGCCCGCATCGACCGCGCTCTCCATCTCGCCGGTCTCCCGGGGGCTGAGCTCGTGCCGGCGGGCGATGTCCCGGCGCACCCGCCACTCCGAGGTGTCCGGCGCGGGAGACGGTCGGAGCCGGGACCACATGCGTCGCCGGCTCACCCACCAGGCCAGCAGCGGCAGCCCGAGGAGGATGACCACCAACGCGACCCAGGCGCTCATCGTTGCGGCACCGACCCGCTGGACGCCGGGCCGCTGTTGAGCCTGATGGCCCGACGAGGTCCGTTGACGGCGCGGGTGAGCGGGACGGACAGGACGACCGGCCAGAAGAGGATGACGGCCAGCTGACCCCAGTCCTGGTCTGCCGCGATCCGGACGAGGCCGCCGATCGCGATGACGAGCCAGACGAGCAGCATGACCCGGCCGACCCACGGCCGACGAGCCGCCCGCGCCCGGGCGCCGGCCTGGAGGGACGTCGCCCAGTCGACGACGGCGACGCGCAGCCGCGGGTCCTGGAGCTCCCGCCCCCAGGTCACCGCCCCCTCGACCTGGGCCGCCTCGGCCGGCCGCAGCGCGTGCCGACGGACCAGCTCCCGGTAGAGGTCCGGCTCGCTGGCGGCCCGCGACCGGCTCCAGAACTGGCGACCGCCCACCCACCAGGCGAGCAGCGGCAGCCCGGCCAGGATCAGCACGATGATCACAGCGGCGGCCACGGTCGATGATCATGGGCCATCGCACCCGCCGACGCACGGCGAGCGGTCGACCGGCGGCTCCTGCACGGCGGAGTCGACGGCGGTCGCGCACCATCGAGTCGTGTCACACCATCGCGTCACCGCCGTCCTGCTCACCGCGATGGTCATCGGGCTGGCCGGCTGCTCCGGTGGCGCCGACTCCTCCGAGGAAGCGCCCGGTGCCGCTGAGCCGGCGGACTCTCCTGTTCTGACCACCGACCCGGCCGGCACCGTCGTCCCGCTCGACCCGGACGCCGAGGGCATGGTGTTCGACCCGGTCACCGGGCTGCTCGCCGTCGCCGTCCGGAACCCGACCAGGCTGGTGCTGACCGACCGCGCCGGCGTCCCGGTGCGGGAGATCCCCCTGCCCGGCCACGCCCGGCACCTGCAGCTGGCTGCACCCGGCGGGCCGCTGCTGGTGCCGGCCGAGGACAGCAACACCCTCGTCGAGGTCGCGCTGCCGGGCGGGGAGACCGTCGCGACGCCGGTCGGTGAGTACCCGCACGACGCCACCCGGCTGGCCGGCGGCCAGGTGCTGGTCGCCGACGAGCTGGGCGGCACGCTGTCGGTGGTCACCGACGGCGAGGTCACCGGGCAGTTCGACAGCCAGACCCAGCCGGGCGGCCTCGCGGGGGTCGGCGGCACGGCCGGCGTCGTCGACGTCGCCGACTTCACGCTGACCACCTACGACGTCCCGGGCGGCGAGCTGGTCGATGTCGTGGACGCCGGTGCGGGCCCGACGCACCTGGTCGCCGACGCCCGGGGCCGGTTCCTGGTGGCCGACACCCGCGGCGACGCCGTCCGCACGTTCACCGCCGAGCCGCTGGAGCTGAGCAGCTCCTTCCCACTGCCGGGCACGCCCTACGGGCTGGCGTTCGACGCCACCGCCGAGGTGCTGTGGGTGACGCTGACGGCGACCAACGAGGTCGTGGGCCTGTCTACGACCGGCGACGAGCTGACCGAGGTGGCCCGGTTCCCCACCGTCCGCCAGCCGAACACCGTGGCGGTGGACCCGGGCAGCGGCCGGGTGTTCGTCGGCAGCCGGGCCACCGGCGAGCTGCAGCTCATCGACCCCTGACGGGGGTCAGCCGCGGATCTCGTCCTCGTCGTCGGGCACCGACTCCTGCTGCTCGAGGACGTCGTACTCGTCGGCCTCGACGGCGCTGCCCCGGTAGGTGGTGCGTCCGCCGGGGACCGCGGCCAGGCGCTGCTCGATCGCGTCGGCCTCCGGGACGCCGTCGCCCACGGGGCCCACCTCGTCGGCGAGCTCGGGGCCACCGGCCCCCACGGTCTGCTCCTGCTCCTGGCGGTCGGCCTCGGTCGCGTTCGGCTCGGTCACGGCCGTCTCCTTCCCGTTCAGGGGAGCCCGGCGCGGTGCCGGGACCCGGGCTCTCCCCTGCCCCCGGCTGCGGGGACTCACACGCGCTCCGGTGGCGCCCACATGACCGCGAGGCGAACGGCAGGCACAATCGGGCGGGTGTCAGCACCCGGCGAGTACGAGTACGCCCCGCTGCGCATCCCGCCGGGCACCTCGCGCTCGGCCGCCGCGCAGCTGATGAGCCTCCAGGCCGACACCGGTGGGTGGGAGCTGGCCAGGCTGCAGCTGCACGCCGACGGCACGCGGAAGATCATCATGCGCCGGCGGATGCGGCTGTCCTACCTCCCCCGCCCCATGGTCTGACAGTGAGGATGCTGTCGGCGTCATCGGGTGCGGCCTGACCCTGGGTTCTGACCGACGCCTGGCTGTCTTGGCTGAGATCTGTCGGCCGTGCCCGGTGGCGCCGTTTCGCACGTCCGGACGGGTGGCCGTGACCTCATAGGAGCCTGTGCGAGAGGCGCCCATCACTGTCTTGTCCGACCGGCCCGCCCGGACGCGCGTCGCCATCACCGGTGCGAGCGGGAGACGACATGACGAGCATGACCAGCACGCGGCGGGTTGTCACCGTCGGCGTGGACACCCACAGCGACACCCATCACGCGGCGGTGATCGACGACGTCGGCAGGCCGCTGGCCGACGCTGGCTTCCCGACGACCCCGGCGGGCTACCGGCAGTTGCTGGCCTGGGCGGGCGAGCACGGGGACGTCGCCGCGTTCGGGGTGGAGGGCACCGGCGCCTACGGTGCGGCCCTGGCCCGGCATCTGCGGGCGGCCGGGCAGACGGTCATCGAGGTCGACCGGCCCGACCGCAGAACCCGCCGCCAGCGGGGCAAGAGCGACCCGATCGACGCTTCCGCTGCCGCGGCCGCCGTGCTCTCCGGTGCCGCGGCCGGTACTCCGAAGACCCGCGACGGGAGGGTCGAGGCCATCCGCACCCTGCGAGTCGCCCGGCGCAGCGCGATAAAGGGCCGCACCCAGGCGATCAACCAGCTCAAGGCAGTGGTGCTCACCGGCCCGGCCGAACTCCGTCAGACGCTGGGCGGGCAGTCCACTCGCCAACTCCTGGCCACCTGCCGGCGGTTGAGGGTGACCGAATGCCTGGTCGAGGCCGCCGATCCGGTCACCGCCGCCACCAAGCTCACTTTGCGCCGGCTGGCCCGGCGCATCGCCGCCCTGACCGAGGAGATCGACGAGCTCGACGCCGACCTGCAGCCGCTGGTCACGGCTACCGCGCCGGCGCTGATGGCCGTCTACGGCGTGGGCACCGAGGTTGCCGCCCAGCTGCTGGTCACCGCCGGGGACAACCCCGACCGACTGCGCTCCGAAGCGGCCTTCGCCCAGCTCTGCGGCACCGCACCACTACCGGCAAGCAGCGGCCGCACCACCCGACACCGGCTCAACCGCGGCGGCGACCGGCACGCCAACTACGCCTTGCACATCATTGCGCTGGTCCGGCTCTCATCTCATCAACCGACACAGGCCTACGCCGCCCGCCGCCGAGCCGAAGGCCTCAGCAACCTCGAGATCATTCGCTGCCTCAAGCGCTACATCGCCCGCGAGATCCACCACGTCATGACCGCTTGACGAGGCATAGGAGCATCTCAGGGCTTCAGCACGACCTTGCCGACGGTGGCGCGGTCGGCGATCGCGGCCATCGCCTGCGGCAGCTCGGCCAGCGGGCGCACGTCGCCGACCAGCGGGGCGATCTCCCCAGCGGTGAACAGCCGGCACAGCTCCTCGTGCACGCTGCCGATCAGCGCGGGGTCGTGCCGGCGGTAGAGGCCCCAGTGCAGCCCGACCACGCTGTAGTTCTTCACCAGCACGTGGCTGGCCGGCACCTCCGGGATGCGGCCGCTGGTGAACCCGACGACCACGATCCGCCCCTCGAAGGCCACGCACCTGCGCGACGCGTCGAAGACGTCGCCGCCCACCGGGTCGTAGACGACGTCGGCGCCGTGACCGCCGGTGATCTCCTTCACCCGGGCGACGACGTCCTCGCTGGTGTAGTCGATGACGTGGTCGGCGCCCAGCCCGCGGCAGACCTCGGTCTTGCGCGCCCCACCGGCGGTGGCGATCACCCGTGCCCCGGCGGCCTTGCCCAGCTGGATCGCCGCGGAGCCGACCCCGCCCGCCCCGGCGTGCACCAGCAGCCACTCCCCCGCCTGCAGGCGCGCCCGGCGGTGCAGCCCGACGTGCCCGGTCTGGTACGTCAGGTGCAGCGCCGCGGCCTGCTCGTCGGACATGCCGTCGGGCACCGGCCAGGCGGCCGCGGCGTCCATCAGGGCGTACTCGGCGAAGGCCCCCGGCCCGCCGGCCGGTCCACCCAGCACCCGCTGCCCGGTGCCCACCACCTCCCCGCACAGCTCGACGCCGGGGACGAAGGGCAGCGGGGGCCGCTCCTGGTACTCCCCCCGGGCCATCAGCACGTCGGGGAAGTTGAGGCCGGCCGCGCGCACCCGGACGAGGAGCTGGCCCTCGCCGGGCACGGGCTGGTCGACGTCGTCGAGGGAGAGGACCTCGGCCGGATCGCCGAGGGTGTGGACTCGCCAGGCACGCATGCCCTGACCTTGCCAGGTGGACAGTGACCGGGGTCACCCGGGTGCCCTGGCTACAGTGCACACCGTTCGCCCCAGATCACGCTGCGTGGCCGCAGATCCCCACGACGAGAGGCACGCCCCGGTGAACCGGCGACCGACGAGACGGCACCTGCTGCCGCTGGGCATCCTGGCGTTCTTCACGCTCGCCCAGTTCGCGCTGGGCCAGGGGCAGATCATCCTCGGACTGGTCTGCATAGCGCCGCTCACCGCGGCCACGATCGTCAGCCGCCGGGCCACCGCGGCCTACGGGGGCGCCGCTCTCGCCGTCGCGCTGCTGCTGGGTCTGCACGAGGACCAGTACCGGCCCGACACGCTGCCCTCGATGCTGGTCCGGCTGGCGGCGGTGGTGGCGTGCAGCCTCCTCGCGATGGGCACCGTGGCCCTGCGGCTGCGCCGTGAGGCGCTGCTCACCCGGCTCAGCGCCGAGGCGGCCGAGTCACGGGCGGCGGTGGAGCTCGCCGAGTCGCTGCAGCGGGCGCTGCTCACCGACCCGCCCCCGGTACCGGGCCTGCAGATCGCCGTCCGGTACCTCCCTGCGGTGAAGAACGCCCAGGTCGGTGGCGACTGGTACGACGCCTTCCCGCTCCCCGACGGTGCGACCATGCTGGTCATCGGCGACGTCGCGGGGCACGACGTGGCGGCGGCGGCCACGATGGCGCAGGCGCGGGGCGTGCTGCGGGGCATTGCGCTCACCGTCCCGAGCGGATCGGGGGACGTCTCCCCCGCCGCGGTGCTGCGCGCCCTGGACGGCGCCCTCGGCCGGCTGGAGCTCGACTCGCTGGTCACGGGCGTGACCGCCACGGCCAGCCCGTCGCCCGGCTCGGCCGGCGCCCTGCTGCGCTGGTCCAACGCCGGCCACCCGGCGCCGGTGCACGTGACCGCGGCTGGGCGCGCCGAGCTGCTGGACCGCCCCGCCGAGCTGCTGCTCGGCATCTCCCCCGCCGCACCCCGTACCGACCACGAGCTGGTGCTGGCACCGGGCGACACCCTCGTCCTCTACACCGACGGCCTCATCGAGCGGCGCGATGCAGCGCTCGACGCGGGCACCGCCTGGCTGGTCGAGCAGCTCGGCCGCCTCGCCGACCAGCCGCTCGAGCAGCTCTGCGACGCCCTGGTCGCCGGCATGTCCGGCCGGCTGGACGACGACGTCGCGGTGCTCGCCGTGCGCGTCAACGGCTGATCCGGGACCTCAGGACCGGGCGGGCGGGCGCAGGCGCCCGGGCAGGGTGGCCGTGCGCCCGTCGGCGGTCTTCGCGCTGGGCACGCCCGGGAAGCGGAACGGGACGGCGCCGACGCCGGGCTGGACGACGTACGCCGCTCCCGGCTGCCGGGCGGTCCAGGCGCCGAGCAGCGCCTGGGCCACCTCATCGGCGCTCAGCACCGGGAAGTCCACGGCCGCGAAAGCCTCCCGGAGCGGGTCGATGATCGCCGTGTCGGCGAAGCCCGGGCAGACCGCGGAGACGGTGATCCCGTCGTCCACCAGGCGGGGTGCCAGCGAGCGGACAAACGCGATCGCCCCGGCCTTGGCGATGCTGTAGCCGGGCTCGGTGGCGTGCGGCGCGAGCCCGGCGAGCGAGGCGGTGACCACGATCGACCCGCCGCCGGCACGGCGGAGCGCGGGCAGGGCCGCCTCGGCGCCGTACACGACGCCGAACAGGTCGACGTCGACGACGTGCAGCAGCTCGTCGACGTCCAGCGCCTGCTGCCCGCTGCCGGCGATGCCGGCGTTGAGGAAGGCGACGTCCAGCCGGCCGTGGTCGGCCTCCACCTGGGCGACGACGGCGGCGTTCGCCGCGCGGTCGGTGACGTCCAGCGGCAGGAAGGCAGCCCCCAGGTCGGCGGCGGTCTGCCGGGCGCGCAGGCTGTCGAGGTCGGCGAGGACGACGGTCACCCCCTGCCGGCGCAGCAGGGCGGCCAGGGCACGGCCCAGGCCGCCCGTCCCGCCGGTGATCAGGGCGACGCTGCCGGGGGTGATCGCGGTCATCCCGGCATCATGCCCGGGCCGGTCAGGCCCCGCGCAGGAACCGGTCGAGCACCCGGATGCCGAACTGCATCGAGTCGATCGAGATCCGCTCGTCGATGCCGTGGAACAGGGCGGCGAAGTCCAGGTCGGCGGGGAGCTTGAGCGGGGAGAAGCCGAAGCAGCGCATGCCGAGGGTCTCGAAGCTCTTGGCGTCGGTGCCGCCGCTCATGGTGAAGGGGACGGCGCGGGCGCCGGGGTCCTCGGCCTGCAGCGCCTGGACCATCAGGTCGACGCTCGGCCCGTCGAAGGTGGTCTCGACCGCCTGGTCGTAGGTGATCCACTCGCGGGTGACGCCCTCGCCGATCAGCTCGTCGAGCTGGGCCTCGAACTCGGCCTCCTGGCCGTAGAGGAAGCGGCCGTCGATGGTGGCGCTCGCGGTGCCGGGGATGACGTTGGTCTTGTAGCCGGCGTCGAGCATCGTGGGGTTGGCGGTGTTGCGCAGCGCCGCGCCGATCATGCGGCTGATGCTGCCCAGCCGGGCGAGGGCGTCGTCCGGGTCGTCCGGGTCGATCTCGATGCCGTAGGCGTCGCCGACCTCGGCGAGGAACTGCTTCATCGGTGGGGTGACCACGGTGGGCAGCCGGCTGGAGCCGATCCGGCTGACGGCCTGGGCGAGCCGGGTGACGGCGTTGTCGTCGTGCACGAAGGAGCCGTGGCCGGGGCGGCCCTGCGCGGTCAGCTTCATCCACGCCAGGCCCTTCTCGGCGGTCTGGACCAGGTACAGGCGCAGGTCGTCGCGGACGGTGATGCTGAACCCGCCGACCTCGCTGATCGCCTCGGTGCAGCCCTCGAAGAGGTCGGCGTGGTGGTCGACCATGTAGTGCGCGCCGTGCTTGCCGCCGGCCTCCTCGTCGGCGACGAAGGCCAGCACGATGTCGCGGTCGGGCTTCACCCCGGTGCGGGCCCAGTCGCGCACCAGGGCGAGGGTCATCGCGTCCATGTCCTTCATGTCGACCGCGCCGCGGCCCCACACGTAGCCGTCGCGCTGCTCGCCGCTGAACGGGTGCACGCTCCACTCGGCCGGGTCGGCGGGGACGACGTCGAGGTGGCCGTGCACCAGCAGCGCCGGGCGGTCGCGGTTGGTGCCCTCGATCCGGGCGACCAGGCTGGCCCGGCCCGGCTCGGACTCGTGGATGACGCTGTCGATGCCGACCTCGTCGAGCTTGCCGGCCACCCACTCGGCGGCCTTCCGCTCCCCCGCACTGGTGGCGGTGGAGCCGGTGTTCGTGGTGTCGATCCGGATGAGGTCGGACAGCAGGTCCGCGACCTCGGCCTGGGCGGTGGCGAGCGGCTGCGGCGTGGTCTCGGACATGCCGACGATGGTGCCACCGGGGCCTGTCCCGGGTCGCTCCCGGGCTCGGTTATGCTTGCCCACGGCGCCCGAGAGGGTGGCCCACCTGTCCGGGTGGCGGAATGGCAGACGCGCTAGCTTGAGGTGCTAGTGCCCTTTGCGGGGCGTGGGGGTTCAAGTCCCCCCTCGGACACCCATCCCGGGGCAATCGCCCCGGTCAGTACGACGGATCATGCGCTGCGTTCACTCAGCGTGCCCGTCCAGGGCAGCACGGGCCTGGCAGTCACTCCCCTACCGGCTTCACGCGATCCGCTCCCGGCTCGGCCGTGCACGTCGAGACGCCTCCGACGGAGGTGGCCGGCACGCAACAGGCTGCCGTACCAGCATCTACCGGGGTCGGTCAGGATCCACGCGGGACCGCGCCGGAACGGATCACCGTGGCGCTGACCGTTCCCCCGGGACGTCGCATGGTCGTCGAGGTGCTGCCTACCGCAACCACAGGTGACGTGGGCCGGACCGACACCTCGACGCTCGATGAGCCAGCCAGCGGCACGGACGCGAGCGGTTGCGCCTGCTCTCTCCGCCCGCCGCGCACCTGCCGGGCGCGGCGAGCGGGCTGGTCGCCGGGGCAGGTACGGCGAGGAAAGCCGTTGCCCGCCCGGAGTCGCCCGATGAGTCCCCGGAGGCCGGCGCGGTCGCCCGGGCCGCCGGAGGCGACGCTGGCGCCGGCAGCCGCACGGCTGGTGTACCTGACTGGGGGCGGTCCAGGGTTGAGTCGATGTCAGCGGCGGAGGCACTCCGAGCCGCCTCCGCGGGCATGCCGCCGCCTGTCGACCTGGTGGTGCAGCCGGTCGTGGACGCGACGTCACCCGCCGTGGCTCCGCGGGGAGAGGTGGGTCTGCGCGCCGGATTCGGGGCAGGTGCGGGGCGGGTGACCGTTCTGACGACGTTCCGGTCGGCCAGCGCACCGGTGGCAGAGGGTCTGGGCACCGCAGCGCTGCAGCTGACGCGTCCTCGCGGCTGCGACAGCCCACCGTCGCGGTACTCGCCGGTGACGACGTGGAGATGCGTGCCCCTGGGATGCCGCGGCAGCCGTTCACCGCGTCCACCGAGCAAGCGACAGCGGGTGCTCCGCCTGCTCTCCCCTGCCTGGACGGGTTGGCTCCCGGCCAGACACATCTCTTCGACGTCCATGTCGAGTCGCACGAGGAGGTCCGGACCGGCAAGCAACGCGTCGGCGTGATGGTGACCGGTGGGCGCGGCGTCCCTGGGGACGGAGCCGGGCCCGCCACCGATGAACTCCCACCGTTCACGGTCATCAGCACGGCGGACGTGGAGCTCAGCGTCTTCGGTCTGGAGGCGTTGTCCCGACTGGGGTTCGGCCACGGGGAGTCGGGCGAGCAGGTCGACCACCCGCTCAGGTACGGCGGCTCACGCGTCAGTGCGCCACGGCCCGGGGCCCCGCCACCGGCGGCGGAGGGCGGAGGCCGCCGCCTTCGGCCTGCGGTCCCTGGTGAAGACGCCCTTCTTGTTGCCGTCGACCCGGATGATCCCGGCCTTGGTGGCGAAGTCGGCGAAGTTCCACACCTGCTCACCGACGACCGCGTCGATCTCGTCGAAGACCCGGTGGTACATCTCCAGGAACTCGACCTGGTACTCCTCGGTCCACGGCTGGGCCAGCGTGGAGTGCAGGCCGGCCAGGGTGTCCGCGCCGTACTCGGTGACGATGATCGGCTTGCCCCGCTTCGCCCACTCCTGCAGTTCCGCCCTCAGCTCCGGCTCCGCCGCGTCGAGCTCACCCGTCTGCCGGTACCACCCGTAGTAGCGGTTGATCATCAGCACATCGGCGTACTGGTCCACCTGGTCCTTGTCCGGCGGGGCCAGCATCTGGTTCACGTACCCGACGGGGCGGGTGGGGTCGAGTTCCCGGGTGAGGGCGAACAGCGGCTCGAAGAACTCGCGAGCGGAGTCGGTGTGGGCCTCGGGCTCGTTCGAGATGCTCCACAGCACGACGCTGGGATGGTTCTTGTCGCGAGCGACGAGCTCCCGGATGGCCTGGGCGTGCACCTCGCGGCCGGTGTCGTCGATCGCCTCGGACGAGAACGTGGGCGGGTAGTCGCGGCCCGTCAGGCCACCGATCATGCCGAGGTTCTGCCCCACCGCGGCGGTCTCGTCGATGACGACGATCCCGTGCCGGTCGGCGTAGTCGAGCACCTCCTCGGCGTACGGGTAGTGGGACGTGCGGAACGAGTTGGCTCCGATCCACTCCAGCAGAGCGAAGTCGTGGACGAGGAAGACGTCGTCGTGCCCCTTCCCGCGCACGGGCAGGTCCTCGTGCTTGCCGAACCCGGTGAAGTAGAAGGGGTTGCCGTTGATCAGGAACTCCGTGCCCCGCACCTCGACGGTGCGGATGCCGACTGCGAGGGTGTAGGCATCCACGACGTCGTCCCCGTCGACCAGTTCCACGAGGAGGTCGTACAGGTACCCCTCCCCGGGCCGCCAGGGGTGCACCTCGGGGACGGAGAGCACGCCCACAGCCCCCGATGCCCGGGCGACCTCGCTGCCCTCGGCATCGATCAGGGCCACTCGCACGTCCGCTCCGTCGGCGCCCGCCGTCTCCACCTGGTAGTCGACGCTGCCGGAGGTCCCGGACAGGCCGGTGACGACGGTGATGTCGCTCAGGTGCGACGGCGGGGTGCTGTACAGCCAGACCGACCGGTGCAGGCCGGCGTAGTTGAAGAAGTCGTGGAAGTAGTTCTGCCGCGGGCCCGCGGCGGTCTCCTCCACGATGCCCGGCGGGACGGAGTGCCAGGTCAGCCGGTTGTCGACGACGGCGGTGATCCGGACCTCCTCGCCCGCCCGCACGTGCGCGGTGACGTCGGCCTCGAAGGGTGTGTAGCCCCCCTCGTGCCGCACGACCTCGATGTCGTCGACCCACACGACGGCGCGGTGGGTGGCCGCATCGAACCGGAGCACGACGCGCTCGCCGTCCCAGCCGCGCGGCACGCGGACGGTCGTCTGGTACCAGACGTCGCCGACGTGGTCGCGCACCGCCGCGTCGACCGGGACATCGTTGTAGCTGGCCGGGACGGGCATGTCGCGGGCCTCCCGCAGCGGCTGCCGCCACCACCCGGCGTCCCTGCCTTCGCTCGCGGGATCGAGTGTGAAGCGCCAGAGCCCGTTCAGGCTCTTGCGCTCGCGGGTGGGTCCATCCTGGGGACGCAGCACTGGGTTCCTCCTCCGACCGGGGTGGTCGTCGTCGATCGGGCAAGCTGGTCGGGCAACGGGCGGGTCGGGCGGAGACGTCGCGGGGGTGGTTCCGCGAGCGGCGCCCCTGGTGCGGTTCAGGCCGCGTGCGACTCGTTGGTCTCGACGCCGGCCAGCTGCTGCCGCACCGCACGTCGCTCGGCCTGCCGGTCCGGGTCGGGTACCGGGCTCGCGAGCAACAGCCGCTGGGTGTACGGGTGATCGGGCACCTCGGTCACGTGCCGGGCGTCGCCCTGCTCCACGATCTCCCCGCGGTGCATCACCGCGACCTGGTGGCTCAGATGCCGCACGACGTCGAGGTCGTGCGAGACGAACAGGTAGGAGACACCGGTGCCCTGCTGGATCCCGAGAAGAAGGTCCAGGACCCGCGCTTGGGTGGTGAGGTCCAGGGCGCTGACGGGCTCGTCGCAGACGATCAGCCGCGGGCGCAGCGCGAGGGCGCGGGCGATGGCGATCCGCTGACGCTGGCCGCCGCTGAACTCCCGCGGCAACCGGCGGAGGACGTCCTGGGGCAGGTGGACGCGGTCCAGGAGCTCCGCGACCCGAGCTCGCGCATCACCGACCGGGACGCCTTGGACCGACAGCGGTTCGGCCAGGATGTCACCCACGGTCATCGCCGGGTTCAGTGAGCTGTAGGGGTCCTGGAAGACCACCTGGAGGTGCCGGCTGAGCGCCTTCCGCTCCCGGCGCGACGCCCGGCTGATGTCGCGACCGTCGAACGTGATGGTCCCGGCCGTGACCGGCGCCAGACCGAGCACCGCCCGCCCCAGGGTCGTCTTGCCCGAGCCGGACTCGCCCACGAGTCCGAGCGTCCGGCCGGGAGGGATCCTGACCGACACCCCCGTGAGGGCCCGGAACGGCTTGGCGAACAGCCCTCGGCCCGGGTACTCCACGACCAGGTCGTCGACCCGGAGGAGGTCGGTCTGCTCCCCGTCCTCGCCGGGCGCGTGTCCCAGGTCGAGCCCGGCGGTCACCGGGAGACCCGCGCGGACGGCGTGGCAGTGAGCAGCGGTGTCATGGGTGTCTTGCCCTCCAGCGTCGAGTCCAGGAGCTCGCGGGTGTAGTCATGGGCCGGCTCCCGCAGGATGGTGCGCACAGGCCCCTCCTCGACCAGTCGGCCGTTGCGCATGACCACGACCCGGTCGCAGATGTCGGCCACGACGCCGAAGTTGTGCGTGACGAGGACGATCCCCAGCTGCAGCCGGTGCTGGAGGTCCCGCAGCACGTCCAGCACCTCCGCCTGCACCGTGACGTCGAGTGCGGTCGTCGGCTCGTCCGCGATGACGAGGTCGGGCTCGCAGCTGATGGCACCGGCGATCAGCACGCGCTGTGCCATACCTCCGGACAGGTGGTGGGGATGGGTCTTGAACGTGCGCGCGGGGTCCGGGATGCCCACGCTGGCGAGCAGGTCGAGAGCGCGTCGGCGGGCCTCGTCCTTGGAGATGCCGAGCAGCTTCACCATGGGCCGGGTGAGCTGGTGGCCCACGGTGAAAGCCGGGTCCAGGTTGCTCATGGGCTCCTGCGGGATGTACCCGATACGCCGCCCCCGAAGGTCACGCAGGCGGGACTGCTCGACCGTCTCGTCGCCCGGTGCCACGGTGTGGGAACCGTCGAACTGGATGGTCCCGCCCGTGATGACTGCGTTGTCCGGCAGCAGGCCGAGGACGGCGAAGGCCGTCTGGGTCTTACCGGACCCCGACTCCCCCACGAGCCCGAGCACCTCGCCGCGGTCCACGTGCAGGGTGACGTCGTCCACGACCTTCTTGATCGAGCCGTCGGACTGGGGGTAGCCGAGTCCCAGACCGGTCACCTTGAGCAGGTGGTGCTCGGTGCCCAGCTCCACCGGCACCGGCTCCTGCGTGCGTCGACGGCGCACCGTCGTCCGCGCCTCCCCGTCACGGCGCCGTCGCTGGGCCGTCACCTTCTCCGCGTCCTCCAGGGAGTCGCGGAGCGCGTTGCCCAGCAGCACGAGGGAGACGACGGTGATGGCGATGGCCAGTGCGGGCCAGAGGAGGTTGAGGGAGTTCTGGTACACGCTCCGGAAGCCGTCGCTGAGCATCGACCCCCAGCTCGGGACGGTGGGATCGCCGAGACCGAGGAAGTCGAGTCCGGACTGGACCGCGATCGCCACTGCGCAGATCAGCGCCGTCTGGATGATGACCGGAGCCCGGACGACGGAGAGGATGTGCCGGGCGATGATGCGGCCGTCACCGAGGCCGGACACCTGGGCGGCGTCGACGTAGAGCTCGTTGCGCACCGACTGGACCGCCGTGCGGGTGAGCCGGTAGTAGCTGGGGCTGATCAGGACGCCGAAGGCGACCATGGCGAGCCAGACGGACGGACCCACCGCAGCGCGCAGGCCCAGCAGCATGACGATGCCCGGCAGGGCCATGACCATGTTGCTGACCCAGTTGGCTGCGGCGTCGAACCGCCCTCCGTAGTAGCCGGCGACCAGGCCCGCGGGCAGACCGAGGGAGATGGCCACTGCGGCGCACAGCACGGCCGAGAGCAGCGTGGTCCGGGCGCCGTACAGGAGCCGGCTCAGGACGTCCCGGCCACCGCTGTCCGTACCGAGCAGGTTGCTCCCGTCCGGTGAGGCGAGGACCTTGCTGATGGTGGAGAAGTTGGGGTCGAACGGCGCCAGCACGGGCGCGAGCACGCCGGCCAGTGCGATGGTGATCAGCACGCCCAGCGCCACCACGCCCAGCGGGTTCCTCAGCAGCTTGCGGAACAGCGAAGCGCGCACGACCGTGCCGCGCCGACGACGCTGGGCAGCGCGCCCTCCATCCCGGCCACCACCACGACCACGTCGGCTTCGTCGAGGACCGGCCGGGTGGCCAGGACGCGGTGCAGCCCGGCCACCCCGACGTCGGTCACGCGGACGACCCCCGCACCGTGCACCCGCAAGGTCATCGCCGCCTCGGTCGCCACCGGCTCGTCAGAGGTCCCGGCGCTGACCACCGCCACGCGCCCGGCCGGGGCTGGCAGCGGACCGACCGCGACGGTGCTGCGCTCCACCAGCAGGTCCGGCCACCGGTCCGCGAGGGCGGACACGGTGTCCGTGGTGGCCCGGGTGACCAGCGCCGGCCGCTCGGGCGCCGCCCCGCGCAGCGTCGCCACGATGGCGACCACCTCGTCGGCGGTCTTGCCGGCGGCGTAGACGACCTCCGGGTCACCGGTGCGAGCGAGCCGGTCGGTGTCGACCCGGGCGAAGCCGAGGTCGACGTACCCGGGGTCGCTCATCGGACCACCGGCGTCAGCGTGAAGGCACGACCGGGCCGGTATGCCTGCTCGTCGAGCGCCGCGGCCCGGATTGCGGGGTCGACGGCACGCATCGCGGCGAGGACGTCGGCGACGACGGCCGGCGTCACGGACTCCCGGTCGCCGTCGCGAACCTCGATGCTCACCTCGTCCTCGCGCAGCCGGCACCGCACGACGGCCGCGCCGGTGTGCGCAACCAGCAGCGCCTCGCCGATCTCGACCGCGTGCAGCCGGGCCGGGGTGACCGGGGTGCCGGTGTAGAGCCGGCTGGCCAGGCACGGCGAGGCAGGCAGGTCGGCGACGTCCAGGTCCAGCTCACGAGCCAGTGCCCGGACGTCGACCTTGCGGGCACCGATCTCGACGTAGGGGTGCCGGACCCCGGCCTCCGCCGCGGCCCGAAGACCCGGCCGGTACTCCCCCAGGTCGTCCACGTTGGCACCGCTGAGCAGCGTGTGCGTCCCCCCGACGGCCCCGACCACGTCGTGCATGGCCTCGTAGAGATGGGACTTGCACACGTAGCAGCGGTCCCGCGGGTTGGCGAGGTACCGCTCGTCCTCGAACTCGCGCGAACGGACCGTCCGCAGGTCCCAGCGCTGCTCCGCAGCCATCCGGAGCACCCGGGCGGTTGCCGCCGCGGGAACGGCCGGGGTGATGCTGTGCACGACGAGCGTCGTGGCGGGTGACGCGCGGTGCGCGAGCGCTGCGAGGGTGAGGCTGTCGACGCCGCCGCTGCAGGCGATCGCCCGGGCAGGTGCACGGGCGAGCCAGTCGAGCAGATGCGACCTCATCTCGGTGCCTCCCCCGGCCCGCCGACGCTGGTGGCCATGCCCCGCATCCCATCTCGGGAACGGTGGACGGGCAATCGATTGCCGGATGTTGCCGAGGCCGCACCGGCCGTCGTGGGTCTGCGTCGAACGGGTGGGCGGGCGGGTGCGTGACACCGATCGCGGCCTTCTCGAGTACGTGGCCGACGGTGAGGCGTCCGGAGTGGCCGCGCAGCGCAGCCAGCGCCCCGCAGGCCGCTACCGGGAACCTGGCGGCTCGGCATGAGATCGCACGCACTGGTCGGTTCTGACCGTCCACCCACGTCCAGCTGGAGCAGTTCCCGCAGCCATGGCTGCGGGAACTGCGGAAGGCACGATGCGCACCACCGGAGTCCACCCAGGAGCCGCGCGACGAGCCGCCGCAGCCAGGGCCCGGTTGACCACGCCGCCCTTCCGGGCGACGACCCGGTTCGGCACGCCGTCGGGCCACTCCACGAGCCGCCGCCGCATGGCATCCCTGGCCCAGGAGGCCGACACGGCTGTCGGCTGCCTCTGATCACAACGGTGGTGCCTGCGCGGCTGACCGCCCCCGCCCGTTGCCGCCACTCGGGGAACGACGTGCCGCAGTCGGCTCACCCCCAGGCGCTGGGGTCCGCCGGGCCGGGCGGCGACATCCGGGCCTTCAGCCGGACGGTGGGCAACGGTGGCGCCGGCAACCGCTGCACCTCCCCGCGGTAGCCCTCGACCTGGCCGAAGCGGTCCGAACCGGCCTCCCACTCGTCGCGGTAGGCGGCGATCTCCTCGTGGCTGCGACCGATGAAGTTCCACCACATCACCACCGGCTCGCCGAACGGCTCCCCGCCCAGCAGCATGACGCGGGCCGGCCGGTCACCGGGGTTGGTCAGGTGCAGCCGTGCCACGCCGGGCGCCACGTAGCCCAGCTCCGCGGGGGCCAGCTCGGTGCCCTGCACCACGACCGGCTCCTGGTCCACGAGCACACCGTGCTCGAAACCCGGGTCGACGTCGAGCGCCAGCTCCCTGCCCGGCTCGAGCACCAGCTCAGCGCCGAGCAGCGGGCTGTGCGTGGGCACCGGCGAGGTGTGCCCGGCGAGCGTGCCGACCAGCACCCGGGCGGTGGCGCCGCCCAGCGGCAACGGCTCGGGGACGTGGTGCACGAACGACCGCGGCAGGTGCCGCGCCGACTCCGGCAGAGCCGTCCACAGCTGGACACCGTGCAGCGTGTCGCACTCGGTGGTGGACACCTCCGAGTGGGCGACCCCGGACCCGCCGGTCATCAGGTTCAGCTCACCGGGTCGGACGACGGCGTGGGCCCCGGTGGTGTCCCGGTGCTCGATCGCGCCGCTGAACAGCCAGCTCACCGTCTGCAGCCCGGTGTGCGGGTGCGGCGGCACGTCCATGCCACCGGTGCGGGACACGTCGTCGGGTCCGTAGTGGTCGGCGAAGCACCAGGCGCCGATCAGCGACCGCGCCCGCTGCGGGAGGGTGCGGCGCACCGTCATCGCGCGCGGGCCGCCGAGCGGCACCTCCCGGCTGGTGATCACCTCGACGTCGCCCACCACACGAGCCTGGCACACGGGCCCGCGCCCCGGGAGCACGGCGCCGCGGGCCCGGCGTCCAGCGATCGAGTGAGCGACGACCCGGCCGGGCGACGAGTGCCCGGGTCAGCCGAGCACGCGACGGGCCGTCACGAGCGGCTGCCGCACGCACCACCGGGCGAGCCGGAGGCCGATGTGCCAGAGGTCGGGCCACTCCGGCGGCCGGGTGGCCCCCGCCGGGGACGGCCGGGGCGCCGGCTCGACGACCTCGTCCGGCCCGGACACCAGGATGTCGACCGCGGACCGCTGCCGCGGGGCCCGCAACGAGGCGAAGGACGGGATCGACGGCGCGGACGGCGACTCCTGGTCGTCGGCAACGATCGACGGGCCGCGGCCGACCGACCCCGGTCCCGTTCCTCCCGCGTCCTGTGCCATGCCCCGCGACGCTAGTCGCCCGGGAACGCCCCGGCCTCCCGGGTGTCCTGGCCCGGGCGGCCGGAACACCGGGAGCGTCGAGCGGTTGAGAGAAGGTGAACGCTCAACTGCACGCCGTCCGGGAGGGCTCGTCCATGACCACGCACACCGACCGGGGCGCACACCGCCGTCCCGACTCCCCCGTCGCCACGCGGGAGGTGGGGGCATGACCACGCTGGGCATCCTCGGCGCCGGCAAGGTGGGCACCGTGCTGGCCCGACTGGCGGTGGCGGCCGGGTACGACGTCCGCATCGCCGGGTCGGGTGATCCGGCGAAGATCGCCCTGACCGTCGAGGTGCTCGTGCCGGGCGCGACCGCCACGACAGCGGCTGCTGCCGCTCGTGAGAGCGATGTCGTCGTCCTCGCCCTGCCGCTGGGCAAGCACCGCGCGCTGCCCGTCGACGCCCTGGCCGGGAAGCTGGTCATCGACGCGATGAACTACTGGTGGGAGGTCGACGGGGTCCGCGACGACCTGACCGATCCACGCACCTCGACCAGTGAGGTGGTGCAGGCGTTCCTGCCGAGCGCCCGGGTGGTGAAGGCGTTCAACCACATGGGCTACCACGACCTCGAGGGCGGCGCCCTCCCCGCCGGGACGCCCGGCCGGAAGGCGATCGCCATCGCCGGGGACGACGCGGCCGACCTCGACGTGGTCACCCGGATCGTCTCCGACCTGGGTTTCGACCCGGTCGTCGCCGGACCGCTCGCGCAGGGCGTTCGCCTGGAACCGGGCACCGAGCCCTTCGGCGCCGACGTCGACGCCGAGCAGCTGCGCGCCATGATCGACCGCTTCGCCAACTCCGACCGCGGCCGGGAGGTCATCGCCGCCCGGCGGTGACGGTCCTCTCCGAGCCGGTCAGGGCGAAGGGGGCCCAGTCCACGGGCCGTCGGAGAGCCGGCGCAGCATGTCGACGAAGGCCGGCCACTGGTCCCTGGGCGCGGCATGACCACGCTCGACGACCTGGTCGCCGCCGCCGAGGCGGGCCGCTCCGCCTGGATAGACGGCGGCCGGCACGTCGTCGACGTCATCCACGTCGACGACCTGGCCGATGCGATCGCGCTGACGCTCACCCGCGGCGAGCCGGGCGGCACCTACTACGTGACCGACGGCGCCCCCTGCCGATCCGCGTGTTCTTCACGCCGCTGCTGGCCAACCGCGGAGTCGATCTGAGCGGCAGCCCCAGCTTCCCGCGGGCGGTCGCCGCACCGCTCGCCGCCGTCATGGACCGCAGCGCGCGCATCCTCCGCCGCCGGACCGCTCCCCCACTGACCAACTGGCTGGTCAGCTTCACCGGACGTGACCGCTCGTACGACAACAGCGCTGCCCGCACCCAGCTCGGCTACCGGCCCCGGGTCGCCCTCGCCGAGGGGCTGGCCGAGCTGCGCGCGCTCCAGGCACCCCGGCCCTCCCGCCGCTGACGTCCCGAGCCTGCCGGGGACGGGCTCGCGTCCCTCGTGCGCACGCTTCGGCCGGCGCTACCGTTCGGGTCGTGACGTCCGAGCCGAGCCCGCCCCGCGGGCGGCTGGCGCGCGGCGCCCGGCTCGCCGCCCTGCCCGCAGCGCTCGCGGGACGCACGGCCGTCGGCCTCGGCAAGCGCGTGGCCGGCCACTCCGCCGAGGCGGTCGCCGCCCAGGTCCAGCAGCGCACCGCCGAGCAGCTGTTCGCCACCCTCGGCCGGCTCAAGGGCGGCGCGATGAAGGTCGGCCAGGCGATGTCGGCCATGGAGGCCGCCCTGCCCGAGCAGCTGGCCGGACCCTACCGGGAGTCGCTGGCACGGCTGCAGGAGTCCGCACCGCCCATGCCCGCGACGCTGGTGCACCAGCGGCTCGACCGCGCCTTCCCCGGCGGCTGGCGGGACGTGCTCCGAGACCTCGACGACCGGCCGGTCGCCGCGGCCAGCGTCGGCCAGGTGCACCGCGCCACCTGGACCGACGGCACCGCGGTGGCGGTCAAGGTCCAGTACCCCGGCGCGGCCGAGGCGCTGCTCACCGACGTCGGCACCCTGTCCGCCCTGGTGCCGGTCATGCGGGCCGCCGCGCCGGGTCTCGACGCCCGGCAACTGGTCACCGAGCTCCGCGACCGGCTGGTCGCCGAGGTCGACTACGAACAGGAGGCCCGGGCGCAGAGCGCCTTCGCCGCGGCCTACCGGGACGACCCGGACATCGCCGTCCCCGACGTGCTCGCCGTCGCGCGGCCCGCGCTGGTCAGCCGGTGGGTCGACGGGACACCGCTGTCGCAGGTCATCGCCGCCGGTCGCGCGGACGAGCGGGACCGCGCCGGCCTGCTGCTGGTCCGCCTGCTCGCCTCCGCCCCGGAGCGCGCTCGCCTCCTGCACGGTGACCCACACCCGGGCAACTTCCGGCTGCTGCCCGACGGCCGGCTCGCCGTCCTCGACTTCGGCGCCACCGAGGCCCTGCCGGGCGGCTGGCCGGCGGGCCTGGGGCCGCTGCTCGCCGCCGGACGGGACGGCGATGCCGCCCGCCTGCACCGGACCGCCGCCGCAGCCGGGCTCCTGCAGGACGGCGTGACGCCGGCCGCCCTCCTCGACCTGCTGGACGACTACTTCGCGCCGCTGCGCAGCCCGGTGTACACCTTCGACCGGGCCTGGTTGCGCGCGCAGACCCAGCGGGTGTCCGACCCGCTGGGCGCCCCCGCGCGCACCCAGCGCCGTCTCTCGGTGCCACCGCGCCACCTGATGCTGCAGCGGGTCGTCGCCGGACTGGTCGGCGTGCTGTGCTCGCTCGGCGCGAGCGTCGCCGTCGACGCAGAGGTCCGGCGCTGGGTCCCGGGGTACCGGCCACTCCCGTCCTAGCCAGCGGTCACCCGACCACGCCGCACCGGCCCGCCGCATCGACGGTCGGCGCCGTGGTGTGAAGCCCGAACTGGTGCGGTGCCTCCCCGGAGATCTCGAACCTGGTCACCGACACCGGTCACCGTCGTGTCCGCGGCGGCCGAGCGCAGCGTCGGACACGACCTCCGGTCCTCGCCACGGCGGTGGAACGGATCGACCACGAGGGTCGACGTGCACCCGGTCGTCCCGACCAGCGCCTCGCAGGCGGCGATCGCACTCGGTGCCGGCCGCGCTACACGGTCCCTCGGGGCAGGACCCACCGGTGCTCGAAGTCGAGCACCTCCGCAGCGGTCTCGAAATCGGTGTCGTAGTGCAGGACCGTCAACCCGTGCTCGGCCGCGAGCACGGCGGTCAGCAGATCCGCGATCCCCACCGATCGGTGCCGCCCGCTGCGAGACAGGACGCGCTGGGCGTCGAACGCACCCGCCCAGTGGATGTCGTCCGTCGGCAGGTACTCGTAGGCAGCGCGCCGATCGGCCCGGACCTGCTCGTACTCAGCGGGGCTCCGAGCGCTGTACAGGGCCTCGGCGTCCAGCGGGGCGCAGGTCGCCACGAGCCCACCCGTGATGAGTGGCTCCAGCCGGTCGGCGACTGCGTCCAGTCCCATCCGGGCGGCCGCGCTGGTGTCGACCAGGTACCGGGCGATCACCGCCACACGTCAGCTCGCTGATCAGGATCCGTCATCGTCTCGAGCCCGCCGTCGCGGAGCCAGGCCACCTGCCGTGCGCGTGCGGCAGCGTTCGCGGCCTGCCGCAAGGCGGCGCGCACCGTGTCCGACACCCCAGTGGTGTTCAGCTCGCGTTGGGCGAGCGCCAACAACTCGTCGTCGAGGTCGATCAAACGCTTCGTCATCAGCATGCCCCTGTCGGCAGATATATGCACTGGACGGCCGGAGTATATACCGCGTGGCCGGCCGGGGCCTTCGTCGTCTCTCTTCCCCCGCCGAGGGGCTGGCCGAGATGTGCGACGTCGGACCACGCCGCTGACGCCCCGCCCCCGTCGGCACGTCTCATCCACCGTCGGAGGCGGCCGGCGTGTCGGGCGGGTCGGCACGTGCGCGGTGCGGGTCGCGCCGCCCGCACCGCCGTCCCGGTCGATGCCGGGGCGGCGGTGCGGCGCGGGCTCAGGGGGCGCCGGCCACCGCAGGCAGCACCACGGGCGGCTCGTGCTCGACGATGCCCGCGTCGTCCGCTGGTTCGAGGTCCTCCCCGTCCAGGTCGAGGTGCGGCAGGACCCGGTCCAGCCAGGCCGGCAGCCACCAGTTCCAGTGGCCCAGCAGCGCCATCGTCGCCGGCACCAGCACCATCCGGACGACGGTGGCGTCGACCAGGATCGCCACCGCCAGGCCGGCGCCGATCTGCGTGAGCACCAGCTCGCCCTCGGTCGCGAAACCGAGGAAGACCGCGACCATGATCGCCGCGGCCGCGGTGATCAGCCGCCCGGTCGTCGCCAGCCCGGAGACGACGCTCGTGCGGGCGTCGCCGGTGCGTCGCCACTCCTCGCGGACCCGGCCCAGCAGGAACACCTCGTAGTCCATCGACAACCCGAACGCGACCGCGAACATCAGGATCGGCAGCCAGCTGGAAACGGGCACGTCCTGGTCCAGGCCGAACAGCTGCCGGCCCCACCCCCAGGAGAAGACTGCCACGACGACGCCGTACGCGGCGCCGATGCTCAGCAGGTTCATCGCGGCCGCCTTGAGCGCCACGATCGGCGCGCGGAACGCCACGGTCAGCACCAGCACCGACACCCCGACGACGAAGCCGATGACCAGCCACAGTCGCCCGGTGAGCAGTGCGTTGATGTCGGCGAACACCGCGGTCTGGCCGGTCACCGACGCCCCGGCCGGGAGCACGTCGGCCCGCAGCCGCTCGAGCAGCTCGGTGGTGCGCGCGTCGGCCGGCGCCGTGGTCGGCTCGACCACCACCAGCGCGGCTCCGCCACCCGGGGCGAGCACCGGGTCGGCGACGGTGGCCACACCGGGCTGCCCGGCCAACCGGTCCCGCAGCGCACCGAGGTCCGCGGCCGGGACCTGGTCGAGGTCCACGGCGACCAGGAACGGCCCGTTGGCCCCCGGCCCGAAGGCGTCGCCGATGAGGTCGTAGGCCTGCCGGGTGGTGCTGTCCTCCGGCTGCGCGCCCACGTCCGCAGGCCAGATCCGCATGTCGAACGCGGGCAGGGCGAGCGCCACCAGCACCAGCAGGGCGCCCAGTGCCCAGGGCAGCGCCCGGGCGCCGATCCGGCCGGCCCACCGCGCCGCCAGCGGCGCGCGGCGTCGGTGCGACCCGCCGGCCCCGGTACGGACCCGACGTGGCAGCACGCGGGTGCCGGCCAGGCCGAGCCCGGCCGGGACGAGCGTGAGCGCGGCGGCCATCACGCTGACCACCGCGATCGCCGTCGCCGTCCCGAAGCTGGCGTAGGTCTGCAGGCCGGCCAGGCCCAGCCCGAGGAGCGAGACGAGCACGGTGGCGCCGGCGAACACGACGGACCGGCCGGCGGTGGTCGTTGCGGTGGCCGCCGCCGCGCGGACGTCGAGACCGGCGCGCAGCCCCTCCACGTGCCGGGTCACCAGCAGCAGCGCGTAGTCGATGCCGACGCCGAGCCCGACCATCGTCGCCACCGTCGGCGCCGACGTGCTCACGCTGCTGACCGCGGCGAGGAGCAGCACCCCCGACGAGCCGACCCCCAACCCGAGCAGCGCGACGAGGATGGGCAGTCCGGCGGCGACGACGGAGCCGAAGGTGAGCACCAGCAGCGCGAGCGCCACGAGCACGCCGACCGCTTCCCCGGTGCCCCCGGCGCTCAACCCGGCGCTGTCGGGCACCTCGCCGCCGAAGGCCACCTGGAGACCGGCGTCGACGGCCGGGCCGGCGGCCTCCTCCAGCGCGGTGGTGTCGCCGAAGAGGTCGGGGTCGGTGACCGGGACGTCGTACCGGACGTCGAGCAGCACCGTCGCGCCGTCCTCGGAGACGCGCGGTCCGAGCACCGAGACGACGTGCGGCAGCCCGGCCAGCCGCGCGGACAGCTCGGTGATCTCGGCGGCGGGCACGGAGTCGCCACCCGGGTCGTGCACGACGACGCGGTCCTGGGCACCGGCGGCGGCGGGGAACTCCGCACGCAGCAGCTCGGTGCCCTCCTGCGCGGGCGTGCCCGGCACGTTCCAGTCGTCCTGCGGGGTGCCGCCCACCGTCGCGGCCAGGCCGAACGCAGCCACCACCACGACCAGCCAGCCGGTCAGCACGCGCCAGGGGTGGGTGGCTGCGCCTGCTCCGAGGCGGTGCAGCAAACGGGTCATCACGGATCTCCTCGTACGGCGGGGGCAGCGGACCTGCCCCCGGTCGCGAGGAGGGTGCCGGGGAGCACTTGTGCACGACTGGAGCCGACTTGCGGGTGACTTGACTCCTGCTCGCTCGGCCCGTGTCCACGACTGCGGTGACGCGCTCCGCGAGCCGGCGGACTGCTGGACGCGCCGCACGGTGCCCCCGGTCTCAGCCCGCAGCGGTGCCCGAGGTGGGGACGTCGTCGGCCTCCCCCGACCTCGCCGCCTCGAGGTCGCCGACGCGGGCGCGGACCGATCGTCCGCGGCGCGGTCTCGAACGCCCGCTCAGGCGGGCTGGACGACGACCTTGCCCTCGATGCGTCCGGCGGCGGCCTCGGCGTGCAGGGCGGGGAGCTCGGTGAGCGGGATGCGGCGGGTGACCTCGACGTGCAGGTCGCCGCTGTCGACCAGGGACACCAGCTCGGTGAGCCGGTCCCGGTTGGGGAGCACGAACACCGTGGCCGCGGTGACGCCGCGGGCCTCGTCACCGGGGGTGGCCATGAACGCGGTGGTGCTGACCACCTTGCCCCCGTCGCGGACCACGGCCACCAGCGCGGCGAACTGCTCGGGGTCGATGGGCGCCAGGTTGACCAGCACGTCCACCGGCTCCTCGACCGCGCCCAGCACGTCGGTGGTCGTGTGGTCGATGACCTCCTCGGCGCCGGCCGCCCGGACGGCGTCGCTGCTGCGCGGGCTCGCGGTCGCCACCACGTGCACCCCGGCCCGCGCGGCCAGCGCGACGGCGTACTTGCCGACCACACCCCCCGCACCGTTGATCAGCACCCGCTGCCCGGCGGCCAGCTCGCCGTCGTCGAACAGCGCCTGCCAGGCCGTCAACGCCACCGACGGCAGCCCCGCCGCATCCGGCAGCGGGATGGTCGTGGGCGCCGGGACCAGCGCCTCGGCCGGGGCGATGACGTACTCCGCCGCTCCCCCGTCGCGCTCCATCGGCAGGAACCCGATCACCGCATCCCCCACCCGCGGACCGCCCACCCCGTCCCCGAGCGCATCCACCGTGCCCGAGACGTCGTAGCCGGGCACGTGCGGCAGCACGACCGGGATCGGCAGGAAACCGGCGCGCATGCCCGCGTCGGCGGCGTTGAACGCCGAGCCCGCCACCCGCACCCGCACCTCACCGGCACCGGGGACGGGCTGGTCGACGTCCTCGTACCGCAGCACCTCGGGACCGCCGACCTCGTGGAAACGCACTGCCTTCATCGCTGGACCTGCTCTCTGTGGGGTGTGCCGTTGCGGACAACACCCAACGTGGCAGGTCCCGGCGCGATCAGCCTGGGCCGGACTGGCCCACCCTGATCACCGCCGGCCCCTCCACCGCGCCGAGGACCTCCCCCAGCCGGGCCGCATCCCGCGACCCCGGCGCCGCGGTCAGCATCACCGCCGCCAGGTCATCACCGGGGATCGCGATCAGGTTCCCGGCCAGCGTGAGGGAGTCCCCGTCGGACTGGACGAACCTCGCACTGCTCTCGTACGCCACCACCGGACGCGGCGCCCGCCACAGCGCGTCGAACCGCCGGCTCCGGGCCCGCATCTCATCCACCATGCCCGCCAGCGCGGCATCACCGGGGTACCGCAGCAACGCGGCCCTCAACTGGGCCACCTGGATCACCTCGTGCGCGGTCGCGTCCGCGTCGGACTGCTGGAAGGCAGCGAACGGGTGGCAGAAGATCCGCCAGGCCACGTTCCAGTCCCACCGCTCCCCGGGCAGGTCCCAGTGCTCCAAGGCCAGGAACCCGCTGTTGACCGCGACCACGTTCATCGCCGCATCCGTGACGATCATCGGGGTGTCGGCGAACCGCTCCAGCAACCGCGTCGCCCCCGGCCCGAGGTCGGTCGGCACCGCCCCGTCCGCGGCCGCGTACCCCGCCAGCGCGCAGAGCCGCTCGTAGTCCGCCCGGCTCGCCCGCAGGGCCCGGGCGATCGCCCGCACCACACCCGCCGAAGGATGACTGCGCCCCTGCTCCAGCCGGCGCACGTAGTCCGCGGACATCCCCGCGAGCTCACCCAGCTCCTCCCGCCGCAACCCGGGCACCCGCCGCCCGCCCACCGGCAACCCGACCGCCCCCGGGTCCGTGCCCTCCCGCAGCTGGCGCACGGCCGCACCGAAGTCCTGACCTGCCACAGCGCCAGTCTGCCCGGGCAGGCGCTGTTCGTCGCCGTCGGACGACCTCACCTGGTCAGCAGGTCTCGGATCGTGCCGACGACGAGCGCGGGGTCCTGCTCGGCCATGAAGTGCCCGGCCGACGCGGTCCGGTGCACCAGGTCCGGCGCCCACGCACCCCACAGCGCCGCGGCATCGAAGCCGAGGGCGCTCCCCCAGTCCTGCTGGAGCACCGCCACCGGCATGGTGAGCCGCCGCCCGGCGTCCCGGTCGGCCCGGTCGTGGTCGACGTCGATGCCGGCGCTGGCCCGGTAGTCGGCCACGATCGAGGGCACCCGTTCGCGGCTGGCCCGCAGGTACTCGGCGCGGACGTCGTCGGGGAACAGACCGCCGGCGCCCCAGGCGTCCAGGAACGAGCCGAAGAACTGGTCGGCGGTGGCCGTGATCATCGCCTCGGGCAGGCCGGGCGGCTGCGCCATCAGGTACAGGTGCCAGGCGACCGCGGCCTGGAGGCCGTGCAGGATGTCCCACGAGTCCAGGGTGGGCAGCACGTCCAGCGAGCCGAGGTGGGTGACGACGTCGGGGTGGTCCAGACCCGCGCGGATCGCGACCAGCGCCCCCCGGTCGTGGCCGACGAGCGCGAACCGCTCGTGGCCGAGCTCGCGGGCCAGGGCCACGACGTCGGCGGCCATCGTGCGGGCGCTGTAGGTGTCGGGGCCGTCCGCGGGCGGGGCGTCGCTGTCGCCGTAGCCGCGCAGGTCGGGGCAGATGACGGTGTGGTCGGTGGCGAGCGCAGGGGCGACGAGCCGCCACATCAGGTGGGTCTGCGGGAAGCCGTGCAGCAGGACGACGGCCGGTCCGCTGCCGAGCACCGCGGCGGAGAGGCGCACGCCGTCGGCGACGGGCACGCGCTGGGTCAGGGAACCGGGGATCTGCGGTGTCATGCGGCCAGCGTCGGACGGCGCGATGAGCAACCGATGAGCGCGCCGTGAGCCTCAGCGTGGGGGTGCTCGGTCCGGTCACCGCCTGGGCCGACGGGGACCCGGTGCACCTCGGCGGGCCGCGGCACCGCGAGCTGCTGGCCCGCCTGGTGGTGGCGCACGGTCGGGTGGTCCCGGTCGACCTGCTGGTCGACGCGCTCTGGGAGTCCCCGCCGGACGGCGCGGTGGCCGCCGTCCGGACGTTCGTGGCCGCGCTGCGCCGCGCGCTGGAGCCGGACCGACCGCCCCGGACGCCGCCACGGGTGCTGGTCACCGAGGGCCGGGGATACGCACTGCGGGTCGCCACCGACGCCGACGCGTTCACCGCCGCCGTCGAGCGGGCTGCCGCGTCTCCCCCGCCGTCGGCGCTGTCGGTGCTGGAGGCCTCGCTGGCGAGCTGGCGCGGCCCGGCCTACGCCGATGCCGGGGACCGGCCGTGGCTGCGCCCGGAGCGCCGGCGGCTCACCGAGCTGCACAGCACCGTCGTCGAGCGGGTCGCGGCCGCGCGCCTCGACCTCGGCCGGCCGGCCGACGCCGTGCCCGACCTGGACGCCCACATCACCGCGCACCCGTGGCGGGAGGAGGGCTGGCGACTGCTGGCGCTGGCCCTGTACCGGTCGGGACGGCGGCCCGACGCGCTGGCCGTGCTGCGCCGGGCCCGCACCCGGCTGGTCGACGAGCTGGGCCTGGACCCCAGCGAGCAGCTGGCCGCGCTGGAGGACGACGTGCTCCGGCAGGCGCCCGCGCTGCAGCCGCCGGACGACCCGTGGGCCCGGGCCACCGCGTCCTGGGGGCGGTCGGCCGGGCCGCGTGCGCGGCTGGAGGCCACGGTGGGTCTGCTGCGCAGCCTCTCCCGCACCGGCGCCGAGGGGCTGACCGCGGTGCGTGAGCAGCGGCTGGCGGCGATCGCCGCCGCCGAGGAGCTCGGCGACCCGCGGCTGACCGCCCGCGTGGTCGGCGACCTCGACGTGCCGGGTGTCTGGACCCGCTCCGACGACCCCGAGCAGGCCGCCGCGCTGGTCGCGGCCGCCGAGCGGGCGCTGCCCGCGGCCGACTCCGACGCCGTCCGGGTGCGGCTGCTGACGACCGTCGCCGTGGAGTCCCGCGGCCTGCCCGGGACCCGGGGCGCTGCGGCGGGCCGCGAGGCCGAGCGGCTGGCCAGGGCCTCGGGCGACCCGGCGCTGCTGGCCGCTGCCCTCGGCGGCCGGACCCTGCAGGTGTTCGACCGCTGCGGCCGGGCGGCCGACCGCGACGCGCTCGGCGCCGAACTGGTCGAGCTGGCCTCCCGGCACGGCCTGACCGACCACCTGGTGCTCGGCCACCTGGTCCGGATGCAGGCCCGCAGTGCCCGGGGCGACCTGACCGGCGCCGGCGCGCACGCCGATCTGCTCGACCGGCTGGCCGTCGCGCACGACCGGCCGCTGGTCGGGGTCTTCACCGGCGGCTGGCGGGCGCTGCGCGCCGCGGTCGACGGGTCCCCCGGCGCCGAGGAGGCCTTCCGGACGGCGGCCCAGCTGCGGCGGCACTCCGGGATGCCCGGCGTCGAGGAGGGGCTGCTGCCGCTGACCCTGGCCTGCCTGCAGGTCTGGCGCGGCGAACCGGTGACGCCCGCGGGCCCGGCCGGGCCCTGGGCGCCCTGGCTGGAGCCCCACCTCCTGCTGGCGGCCGGCCGACCGGCCGCGGCCGTGGTGGCCGCGCTGCCCGATCCGCCACCGGGCCTGCTCATGGAGGCGCTGTGGGTGCTCGCCGGGAGCGCCGCGCTTGCCGTCGACGACGCGGCGGTGCTGGCCCGAGCGCGGGACGCGCTGGCCCCGGCAGCCGGTGAGCTCGCCGGCGCGGGGAGCGGCATGCTCACCGCGGGCCCCGTCGCCGACCACCTCGCGGAGTGGGACCGCCGCCTCGGTGCGGGTGGGCGTGCTGCAGCCGTGCACCGATGACAGCGTGGACCGGCTGGGGCATCGCCTTCGGCGTCTCCAGGGACCGCGTCGTCGCCGGGCACAGCTGATTCGACCCCAGCGCCCCGGCGACCGGACCGGGACTGCTCGTCAGTGGTGGTGCGCGCTGCGGTGCCGGGCCAGCACGTCGAGGCCGAAGTCGGCCTCCGGGTCGCGCCACACCGAGTGGGCGTGGTTGGCGCCGCGCTGGGTGTTGTCCCACTCGATCAGCAGCCGCGGGCCCTGCAGCCGGTAGTAGTGCGGCGCGCCGGGCTCGGTGGGTCCGGCCCAGGCGAAGGAGACCGCGTCCAGCGCCGCGTCGTCGGCGTACCGGCCGAGCGGCGAGACCCCCGCCGGCACCCGGTCGAGGTAGGTGGCCAGCAGGGCGCGGACCAGCTCGCGCTGCCCGGCGTCCAGCTCGGCCGCCGGCACCCCGCGCGGCTCGGCGGAGTACTCCAGCGCGGCGTGCTCGGCCGGGCCGTAGCCGGCCGCCTCGTCGATGGCGTCGCTGAGCGCCTGCAGCTTGGCCTGCTCAACCGGGTCGGGGAACTGCTCGTCCCGCCAGATGGCCGCCAGCGGCAGCGCCCGGTCCCCCGCCGCGACGGTCGTCCGGTTGGCGGTGACCAGGTCCGACGGCGCGCGGTCCAGCAGCACCGCACGGGCGGCCAGGTCGGCCGGCAGCGAGCGGACGAGGTCGCGGGCCAGGTCCTCCACCCGCCCCAGCGGCCGGTTGACCGCGCCGCCGAGCAGGGGTGACGTCGCCGGGTCCGCGCCCAGGAAGCACGGGGTAGTCGCGACCAGCGCGCCGTCGACGACGAGGTTGTTCAACGACACGTGGTGACCGCCGAAGCGCCAGCCCCACGGCGCGGTGCCGCCGGGCTCACCGAACACCCGCAGGTGGTACAGCCCCGGGTCCCGGCCGCGCTCCCGGTCGAAGCGGGTCACGAAGCCCTCGACCTGGTCCAGCACATTCTCCAGGCCGATGATCGTGGCCACCGTGACGTACCCGGGCGTGGACAGCCCCGTGGACACCAGCCGCATCGCGCCCCGCTGCTGGGCCGGCCGCTGCGCGTGGACGGTCAGGCCGCCGTGGTCGGTCGGCGTGTAGAACCACCGCCGGCGCTCGGCATCGGAGGCATCCGAGCTCGGCACCGGCGCGGTGGCCACGCGTCGCTGCTCGGCGTCCAGGGAGTCCAGCCACGCCCCGGCCGCCTCGGCCATCCGCGCGGCCACCTCGCGCGCCGCCCGACCATCCGGGCCGTCCTCGTCCGCCACGGTCCCCGGAGCCGCCATGCCGGCAACGTAGCGCGCGCCGGGCTTTCCGGCGCTCGGAGACACCTCGTAACGTGATGCCCGTCACTCTGCTGTCGATGCCGTCCGAGCGCCTGGAGGAACCCCTGTGCCCACCCCCACCGACGACCGCCGCGACCTCCTCACCGTGATCGCGTCCATGCGGGCCGCGCCCGGCAAGCGGGACGAGCTCCGGGCGGCCCTCGAGGCGCTCGTCGAGCCGACCAGCCGGGAGCAGGGGTACGTCAACTACGACCTGCACCAGGGGGTCGAGGACCCGGACGCGTTCTTCTTCTACGAGAACTGGGAGTCCGGGCAGGACCTGGACGCCCACCTCGCGGCGGAGCACCTGACGGCGTTCGCTGCCCGGATCCCCGAGCTGCTCGACGAGGCCGGGCTGACGGTGAACCGCGTGCGGCGGATCGCCTGACCTCAGGCGGTCCCGTCGGCGGCGGCGCGCTCGTCGAGGACCCCGACGAACGCCGAGGCGACGAGGGCGACCGTGCGGTCGTCGTCCTGGGCCAGCCGCCGCAGCACCTCCTGGCCGGTGGTCCCCGCCAGCTCCACCAGCGCCTGGGCCAGCCGGATCCGCACCGCGCCGTCGGCCGGCGCAGCGGCGAGCTCGTCGACCAGCGCCGCCAGGATCCGGTCCGCGCACCCGGGGTCCTCCGACAGCGCTCCGAGCACCTCCGCGGCGGCCACGTCGTCGGCTCCCTCGACCACCATGCCGACCAGGGTCGGCACGACACTGGTCATGCCCTGCCGGCCCAGCGCGAGGGCCGCGTGCCGGCGCACCGTCCCGTCCGGGTCGTCGAGGGCCGCGACGAGCACCTCCGTGGCCCCCGGCGCCGTCTCGCCCAACTCGGCGATCGCCACCACCGCCCGCCGCCGGACGTCGACGTCGGCCGAGCGCGCCCCGGCCGCCAGCGTCGCCAGGCCCTCGCCCCCCGCGCGGGCCAGTGCCCAGCGCAGGGCGCCCGCGACGTGCGGGTCGGCCTCCGCCAGGACGGAACCGGCCAGCACCTCCGCGGGGATCGGCCCGTCCTCCGGCTGGGTCAGCACGGCCTGCTGCCGGCGTGCCGCGCTGCCCGAGGAGAGCCCCTGGAGCAGGTCGACGACCCGCAGGACCCCGGCCAGTCCTCGGGCGCCGACGCGTCGATCGCACGCAGCCGGTCGAGCAGTTCCCGTTCCCGCTCCAGGCGCTCCTCCGTCCACCGGATGAGGTCGCCGACCAGGGCAGACGGCGTCATGGCCGGGTCGTCCAGCGCGCGGGCCACCTGCCGGAGCGACAGGCCCAGGGACCGCAGGCTCTCCACCCGGAAGATCCGCCGGATGTCCTCGGCCGAGTACTCGCGGTAGCCACCCACGGTGCGGCCGGTCGGGCGCACCAGCCCGAGGGCGTCGTAGTGCCGCAGCATCCGGGCGCTCACCCCGGACCGACGGGCCACCTCACCGATCAGCACCGTCCGGCCTCCGTCGCCTCGACCGCCGCGGCCCGTTCCGGGCCGAGTGCGACGAGCCGCTTCGCCTCGTCGACCGCGGCGTCGAAGCCGGCCTCCGGGTCGTGCCGGAGCCGGTCCGTGGCCCGGGCGTGCGTGGCGACCATCGGGTCCGGGCACCGCGCAGCCTCCGCCAACGCGGTCTCCGCGGCGTCGCCGAGCTCGACCAGGGCCCGGCTGAGGCTGCGCTGCACCTCCCGGTCGCCCCGGCCCAGCTGGGTGACCAGCTCCTCGGCCAGCCCCCGCTCCGCGCCGTCGGGCGCCAGCGCGACGGCGACCCGCCACGCGGTCCGGGCCACCTCGTCGTCCGGGTCGCGCAGCAGGTCGCCGGTGATCCAGGGCCAGGCGCGCCCGTCACCGATCTTGGACAGCGAGTGCAGGGCCTGGGCGCGGGCCCGGGCGTCCTCGGCGGCCAGTTCGCGGCGGATCCGGGGCAGCGTGACCTCCGCCGGGAGTCGGGTGAGCGCCCAGGACAGCATGTCCCGCACGAAGAAGTCCGGCTCGACCGCGCACCGCTGCACCAACGTCTCCAGCAGGTCGCGGTCGGGGCGGGTGCCGGCCGCCAGGGCTGCCCGCAGCCGCACCGAGGCGTTCTCGGCGCGCAGCGCGGCGTGCAGCGTCGTGCCGTCCGTCGTGTCCATGGGGTCCACCTCCGGCACCCAGCGGACACCGTGACACGGTGTCAGGGTCAAGCCGACGCGCGCGGGGTCCGGGGGCGCTGCGCCCCGCCGCGTGGCTCAGCGCGGCACGAGCACCGACCAGGCGTGCGGCTGCACCCGCCACAGCCGGGACCCGACGGCCTCCTCGAGCTCGCCGTCGGCCACGAGGTCGACCGGGCCGCCCGTGACGGCCACCTCACGGCCCCGGACGACGAGGACGTCGTCGCGCTCGACGTGCCGCCCCTCACGCAGCGCCGCGGCGAAGGCCGCGCGCGCCAGCGGCCCGGTCGCGACGGAGACGACGACGTCGACGAGCCCGTCGTCGAGGCGGGCTCCCGGGGCGATCGGTGTCGCACCGCCGATGGTGGGGCCGTTGCAGACGGCCGCCATCAGGACCGGCGTCTCCCCGTCGGCCGCCCATCCGGCGGCCCCGTGCCCGGCGACCCGGCCGTCGACCTCCACGCGCAGGCACCAGCCGTCCGTGCTCACGCCGGCGACGAGCGCCCCCACCGGGTAGGCGACCTTGCCCAGCCGCTCCTTCAGACCCGCCGCCTCGGCCGACGCCCGGGCCCCGGCACCCCCGTGGACGGCGTTGACCACCACGCCCCCGTCGTCGTCGCGCACGAGGTCCAGCCGCCGCGGGATGCCGTCGAGCACGACCGCGGCGCTCCGCGCCGGGTCGAGGGGCAGGTCCAGGGCCTGGCCGAGGTCGTTGCCGGTCCCGAGCGGGATGATCCCCACCGGGTCCTCCGGGTCCAGGCCGCCGGCGGCGTCCAGCGCAGCGACCGCGGCGTGGACGGACCCGTCGCCGCCGACGACCACGAGCCGCCGGCCCTCCCGGTCGGACACCGCCCGCCGGAGCTCGTCGGCGGACGCCGTCGCGGCCACGGTCACGTCGGCACCCGAGCGGAGCGCGGTCAGCACCGTCTGCACCGAGTCGTCGTCGGTGGTCCCGGCGGCACCGTTCACCACGACCAGCAGCCGCTGCACTCGCGCACCCCGTTCCCCCGCGGTGGCGGGTGAGTCGACAAGAAACCGTCCCCCACCCTGCACCATCACCCGCCCCGGCCGCCGCACCCGCGGCGGGACGGTGGGTGACGGCGGCAGCCCGGGACCCTCAGGACCCCGCCGCCAGCCCCCGTCGCAGCTCGTCCAGGGCCTGCGTGAGCCCCACCCGCGGCGTCCAGCCCCAGGCCCGCGCACGGTCGGCGCGCAGCTGCCCGGTCCAGACCGGCTCGTCGGTCCACTCCGGCGCCACGCCCAGCGCATCGGTCACCGTGCCCAGGTAGTCCCGCCACGTCGCGGGCTCCGCGGCGACGACGACCGGTGTCGTGCGCCCGGCCGCGGGTCCCCGCTCCGGGTCGTCGGCGGTGGCGACGGCGCCGGTGGCGACGTCGGCGAGGAAGGCGGCGAGGTCGTCGACGTGCACCCAGGCCCAGGTCTTCGCCGGGTTCGCCCGCCGCTCGCCGTCGTGGACAGCCCGGGGCCGCAGCGTGTTCCAGACCGACGTCTCCCCCGCCCCAACGATCGCCGGCGGGCGGACCAGCACGGTGGTGAGCCCGCCGACCTCGGCCAGTGCGGCATCGGTGGCGTTCTTGGTGTCCGGGTAGTCGCCGCTGCCCTCGGGCAGCAGGGGTCCGTCCTCGGCCAGGTCCCCGACACCGGCCGACCGGTCGTAGACCCCGGCGGTGGACACGTGCACCAGCCGGGCGACGCCGGCGTCGCGGGCGGCCCGGGCGATCACCGGCGTGCCCTCGACGCCGACCCGGTGCTGCACCTCCCGGGGGGAACCCATCGGGTGGACCGTGGTGACGACGGCGTCGGCACCCTGCACCACCGTCCGGGCGAAGGCCTCGTCGGCGAAGTCGCCGACGTGCTCGGTGACCCCGTCGCCGTCCGGGGCGCTGCCCGGGCGCCGGACGACGGCCCGCACCCGCGCCGCCCGTTCGACCAGCGCCCGGCACACCGCGCTGCCCACCAGTCCGTTCGCACCGGTCACCACCACGACGGGAGAGGGAGGGGTCACGCCGTCCACCCTGCCAGCGACCGCACGGCGCCGCGCGGCAGGCGACGCAGGACCACCGCCGGCGGCGTCCCCGCCCGGGGACGACCGGGCGGGGACGCCGTTCGACGAACAGACCTCAGGGGCCCGCTCCGGCCGGCGTCAGCCGGGCAGGAACGACACGTGCGGGTGGTCCATGTGGTTGGCGGTGGGCGACCCACGGTCGGCCATCGCCTGCCACGTGCCGGTGCGGACCTGGTAGATCCGCTGCTGCCAGATCACGTACTCGACGCGGAACCGGGCGGCGTTGTCGATGACGTACTGGGCGACGGCGTCGCCCTTGGCCCGGTCGGTGTGCACCATGAAGTCGGCCGCGAGGTCCTCGGTCGGGCTGTGGCCGGGCCGGGTGACGACCGATCCGACCCCGAACCGCTCGGCGACCTCCTGGACGGCGGGACGGACGTGCGGAGCCCACACGTCGTAGGCACCGGCGGCGGCAGCGGGCGCGGCCCGCTCCGCGCTCCGGCTGGCCGCCCGCTCGGCGACCCGGGGAGCGGCAGCAGCGGGGGCGGGCACGCCGCCGAGGGTGAGCCGCTGACCGACGCGCAGGGTGTTC
Source organism: Modestobacter roseus (assembly GCF_007994135.1). Classification (NCBI taxonomy): domain Bacteria; kingdom Bacillati; phylum Actinomycetota; class Actinomycetes; order Geodermatophilales; family Geodermatophilaceae; genus Modestobacter; species Modestobacter roseus. Next base: position 1,482,171 of record NZ_VLKF01000001.1, read on the forward strand.
GGGTCGGCCCCGACGACCCCCCGGTTGAGGGCGTGCAGCTGCTGCCACGTGGTGCCGTGGGCAGCCGCGATCCTGCCGAGCGTGTCGCCCGCGCGGACGACGTACTCCCCGGAGGCCGTGGTGGCGGGAGCCGTGGTCGCGGGCGCCGCGGTGGCACCACCGATGGTGAGCACCTGACCCACGCGCAGCCGGTTCGGGTCGCTGAGGACGCCGCCGTTCTCCGCGTAGATGGTCTGCCACGTGGTGCCGTGCGCCGCCGCCAGGCGGCTGAGGGTGTCGCCGGGAGCGACCGTGTGCTCCGCGGCGTGCGCCGGGGCGGCCACCGCGAGCGGGACCGAAGCTGCGGCCACGACCGCCAGGGCGGGACGGGCCAGAGACGCCACGGTGGGGCGCCGGGTGGGACGGCGGTGCCGTCCCCGGTGTCGCTGTGTCATGGGGATGTGCCTCTCACCGCCTGCGGAGTTAGCTGTCGGGTTCGGGCGAGAGCTGCCCGGCCGCGCATGCGGCTTCACCCCAGGGCCCGAGGGCCCGGTCCTGCGTGTGGGTCCCCCGCGCCTGCCCGTCGTGTCGCTGGTCCGGTGGCGGTGGGCAGGTTCGGCGGTCCGCCAGCCGGGCCCACCGCAGTCGGTGGACGGGCGCACGGTAGGCAGACGGCCACGGGCGGGGGCAATTCCGCCGGGGCCGTCCACCGGGCTCCGGACCGCCCGGATCGGGGGTGTCGGCGGTGCGCCGGCACCCCGCCTCGGACACCGCTGGACGGTCAGGTGTCCGGCGCCTGGCCAGCGCGTTCCGCCGATCTCGGCCGGTGTCCTCCCGGACCGGTCGGCCCCCGCCGGACGGCCGTCCAGCTGCTGAGTTGGTTGTACCCTGAACTCACTCGCGGTCGGGGTGTCGTGACCGTCTGCAGTCGACCGCGCCAGCGCGCCCCGGCGCCGGCAGCCACCGGCCCCCGGGCCCGACGCCATGCCCACCGCCGGTGGCCCACGCGCAGCGGCCGACGCGCTCGCGGCCCTAGGCTGCCGCATCGTGGACCAGCAGGCACTGACCTCGATCGTCCATCGCTACTGGGACGGGCTGTGGAACCGCCGCGATCTCACGGTGATCGACGAGCTCATCGCCGAGCCCTACGTGCGGCACTCCTCCGCCGGGACCCGGTCGCTCACCCGGGCCCAGTTCACCCGGGAGGTCCGCGACTCCTGGCAGCTGCTGCACGACCCCGCGACCACCGTCGACGACCAGGTGACGGCGGAGGACCGGGTCTGGACGCGGGCCACCACCACCGGCCTGAACCTGGACACCGGCCAGACCTCGGTGGTCACCTGGCTGGTGGTGCACCGGGTCGCCGACGGCCGGATCGCCGAGTCCTGGAGCGCCACCCTGCCCGGCGTCGACTGGCGCTGACCGTCCCCGCCACGCGGGGCTCCTCGGTCAGCCCAGGTCGCGCAGCCGCTGCGCGCCGGCCATCCGACGCCGGCTGACCACCGCGTACAGCGCGACGAACGCGAGCACGCCGACCCCCATGCCGAGCAGCGTCCAGCGCAGCCCGATGGCGTCGGCGAGCAGGCCCAGCGGGAGGGCGGCGATGCCGAACGCGCCGAAGCTGAGCATGATCAGCCCCTGCACCCGCCCGTGGTACTCCAGGTCCGAGAGGGCGATGAGCTGCGACTGGTTGGTGGTCTGGAAGGCGAGCATCGACGCGCCCACGGCGAGGAGCACGACCACGGCGACGGCGGCGTTGGGTGCGATCGCCAGCGCGCAGATGGCGATGCCGAAGACCGCGCCGGAGGCCACCAGCACCCGGGTCTGCCGGACCCACGAGCTGCGCCGCCCCAGCAGCAGCCCCGCCGCCACCCCGCCCACCGCGGACGTCGCCGCCAGGACCCCGTAACCGACCGAGCCGAGGCCGAACAGGTCGCTGGAGATGGTCGGCATGAAGGCCAGGTACGGCAGGCCCATCATGGCCACGCCGATGCCGCACCACACCAGGGCGCTCAGCTCGGGGTGCCGCCGGACGTAGCGCACCCCGTCGGCGAGCTCGCCGAGCGGTGACCGGCCGGAGGCCTCGCCCTGCCGCCGCCCGGCGGGCAGGGCGGCGGTGAGGAGGACCCCGACGGCGGCCAGCACCGCGCTGGACAGGAAGACCGCCTCGACGCCCCAGGTGACCGCGCCGATGACCACCCCGGCCAGCGCCGGGCCGACCACCCGGTTCACCTCGGCGTTCACCAGCAGCAGCGAGACCGCCTGCGGCACCGAGCCACGCGGCACCAGCTCGCTCAGGAAGGCCATCCGGGCCGGGTTGAACAGCGCGAACCCCACGGCCTGGAGCACGCCGGCGCCGAGCAGCATCCAGTAGGCGATGACGTCGAGGACGACCGCCAGCCCGATCCAGGCGCTGGACACGGCCAGCAGCAGGACCGAGACCTGCAGCACCAGCCGCTTGGGCAGCCGGTCCGCGGCGACGCCACCCCACGGCGTGGCCACCAGCAGCGCCACCCCGAACGCCAGCAGCACCCCGCCCAGCGCGGCGTTGGACCCGGTGAGCTCGAAGGCCAGCCAGCTGCGGGCGATCGCCTGGGCCATGACGCCGAGGAAGACCGCGGCGGCGTTGAGGTAGAGGACGAGGAAGCCGCCGATGCGGAGCAGCGCCATCGCGCCGAGAGCCGACGGGGCCTCCGGCGTCGCGGGGGGCACCGTGCCGGGAACCGGGACCGCGGGTACCGGCACCTCGGGCGCCGGCACCTGTCCCGCGGCGGCCGGCGACGGTGCGGGCCCGTCGCGCTCCGCGTCGACGTCCTGGACGGCTTCCCCGCTCATGGCTCCCCTCGACCGGCCTCCGCACGGGTCACCGGGCCGGCCGGCACGGCCTCCCGATCGGACGGCGGCACCTGCGACCCTGCCACACCCGGCGCACGACGCAACCAAGCGCAGCCGACCCCGGCCGGCCGGTCAGTGCCGGAGCGCCGCCACCAGCCCCGTCCTGCGGTCACTGGGCGGCACCCCCAGCTCGGCGGCGAGGACGGCCCGGAACTGCTCGAACGCCCGCAGCACCTCATCGACGGTGCCCTCCGCCACGTGCACGCGGCCCACGAGAGCCAGCGACACCGCGCTCCCGGCCGGGTCAGGTGCGGCTGGGCTCCCGCACCCGGTCTGGCTCGGCGACCTGCCCCCGCCCCAGAGCGCTCGGCCACCAGACCCGGTCGCCGAGCAGGTGGACGGCCGCGGGCACGAGCAGCGAGCGGACGACGAAGGTGTCGATCAGCACGCCGACCCCGACCAGGAACCCGAGCTGGATCAGGATGACCAGCGGGAGCACGGTGAGCGCCCCGAAGGTGGCGGCCAGGACGAGCCCGGCGCTGGTGATGACCCCGCCGGTCACGGTCAGGGCCCGGGTCATGCCCGCCCCCGTCCCCTGCTGCAGCGACTCCTCGCGGGCGCGGGTCATCAGGAAGATGCTGTAGTCGATCCCCAGCGCGACGAGGAACACGAACCCGATCAGCAGCACCTGCGGATCGCTGCCCGGGAAGCCGAACAGGTGCTCGAACGCCAGCGCGGCCAGGCCGACCGTGGCGGCGGTGCTCAGCGCCACCGACGCGACCAGCAGCAACGGTGCGACGACCGCCCGCAGCAGCAACGCGAGCACGACGGTGATCACCAGCAGCACCAGGGGCACGATCACCGCGAGGTCGCGGGCGGCGGTCTCCTGGGTGTCCAGGTCCTGCGCGGTCGCACCCCCGACGAGGGTGCCGGGGTCGACCTCGCGCAGCGCCGTCCGCAGCTCCGCGACGGTGGCCTGCGCGGCGGCGCTGTCGGGGGCGTCGGCGAGGGTGGCGTCCAATCGCACCAGCCCGTCGACCTCCACCGGTCCGCCGCCTCCGGCTCCGGGGGCACCTGCCTCGCCGGTGAACGGGACGACCTCGGCCACGCCGTCCACGGCCGCGGCGGCGTCCGCGACGTCCTCCCACCCCCCGGCCGGGGTCAGGATGCTGGCCGGGCTGGGTGCGCCCGCCTCGTAGTGCCGGGCCAGGGCCTCCTGCCCCGCCGCGGACGGCGAGCCGCCGCGCACCGCCTCGGACAGCGGGATGCCCTCGTCGTCGAAGGTGGGCAGGAAGACGGCGAGGGTGGACAACCCCACCAGGGTCCAGACCAGCGCGCGGGCCGGACGGCGGCCGACCGCGGTGGCCACCCGGTCCCAGCCACGCCCCTCGCGCCGCTCGTCGCCGTAGTGCGGCCGGAACGGCCAGAACGCCGCCCGCCCGAACAGGACGAGGACGGCCGGCAGGAAGGTGAGCGCCGCGAGCACGGCGAAGGCGATGCTCACCGCGGAGATCGGCCCGAGGCCGCGGTTGGAGCCGAGGTCGGAGAAGAGCAGGCACAGCACGCCCAGGATCACCGTGCCGCCGCTGGCCACGATCGGCTCCCACGACTGCCGCCACGCCACCCGCATCGCGGCGAAGCGCGACTGCTCGCGCCGCAGCTCCTCGCGGTAGCGGGCCACCAGCAGCAGCCCGTAGTCGGTGGCCGCGCCGACGACGAGGATCGAGGCGATGCCCTGGCTCTGCCCGTTCACGTCGATCCAGCCCCGGTCGGCGAGGAGGTAGGCGACCGCGAGGGAGACCACCAGCGCCATGCCCGCGGTGCCGATGACCAGCAGCGGGAGCAGCGGGCTCCGGTAGACCACCAGGAGGATGAGCAGCACGACGCCGAACGCCGCGACCAGCAGCAGCCCGTCGATGCCGGAGAACCCGTCGGCGAAGTCGGCGAAGACCGCCCCCGGCCCGGTGACGTAGGCGGTGGTGCCCTCGACCGCGGGGAGGTCGCGCAGCTCGGCGATGACCTCGCCGAGCGTGTCGCCCAGGTCGGGGTCGAAGGGGAGGACCGCCTGGACGGCCTGGCCGTCGTCGGCCGGGATCGGCGGGGACGCCTCGCCGGACAGGGCACCCGCCTCGTCGGCCACCGCGACCGCGTCGTCGACCCGCTGGGCCACCTCGGCAAGCGTCGCCTCGTCGAGGGCGCCGTCCTGGCTCTCCCACAGCAGCACCACCGGCAGGGTGCGCTCGCTGCGGAAGCCCTGCTGCAGCTCGGTGACGCGGGTGGACTCCGCGCTGTCGGGCAGGAACGCGGCCGAGTCGTTCTCCGAGACCTCGGCGAGCCGGCCGGCGGAGGACCCCAGCGGGCCGGCGAGCCCGAGCCAGAGCAGGGCGACCAGCGCCGGCAGCAGCCAGCGGAGCACGGTGGTGCGGCGGCGGGGCATCATGATCCGGCGACGTCCTGTTCTCTCGGTCTTCGAGAGAAAACACCTTACGGTGAACACCGTCGCCACGGCGAGAGGAGGTGACGAGTGACCGGCGAGCCGGCCCACACCCCACTGGACATCGGACTCCTGCTCCGCCGCCTCACCGTGGAGCTCGACGCCGTCGGCGGGCGCTTCGCCTCGACGCACGGGCTGAACCGGACCGACGTCCGCGCGCTCGTCGCGATCATGGACGCGGCCCGCAGCGGGCGGCCGATGACCGCCGGCCGGCTGGGTGAGGCGGTGGAGCTCGCCTCGGCGTCGACCACCGCGCTGCTGGACCGGCTGGAGCGGGTGGGACACCTGCGCCGGGTCCGCGACCCGGAGGACGGTCGCCGGGTGGTGCTGGAGATGTCGGAGTCGGCCATGTCCGCGGGCGCCGAGCACTTCGGCGGGCTGCAGCGCGACCTGGCCGCGGCGATGGCGGGCTACACCGACGAGGAGCTGGCGCTCGTCGCCCGGTTCCTGCAGGACGTGATCGAGGTGGCCGGCCGGCACGCGCACGGCACCGACTGACCTCTCTCCCGCGGCCCGCGCCCTCGCCGTGGCGGACCGGCGGCCCCGGGTGCACGATCGACCGCGATGACCGAGATCGAGCAGCCGGGTGTACGGGCGGAGCTGAGCTTCCTGGACCGGGGATCCCGCGTGCTGCGGCAGTTCATCTCCCCGGCCGGCCGGGCGGCCACCGCGGGCACCGAGCCGCACCCGGTGACCGTCCACGACGGCCGCCCGGTCCAGCGCTCCTTCGCCCTCGACGAGCACGGGTTCGCCGTCGTCGACCACCGCAGCGCGGTCACCGACTTCACCGACCGCGCCCAGCTGGAGGACGTGTACGTCCCCGAGGTCTGCCACCTCGTGCAGCAGCAGCTGGGCGCCGACCACGTCCTCTCCCGGGGGTGGGAGCTGCGCCGCTCGGTCGACCCCGCCCAGCACGGCGCGCAGCCGCCGGCCAGCGGAGTGCACGTCGACTACGCCCCGGACCACGTCCCCGGGATGGTGGCCCGGGCGTACGCCCGGCACGTCCCCGACGGCCCCGCGTTCCGGCGGGCCGTGGTCACCAGCACCTGGCGGGTGTTCAGCCCGCCGCCGCAGGACTGGCCGCTGGCGCTGTGCGACTCCCGGACCGTCGCCGCCGACGACGGCGCGGCGGTGGCCACCTACTTCGTCGACGAGCTGCCGGCCGACCCGTTCGGCCCGGTCGACCACCTCACGCCGGTGGGCAGCAGCTGGAAGACCCGCCACTCCCCCGCCCAGCAGTGGTGGTGGTTCCCCGGCATGACCCGGGACGAGGTGCTGCTGATCAAGCTGGGCGACACCGACCCGGGTGCGGCCGGGCCCGCGCCGCACACCGCGTTCCCCGACCCCGCCGCGGTCGGTGCCGCGCCGCGGCACAGCATCGAGTTCCGCACCTTCGCCTACTTCTGCTGACCTCCGCCGGTCACCCCACGATGGCCGGCTCGGTCGCCGGGCGCAGGTGCGCCCCCTGCCGCAGCAGCTCCCGCTGCACCCGCCCGACGTCGACCGCCGCGGCCGTCGTCCCCGTCTGCACGGCCAGCGCGGCGGCGACGCCGGCGGCCTGCCCGGTCATCCAGCACTGCGGGATCTCCCGCATGAACGCCTGGGTGGCGGGGTCGCTCGCGACGTGCCGGCCGGCGGCGAGCACGTTGTCCAGGTCGCGCGCGACGAGCGCCCCGTAGGGCACCGAGATGTTGGCGTACTTCTGCGACGGCGACGGGGAGACGCCGACCTCGTCGGGGTGGACGACACCGTCCATCCACTCGGCCCGGCTCATCCGGTGCAACCCGATCAGCCGCCGGGTGTGCCGGATGCCCAGCTGGGGCGCCGAGAGCATCAGCCACGCCCGCTCGAACCCCGGTGCGTGCGCGCGGAAGAACTCCAGGTGCGCCAGCATCCGCCGCCGCGACTCCAGCTCGACCGCGGTCAGGTCGGCGACCGCCAGCCCGCTGTAGCCGGACAGCCGGGGGCCCAGGAACACCGCGACGTCGTCCCGCCAGCCCACGAAGGGCCGCTCGACGTAGCCCAGCTCCGCCCGGGCGGAGGCCATCAGCGCCGAGTGCCCGGCCGGGTCGGACCGGCGGAACTCCAGCCAGCGGCCGAAGTCGACCCCCGCCCACATCCAGCTGGTGTTCAGGCAGTGCGCCACCGGGCTCTCGGCACTGTCGACGTCGGACTCGAAGGGCACGTCGGCGCCCGCGACGACGTCGAGGTCACCGGTGGTGTCGACGACCACCTTCGCGGTGATCGCGCGCCGCCCCTCCTTGCTCTCGAACAGCACCCCGGTCACGGTCCGCCCCTCCCGGAGGGTGCCGACCACCCAGGAGTGCAGCACCAGGCCCACGCCCTCGGCGTGCACCAGCTCGGCGGAGACGGTCTTGAGCCACTCGGGGTCGATCATCGGCGACCAGGTCACGGTCTCCCGGGCGGCGCCGAGCCGCTCCTGCCAGTACGCGACGTGCGCCGGGTCCGTCGAGCCCCACAGCTCGCGCGGCGCGCCGGCGACGGCCTCGGCCGGGAGGCGGTCGAGGATCTCGCCGGCGAACCCGGAGATGACCGGGAAGCCCGTCCAGTCGGTCATCCGGTCGATCCAGATGACCAGCCCACCGGTGGAGAGGCCACCGAGGTGGTTGTAGCGCTCGACGAGGATCACCCGGGCCCCGGCCCGGCGGGCGGCGATCGCCGCGGCGCAGCCCGCCGGACCACCCCCGACGACGAGGACGTCGGTCTCGGCGTACACCGGCGTCTCCCGGGCGGGCTCGTGCACCGAGCCCAGCCCGCCACTGCCCGACCCCGTCCCGCCCGGTTCCCCGGGACGCAGCTCGCCGTCGGTCGTGTAGCCCTCCTCCCGACCGGGGTGCCACTCCCCCGCGTCGCCGTGCTCGTCCTGCGCGCTGTCGACCGTCATGCGTCCTCGCCTCGTCGCTGAGCTCCGGACCCTCCACACTCGTCGCCGCGTCCACGGTGCGCCAGCGCACTTCCACCGGGTGGCCGGTCCGCCGGGTCCGGTGCCGTCCCCCGGGGCACGGGACGACGAGGACGTCGGACCCGCGGGGAGGGGCCCTCCTGCCGCGGTCGGCGTGCCCGGGCACCGGTCAGGCTCGACGGGCCCGGAGCCGGTGGAGGAGAGCCATGACGACCGACCGCACCCGCACACCCGAGCAGACGCCGCCGCGCACGCGGGCGCGGACCGCCGCCGGGATGCTGCTGCTGGCCGCCGGTGCCGGCGTGCTGCTGGCGATCGTGACCGCCGAGGCGCTCTACCCCGCGGACTACCGCAGCAGCATCAACACCGTCAGCGACCTCGCCGCCATGCGACCGACGGACGTCGTCCGCCAGCCGTCGGCCGCGATCTTCAACGCCGCGATGATCACCGCCGGCCTGGCCATCGGGACGGCGACCGCGCTGCTGTCCCGGGCCGGTGCCCGGCTGTCCGCGGTCCTCCCGTTGGGCGCACTGTCCGTGGGGATGGTCGGGGTGGGCCTCTTCCCGGGCAACACGATCATGGCCGTCCACCAGCTGGTGGCACTGCTGGCCTTCCTGGGGGGCGGGGTGGCAGCGATGCGGACCGCCGGCCTGGTGGCCCGTCCGCTGCGCCCGGTCCTGGTCCTGCTGGGCGCCGTGGCCCTGGCCTTCCTGCTCGGCTACGAGCTGTTCGGTGGGTTCACGGTGTTCGAGGCGCTGGGTGAGGGGGGAGTCGAACGTTGGATCGTGTACCCCGTCGCCCTGGCACTGGTCGTGCTGGGCACGGGGCTGGCCGCGGCACCGCCCCCTCCCACCGCACGCCCCGGAGCAGCTGCGGACCGGTGACCCGGCGGCCGGGCGCCGGGACGGTCCCGTGCGACGGCCTTCACACGGTCACGGTGGTGACCCGGTCCAGGGCCGTCCGGCGGAGCACGGCGACCAGCTGCCGCGGCGAGCCGGCGCAGATCAGGTCCACCCCCTGCCGGCGGGCCTGCCGGTGCACGCGCAGCAGCACACCCACCCCTGCGGCCGCACCCACCCCTGCGGCGTCGAAACGCTGCACCGCGTCGAGGCTCAACCGGAGCCGCTCCGGGACGGCGAGCAGCGCCTCCTCGACCACCGCCCGGATCTCCGCGGTCCGCGCCGCGACGAGATCCGGCCCGAGCGCGACGTCCACCACCGCCGGCCGCACGTCGCCCGCCGACCTGGTCGCCCCGGCCCCGTCCGGGACCACGCGGGCAGCCGGCGCGTCGACCCCGGAGTCCGGTGCCGGACACCCGGTCCCGGCAGGTGACGACCACGTCGGCACGCCGGCGTGCCACCGTCGGCGGGACCCGGAAGGGGCGGTGGCCCCCGGACGCAGCCGACCCTCACCCCCCAGGAGCTGGAGCTGCTCCGTGACCTGCCCGCCCAGTTGACGATGGAGGACATCGCCGCCCGTCACCAGCTGTCGGTCAACACCGTGACGACGCACGTCCGGGCCATCTACCGCACGCTCGACGCTCGGAGCCGCCGGGCGGCCGTCGCGTCCGCACGGCGGCGCGGCCTGCTTCGAGGCCACAGGCCACGCCCCGATCCGCGGCGGACCGCGGTCCGGGCGGCGCGCTCACCGGCCCGCTGCGGCGTGGCAGGAGGGTCATGACGAGCCCGGTCACCGACCGGGACCCGCCTAGGCTCACCCGCGCACCGAACACGGCTCGGACGGCCGGCAGGCCGACGTCGTCGCTCCCGACGCGCACCAGCCAGAGCAGCAGACCGCCCCGACCAGCCGCCGTCCTCGCCTCCCGCACCCGCCACCGGACCCGGCGCGTCACCGCCACCACGAGCTCGAGGACGACCTCGAGCGGCACCGCGGTGAGCACCGGGAGGTCGAGCACCACGACGTCGACCAAGAGGTCCACGATCGCGGCGTTCGCCCACGCTCCCCGCACCAGCGGTCCCGGGGGCGTCCGACCCGGTGGCGGGTCGGTGCGCAGCTCCGGGTGTCGGCCCCCGCGCAGGCCGCGGGGACCGGTCCACGGGCGAGGATCGCGCTACCGTTCGGCGCACGCGCCGGCGCCGGGTGCCGTATCGGCGGCCACCCGGCCGCCCTGCTCCTCAGGAGGTCGCCGTGAACCGCAGCACCGACGGCGCGCCCATCCCGGTCGCGACGGGCGTGGACGACGCCCGGCTGGCCGGCCTGCGCCGCTGGAACCTGGCGCTCACCGTGCTGCACGCCGCCCAGGCCATCGCGGTGCTGCTGCTCGCCAGCAGCTTCGCGATCACCGTGACGTCGTCCTTCCCGGCCGGCCCGCCCGGCACGGCGGTCCCGGCGCCGGAACCGCTGGTCGACGTCGGCGTGGGAGCGGCGATCGCGGTCTTCCTCGGGCTGGCGGCTCTCGACCACCTGCTGACGGGCGCGGTGCTGCGCCGGCGGTACGAGGAGGACCTGCGCGGGGGGATCAACCGCTTCCGCTGGCTGGAGTACTCGCTCAGCTCGACGGTCATGGTGCTGCTGATATGCGCCTACACCGGCATCACCGGGCTGAGCGCGCTGATCGGCATCGCCGGCGCCAACGTCGCGATGATCCTCTTCGGCTGGTTGCAGGAGCAGGCCAACCCGCCCGGCCGCGCACGGACGACGATGCTGCCCTTCTGGTTCGGCTGCGTGGCCGGGGTCGCGCCGTGGGTGGCGATCACCGCAACCATCGTCGGCGCGGAGCAGATCCCGGGCTTCGTCTACGGGATCTTCGTGTCGCTGTTCGTCTTCTTCGCGAGCTTCGCGGTCAACCAGTGGCTGCAGTACCGGGAGGTCGGCCCGTGGCGCAGCTACGCGTTCGGCGAGCAGGCCTACCTCGTGCTGAGCCTGGTCGCCAAGAGCGCGCTCGCCTGGCAGGTGTTCGCCGGCTCGCTGGCCACCTGACCCGGTGCCGCCGGCCGCACCGCGGCGGCCGACGGCACCGGGTCCGCCGGCTCAGGCGGCCCGGCCGGGGGCCGCGACGTCGGTGATGCCCCCGCGGGGCTGGGTGACGTCGGCCGCGAGCGCCTCCTCGTGGTGCTCGTGCTTGCTGACCTTCTGGGCGATGACCGCCAGCAGGATCCCGTAGACGACCTTGGAGACGATGTCGGCCACGGTGTAGGTGATCTGCCGGGCGACCACGCCGTCGGCGGAGTCCCAGATCGCCGGCATGAGGTAAGCGCCGGGGTAGAGCATCCAGGAGCCCAGCAGCAGCCACCAGACCGCCTTGACCAGCGGACGGACCTCCGCGGGCATGCGGCCTACGTTGCCGTACACGGTGCGGTACACCAGCGCCAGGATCACCAGGAAGAAGACCGTGCTGATGGAGCCCCAGACCCAGAACGGCGCACTGCGCTCCACCTCGTGGAACTGGCCGACGTAGCCGGTGTAGATCATCCCGAGCCCGGCGACGGTGAAGACGATCCAGCCGCGGCGGAACGCCGCACCGGTCACCCCGAACACGATCAGCATCTGCAGCAGCAGCACCGGGACGTCGATCGACCAGTTCATGTACCGGTAGCCGTTGGAGAACAGCGTGCCGGCCTGGACGAAGGCCTCGCCGTCCCAGCGGAAGGCGCTGTCCCAGCGCTGGGAGATGACCAGCAGCTCCAGGAACGCCGACAGCATGACGACGCCGGACAGGGTGGAGGACAGCCGGTACCGGGGCAGCGAGTTCCGGCTGGTCAGGACGAAGTACACCAGCCCGGCGGCCATCGCGGCGTAGCCGAGGGTGAACACGTGGGACACGATCGTGTACTGGGAGAAGTCGTAGGTGAAGGTGTTCTCGACGTTCACGTCGCCTCCGATCGAGAGCTGGTCGGGGCCTCTGCTCGACCACCGCCCTGGTCTCTCTTCTCCCGCCCGACGCGCGGTGGATGCACCGACCCGTGCCCTCGGGTCAGGTCGGGACCAGGTCCCACGGCGGGCGGAGGCGAAAGGCCCTGCCCGGGAGCCCGCCCGGGACCGACAGTGGAGTTGCAATCAGCAACCACATGGAGGACCCGTGAGCAGCACCGCCGGACGCAGCCCGGATATCGTCGTCGCCGTGGACGGGTCGCCGTCCGCGCAGGAGGCCCTGCGCTGGGCCGTGGGCCAGGCCGAGGCCACCGGCGGCGAGCTGCACGCGGTCACGGCGTGGCACCAGCCGGAGACCTACGGCTGGGGCGTCGTCGTCGACGGCGTCGACTGGGCGGAGAACGGTCGGGCGGTGCTCGACCAGGCGCTGGCGGCGACGCTCGACCCGGCCGCGGCCGCCGCGGTGCACCGGCACGTCGTCGAGGGCCACGCCGTGCAGGTGCTGCTGGACGCGGCCGCGGACGCGGATCTGCTGGTCGTCGGCAGCCGCGGGCACGGCGGGTTCACCGGCATGCTGCTGGGCTCGGTGAGCCAGCACCTGGTGGCCCACTCCCCCTGCCCAGTCGTCGTCGTCCGGGCCGGCCGCCGCGACGCCGAGACGCAGCCGGCCACGGCCGGCTGACCGCCACCCCCGCCCCCCCTGGACGAGACAGCAGGGACACCCGTGGACACCCCCCGCCCCCAGCACCTCGCCGCGCATGAACTGGACCGCCCGGTCGCAGACATCGCCGGCCTGATCATCGACGACCTGACCTGGCACGAACGGCCGATCCCGGCCGCCGCCGAGCCCTACCTCCACACCATGCTCGGGTTGTCCACCAGCGACCTCCGCGACCGGTACGGGCACGCGCGCGTCGCCGACGTCGTCCGCGGCGCGCTGGACGCCCTCGACGGCTGGACGAGCCCGACGGCCGTGCACGTCCGGCACGAGCTGCGGGCGGCGCTGCTGGCCGCGGACGAGACCACCCCCCACCGGACCTGACCGCCCGACGCCGGGTTGGCGCAGCGATCGGGGCCAGCACCGCACCGGTGCGGGCCCCGACCGCTCAGCGCGCGGACGTGGACGGCAGGCGGTGGACGACCTCGACCAGCAGCGCGCCGGCCGCCCCGACCGCCAGTCCGACGACCAGCGACGGCGCGGTCACCTCGAGCAGGACGATGGACTCCGCGACCGCCGGCACGCCGACGGCCACGACCGCGAGCCCGCCCATCGCGACCAGCAGGCCGACCTTCGCGGCGGTGAGCGGACGGGCCAGGACACCCAGCGTCCACAACGCCATGACCAGCACCGCGACGGTCGCCGTCGTGCGCGCGCCCGCCGTGCCGGCATCGGGCACCAGCCAGCGGCTGAGCGCGTAGCCGGCGTAGGCCGCGGCACCGATCAGCACACCGGTGGGCAGGGAGAAGGCCAGCACCCGGCGGAGGAACCCGGGCAGGTAACGCCGCCGGTTCGGCGCCAGCGCCAGGAAGAAGCCGGGCACCCCGATCGTCAGGGTCGAGATCAGGGTCAGCTGGATCGGCGCGAGCGGGTAGGCGCCCAGGGTCACCACGGTGATCAGCGCCAGCACGAGCGAGTACACGTTCTTGACCAGGAACAGGCTCGCCGCCCGCTCGATGTTGGCGATCACCCGCCGTCCCTCGGCCACCGCCTCCGGCAGGTGCGCGAACCGGCCGTCCAGCAGCACCAGCTGCGCCACGGCGCGGGTGGCCGGTGACCCGTTCCCCATCGCCACCCCGATGTCGGCGTCCTTCAGCGCGAGCGCGTCGTTGACGCCGTCCCCGGTCATCGCGACCACGTGCCCGCGCCGCTGCAGGGCGGCCACCATGGCCCGCTTCTGGTGCGGCGTCACCCGGCCGAAGACGCTGCGCTCCTCCATGACCTGGGCCAGCTCGTCGGCGTCGTCGGGCAGCGTGCGCGCGTCGACGGCGTCGCCCGCGCCGGCCACGCCCGGGACGCCGACCGCGGCCGCCACGGCCCCGACGGTCCTCGGGTTGTCCCCGGAGATCACCGTGAGCGCCACGCCCTGGTCGGTGAAGTACCGGAGCACCTCCGCGGCGTCCTCCCGCAGGTGCTCCGCCAGCACCACCAGCGCGACGGGCACCAGGTCCGGCGGGAGGACCGGCTCCTCGCCGTGCACCGTCCAGGGCGCGGCCGACCGGGCGAGCAGCAGCACCCGCCGCCCCTGGGCCGCCAGGTCGTCGGCCCGGCTCCTCGCCGCCGCCTCGGTGACGGAGTCCGCGGCGGGCAGCACCATCTCCGGCGCCCCCAGCACCCACGACACCGCGTCCGGCGTCCGCACGGCGGACCACTTGCGGGCGGAGGAGAACGGCACGACGTCCAGCGGTCCCGGCCCGGACGTCGGGAAGGCGGTGCCGAGCGCGGCGGCGGTGGCGTTCGCCGGGTCGGCGGCGGCCAGCACCCCGAGGGCCGCGGGTGCCTCGCCGGCAGCGGGGGTGAGCGGGATCAGCTCGTCGACGCGCACGTCCCCGTGGGTGAGCGTGCCGGTCTTGTCCAGGCAGACGACGTCCACCCGGGCCAGCCCCTCGACGGCCGGCAGCTCCTGCACCAGCGTGGCGCGGCGGGCGAGGGACACCGTGGCGACCCCGAAGGCCAGCGTGGTGAGCAGCACGAGCCCCTCGGGGACCATGCCGACCAGGGCGGCGACCGTGCCGGTCACGGCATCCTGCCAGCTGTCGTTGTCCGGCGTGCGGAACTGGCTCCACAGCACGGCCGGGCCGACGACGAGCAGGGTGAGCGAGATCCAGCGCAGCAGCCGGTCGGTCGCGGACACCAGCTCGGAGTGGGTGGTGGTGAAGCGGCGGGCCTCGGTGGCCAGCCGGGCGGCGTAGGAGTCGTCGCCGACCGCGGTCGTCTGCGCCAGCCCACGCCCGGCGACGACGATCGACCCGGACATGACCGGGTCGCCGGCCGCCTTGACCACCGGCTCGGACTCCCCGGTGAGCAGCGACTCGTCGACCGTCAGCCCGGTGCAGTCACGGACCACGCCGTCGGCCGGCACCTGGTCGCCGGCACGCAACGCGAGCAGGTCGTCGAGCACCACCTCGGCCACCGGGAGCTCCCGCTCGGCACCGTCGCGCAGCACCCGGGCACGCGGGGCGTTGAGCACCGCCAGCCGGTCCAGCGTCCGCTTCGCCCGCAGCTCCTGGACGATGCCGACCGCCGCGTTCGCGACGACGACGCCACCGAACAGCGCGTTCTGCCACCGGCCGGTCAGGGCCACGAGCACGAACAACGCGACGAGCAGACCGTTGAAGAAGGTGAGGACGTTGGCCCGGACGATCTCGCCGATCGTCCGGCTCGTCCGCACCGTGGTGGCGTTGGTCTGCCCGGCGGCCACCCGCGTGGCGACGTCGCCGGCGCGGAGGCCGGTGTCCGGTGTCCTGGGTCGCTCCGGCGGGCCGCCGGGCTCCTGCACGTCGATGGCACCCCGGCTGGTCGACCGCACCGCACCCACCCGGTGACCGTGCCAGCGGCCCGGCGTCGCGACCAGGGGCGGAGGTCCTGCGGGAACCGCCTTGCACATACCCCAGGGGGTACCTACTGTGGAGCGGGTGAACATCCCCCAGGGTGAGCTCGCCGACGTGGTCAAGCGCCTGCGGCGCATCGAGGGCCAGATCGGCGGCATCGTGAAGATGATCGAGGACGGCCGGGACTGCTCGGCCGTCGTCACCCAGCTGGCGGCGGCCTCGAAGGCCCTGAGCAAGGCCGGCTTCGCCGTCGTGTCGACCGGGATGCGTCACTGCTCCACGACGGAGGACGCCGAGGCACGTGAGCTGGACCTGCGCGAGCTCGAACGCCTCTTCCTCTCCCTGGCCTGACCTCCCCCGCGACCCTGACCTCCCCTCGGTCCGGCGCCCGTGCCCGACGCACGAAGGAGCTCCCCATGTGCCGTGCGACGACCTGCCGGACCTGCGGCAGGACCACCTGGGCCGGCTGCGGCCAGCACGTCGACCAGGTGATGGCCGCGGTGCCGCCGGCCCAGCGCTGTCCCGGGCACCCACGGCTGGATCGGCCCGCCGGCCGGTTCAGCCGTCTCCTCGGCCGCCGGTGACCTGCCGCATGCGCAGCAGGGCGAGCAGCCCCAGGCAGGCACCCACGACGCCGACGACGAGCACGACCCGCAGCACCGTCTCCCAGGTGTCCGAGACGTCGAACGGGAAGACCTGCCAGACCCGCACCGTCGCCACCAGCCCGACCAGGGTGGTCAGCAGGGAGCCCGCTGCCGTCGGCCAGCCCGGGCTGCGCAGCAGCAGCACGACGTTCACCACGATGCCCACCACCAGCGCGGCGTCCACCACCCCGAGCACCGACCGGGTGTCCGCGGTGAGCACCGGGAACTCCTGCCACCCCGGCCAGACGTGCAGCACCACGAGACCGGCCGCGTTGACCAGCACGGCGACCACGTAGCCGGTCCGGTTCGTCCGCACCTGGGCCACGGCCACCCGTCCGGCCGGCGTCATGACGGCCGCCCCGGGAGCACCGTGGTCACGCCGGCGGTCGCGCCGCCGTCGACGACGAACTCACTGCCGGTGGAGAAGGTGGCCTCCCCGGCGATGAACGCCATCATCCGGGCGACCTCCGCCGGTTCGCCGAAACGCTCGATCGGCTGCCCGGCCACCGTGCCGGCGTCCAGCCCAGCGGTCATCGGCGTACGGATCGAGCCCGGGTGCACCGAGCAGACCCGGATGCCGTCCGGCGCGAACTCCAGCGCCGCCGCCCTCGTCAGCCCGCGGAGGCCCCACTTCGCCGCCACGTAGCCGGTGATCCCCGCGTACCCGGTGAGCCCGGCGGTCGAGGACACGTTCACCACGACCCCGCCTCCGGCCCGACCGCCGACTCGGTGTCCGCCAAGGCGACGCGCGACTCGCCGGGGTCGGTGACGTCCAGGTGGGTGTACCGCGCCGCTGCCCCCAGTACGCCGGCGAGCTGCCCGCCCTCGTCGTCCAGCACATCGGCGACCACCACCTGCGCACCGCGGGCGACGAAGAGCTCGGCGACCGCGGCCCCGATGCCCCGCGCTCCCCCCGTCACCAGGGCGACCTGTCCGCTCAGCTGCTGTCCTGTCTCCACGACTGCTCCTCGGGGTCGGCGGCTCTCCCGTCCAGCCAAGCCCGCACGAGGCCGACGGGCGATGGTCCGAGGAGCCCGGCGGACAGGGCTGGAGGTCCCCGTCCAGCTGAGTGCTCGCTCCTCCAGCGCCTCGTACCCGGCCGGGGAGACGGCCCCGGCGTCGAGCAGCGCCCGCGCGCTGGCGATCTGGTCGGTCGGGCTGGGGTGACCGGTCGGGGCCGGAGGTGCAGTGGAGCACCGACCAACGACTCTCCTCGACGGTCCGTCCCGGCTCGACGATGAGGAGCACTGCCCCGCGGAGCACGAGGAGAGACGATGGGCACGCTGCAGCACCACGCAGATCAGCCGGTCATCCCGACGTCCCCGGTCTCCCGTCTCGGCCCGGCCGCGCGGGTGCACCGGTACGTCGTCGCGGGCCACCCGGCGCCGGCCCTCGTCGCGGCGGCCGAGGACGCCGACCTGCTGGTCGTGGGCAGCCGGGGGCGCGGCGGGTCCACCGGGCTGCTGCTCGGGTCGGTCCGGCCGTGACCCGGCGGGCGCACCGGTCCGGGCCCACGGACAGCCGGACGGCGTTCCTGGTCGATGCCGTGCGCGCCGCACTCCCCGGCGGGGGTCGGGACCGGCGACGTGGCCGGACCCGGTCCGTCCGACGGTGGCGGGACCTCACGCCGCATCAGCAGGCGACCCTGCTGACGCTGGGCTCGGTGCAGCTCTCCCTGGCCACGACCGCCTGGGCCGACCTGGCCACCCGGCCGGCCGACCAGGTGAACGGCAGCAAGGCCCGCTGGGCCGCGGTGATCGCGATCAACTGGGTCGGGCCACTCGCCTGGTTCCGCTGGGGCCGCCGGCCCGGGGCGCCGCGCGGATGACCTGGACCGTCGACGGCGAGGAGGAGACGGCGGAGCTGCCCGTCGCCGCGGACGGCCGGCTGCTGGGGGTGGGCATGCAGCGGTGGGGCACCGCACGTGCGGCCGAGGGCGGGTTCTCCCGCGCGCGGATCACCGGAGCCCGCTTCCGCTGACGCCCGATCAGCCGGCGGGGTCCCGGGGCCGCCGCACCGCCCTGCTGCGGAAGCCGGCCGGCGCCTCGCCGAACTGCCGGGTGAACGCGCGCGAGAAGGCGCTGGGGTCGCGCATGCCCCACCGGGCCGCGATGGCCGACACCGGGACGTCGGCGTTCCAGGGCGCCAGCAGCTCGTCCCGGATCCGCTCGAGCCGCCGGTCGCGGATGTGGGCGGTGACCGTCGTCCCGTGATCGGCGAAGAGCTTGCGGACGTAGCGGGCGGACAGGAAGTGCTCGGCAGCCAGCCTCTCGGTGGAGAGGTCGTCGGGCAGGTGCGCGTCCAGCCAGTCGGCCAGTTCCCCGAAGAGCAGGCTGGACCGCTCCCCCACCGCAGGTCCACGCGACTCGGCGACGATCGCGAGCACGCACGCGAGGATCGCGTCCCCCAGGTGCTGGCCGGCCGCGGGCATCGGGTCCTCGCCCACCTCGACCACCGTGGCCAGCAGCGCACCGAGGGCGGCCGCGCCGACGAAGGCGGACAGGTCGCGGGCCATCAGGGAGTCGCGGTCCTCGGGGCGGAGCCGCACGACCTGGCGCCGGAGATGGGCCACCAGGTAGCGGTGCGGGACTTCCGAGTGGAGGGCGAAGGGCGTCAGGCCGTCGTACAGGCCGACCTGTCCGCGCCGCAGGGTCACCGAGTGCCGGTCCTGGGTGATCTGCATGGAGCCGGCGGCGACGAAGCCCAGCGCGATCCCCCGTTCGTCGGCGCCCGGCCGCGGGACCGCGTTCCGCCGGTAGGGCACGACGTCGACGTCGGCGCCCTCGATCAGGCAGCAGTCGACGTCCCGGAGCCGCCACGAGCGCGCCACGGTGACGTCCGCCTGGCAGCGGACGAGGACGGCGTCCCGGGCCGGCCGAGCGGGGGCGCGGCGGGTGTCGAGATAGCCCTCGAGCACCCGGCTGCGCCGTCGGTCCGCACCCATGGTCGCCGTTGACCTCCGATGGCTTGACCGCGACGGCACTGCTCTCGGCCCCAGCGGCACTGTCCGGCCCGGTGGGGGCAGCCGTCCAGTACCAACACGTGCACCACGCCAGCAGGAACGTAGCGGCTGGGAGGACTCCCAGCCACCACGTGGGCGACACCGCACGGACAACGGATGCGAGTGACCAGTGACCGAACACCAGATCAGCCGCCGGAGCGCCCTCAAGATCGCCGCCAGCGTCGTCGCAGCGACCGGCGTCGCCACGAGCACCGCCACACCTGCCCACGCCCATCCGCGCTCCTGGGGAGCGGACACGGTGGTGGTCAACGGCAAGGTCCTGACCATGGACCGGCGGGGCAGCCGGGCCCAGGCACTCGCCATCGCGGACGGCCGGGTCGTCGCCGTCGGCACCAACCGCGAGATCGGCCGGTTCACCGGGCGCCGGACGGCGGTGGTGGACGCCGGTGGCGGCACGGTCCTACCGGGCATCAACGACGGCCACCTGCACTTCAACGGGTTCGGCTTCGAGGCGAGCAACTTCGGGTTCGAGGGCCCGCGCATTTACAGCTACGACGTCGCGAGGTCGACGGCCGCGGAGATCGCCGCGGTCATCGCGCAGGCCGTCCAGGAGGCCCCGGCACCCGACTCGTGGATCCGGGCCAGCCAGTGGGACGGCACCCGGCTGGACCGCCTCCCGACCCGCGACGTGCTCGACCCCGTGTCGGGCGACCACCCCGTCTACATGTCCGACATCTCGCACCACGCGCTCGCCGTGAACTCCAGGGCACTGCAGCTGGCGGGCATCACCCGGGACACCGTCCCGCCACCGGGCGGCATCATCGAGAAGGACGCCACCGGGGAGCCCACCGGCATCCTCCGCGAGGCCGCGTCCGGGCTCGTGATGGCCGCGATCCCGCCGTACACGCCGGCCGAGGTGTCGGAGGCGATGGACTTCGCTGCCTCGGTGCTGCACTCCCTCGGCATCACCAGCCTCACCGACCCCGGCGTCGGCCTCGACCAGGTGGACCTCTACCGGGGGAAGATCCTCGACGGCTCCCTGGACCTGCGCATCAACCTCATGCTCCGGGCCGGCGGGACCGCCGCCGCGCTCGAGGAGACGCTGGCCGGCCTCGGGCCGATGGGGGACGTCGACCCGCGGATGCTGCGTGTCGGCGAGGTGAAGGTGCTCGCCGACGGCGTCCCCACCGACGCCCAGACCTCGTGGCTGCACGAGCCGTTCCTCGACGGCGGCAACGGTCACCTGCTCACCGCGGGGGCCGACGACGCCGAGCGGCTGGCCGCACTGCACGCCGTCATCGCGCTCGCCGCGCGGAAGGGCTTCCAGGTCGGCACCCACGCCACCGGCGACGCGGCCATCGACGCCGTCGTCTCCGGCTACCTGGCGACGCGGACGAACCAGCTCCGCCACTACGTCATCCACGGGGACCTCACCCCGCCCGGGACCCTGCGGACGATGGCCAGGAACGACGTCGGGGTCAGCTTCAACCCGACCATCAAGCAGGTCTACAGCCGGTTCTTCGACACGACCATCGGACCCGAGCGGGTCGACTACCAGTGGCCCTTCCGCACGGCTCTGGACAACGGTGTCCGGGCGTCGAGCGCGTCCGACGCCGCCGTCGTGACACCCGACTGGCTCATCGGTGTCGCGGGGGCGGTGACGCGGCAGGGTTTCGACGGCAAGGTCGGTGGCATCGAGCAGGCCATCACCATGGAGGAGGCCCTGCGCTCCTACACCGCCACGCCGGCGTGGCAGGACCACGCCGAGGACTGGAAGGGCCAGCTGCGCCGGGGGTACGTCGGTGACGTGACGATCCTCAGCGGGGACGTCCTCCGGGCCCGCACGGCGGAGGAGATCACCGGCCTGGAGGTCATCGGCACGCTGATCGGCGGCCGAGTGGTGTACGACGCCACCACGTCGACCGCACCGGCCGCGCGCGCCGCGACCGGGAAGGTCGCCGCCTACCGGCACCAGTCGGCGGCGGCCTGCAGCACGACGGGCGCCGTCTGCTGCTGCCGGGCCCACGAGGAGGCCAGGACCACCCGGGCCTGACCTCGGTGACCGTGCCGCGCCGCCGTCCGGGTGGCCGGCACGACAGGATGTCGGCGTGTGCACGGTGGTGGTGCGCCGGTCCGCGGGCCGGCCGGCGGCGGTCCTCGCGGTCCGCGACGAGGTGACGACGCGCGGGTTCGACGACCCCGGCCGGTGGTGGCCGCAGTTCCCCGACGTCGTCGGCGGCCGGGACCACGTCGCCGGGGGCACCTGGTGCGCCACCTCCGTCGGCACCGGCCGGACCGCCCTGGTGTTGAACCGGCACCACGACCGGCCGGCCGCGCCCGGGGCACCGAGCCGGGGGATGCTGCCGCTGCTGGGCGCCACCCGCGGTCCGGACTGGACCGCGCACGTCCGGCTCGCCGGCATGGCGGGCTTCCTCCTCGTGCTGGTCGACCCCGACCGGCTCACCAGCTGGGACTTCGACGGGGACCGGCTCGTCCGGACCGAGCACCCCGAGGGCACCCACCTGCTGACCTCCGGCGGCCCCGAGGACCGCAA